>JAFXZM010000020.1 GCA_017541275.1 Oscillospiraceae bacterium | reverse complement strand
GAAAGCTGCAATTCTTTCCGGTTCAAAGAACATATGTTCCGTTCTGCAAAGGCCGATACCTTCAGCACCGAGCTCCCGGGCTTTCCTGGCATCTGTGGGAGTATCCGCATTGGTGCGGACCTTCAGCTTGCGGAACTTGTCCGCCCAGCCCATAACGCGGCCGAATTCGCCTGCGATCTGAGCGTCAACAGTCGGGATAATGCCCTTGTAGATATTGCCGGTTGTGCCGTCGATGGAGATCGGGTCGCCTTCCTTGAAGGTCTCGCCGGCGAGGGTGAACACCTTGTTCGCCTCGTCCATGTTGATCTCGGAGCAGCCGGAAACGCAGCAGGTACCCATACCGCGGGCAACAACGGCTGCGTGAGAGGTCATACCGCCGCGGACAGTCAGGATACCCTGAGATGCCTTCATGCCGGTGATGTCCTCCGGAGAGGTCTCCAGACGAACCAGAACGACCTTTTCGCCGCGTGCGTTCCATGCCTCTGCGTCGTCAGCAGTAAAGACGACCTTACCGCATGCAGCACCGGGGGATGCGCCCAGACCCTTGCCCAGCGGAGTTGCCGCCTTCAGAGCCTTTGCATCGAACTGCGGGTGCAGCAGGGTGTCGAGGTTGCGCGGGTCGATCATCAGGACAGCTTCCTGCTCGGTCTTCATGCCCTCATCGACGAGGTCGCATGCGATCTTCAGAGCAGCCGGAGCGGTTCTCTTACCGTTGCGGCACTGGAGCATATAGAGCTTCTTGTTCTCGACAGTGAACTCCATATCCTGCATATCGTGATAGTGCTCCTCAAGGATGCCGCAGACCTTGATGAACTCTGCATAAGCATCCGGGAACTCCTCTTCCATCTGTGCAATCGGCATCGGGGTACGGACACCGGCAACGACGTCCTCGCCCTGTGCGTTCTTCAGGAATTCGCCCATCAGCTTCTTCTCGCCGGTAGCCGGGTCACGGGTAAATGCAACGCCGGTGCCGCAGTCGTCGCCCATGTTGCCGAATGCCATCATCTGGACATTGACAGCGGTACCCCACGAATACGGGATATCATTGTCGCGGCGGTAGACGTTTGCACGCGGGTTGTCCCACGAACGGAAAACAGCCTTGATTGCGCCCATGAGCTGAGCCTTCGGGTCGGTCGGGAAATCCTCGCCGATCTTGGACTTGTACTCAGCCTTGAACTGCTCTGCAAGCTCCTTCAGATCTGCTGCGGTCAGCTCAACGTCCTGCTTCACGCCGCGGTCTGCCTTCATCTTGTCGATCAGCTCTTCAAAGTACTTCTTGCCGACTTCCATAACGACGTCGGAATACATCTGGATAAATCTTCTGTAGCAGTCATATGCCCAGCGCTCATTGCCGGACTTCTCAGCCATTGTCTTGACAACCTCTTCATTCAGACCGAGGTTGAGGATGGTATCCATCATACCCGGCATAGAAGCTCTTGCGCCCGAACGGACGGAAACGAGCAGCGGGTTCTCCTTGTCACCGAATTTCTTTCCGGTGATGCCTTCCATCTTGACGATGTACTCCTCGATTTCAGCCATGATCTCAGGATTGATCTGACGGCCGTCCTCATAGTACTGTGTGCAGGCCTCAGTGGTGATGGTGAAGCCCTGCGGAACCGGCAGACCGATATTGGTCATCTCAGCCAGATTCGCGCCCTTGCCGCCGAGGAGCTCGCGCATGGTTGCGTTACCCTCAGAGAAGAGGTAACAATACTTTTTGCCCATTGGAAAAACCTCCATTCTTTGTTACCGGCGCCTGTTTGACGGTTTCTGCGGGCGCAGAAATCCCCTTAGCGTCCGGATATACCCACATTATAGCACAAAAATCAATAAAAATCCAGTCTTTTTTCCAAGTTTTTTTGAATCGCGGCATTTTTGGCATTTTTCACAAATCTATTTGCAGGACTTGCATTTTCCGCTGAAATCGGCGATAATGGGAGAGCGATACCATATAAGGAGGAGAAACACTATGATACTGAACGGCGGACTGCCGCAGGTGAATATGTTTTCCGACGGTGCATGCAGCGGAAATCCCGGCCCGGGCGGCTGGGGGACGATCCTGCAATTTACCGATGCGGCGGGGAAAATGCACGAGAAGGAGCTTTCCGGCGGCGAGGCGCATACGACCAATAACCGCATGGAGCTCATGGGCGTGATTTCCGGGCTGGAGGCGCTGGTGAAGCCCTGTGCGGTGACGGTCACGACCGACAGCAAATACGTCGTGGACAGCATTACAAAGCGCTGGGTTTACGGCTGGCAGCGGAACGGCTGGGTCAAATCCGACAAAAAGCCCGCACTGAACGCCGATCTCTGGGAGCGGCTGCTGCCGCTGCTGGAGCGCCATAAGGTCACGTTCTGCTGGGTCAAGGGGCATGCCGGACATCCTGAAAACGAACGCTGCGATGCACTGGCCGTCGCCCGGCGTGAGAAATTTGCATAAGGATATATGTTTTTTTATTGACATTTCTGACGGTTTGTGGTATGATATAAGAAATATGGACGAGCTCGGAAGGGCGGATGCCCTCCCCTGCATGAAAGGAGCGCAGAGGCCTTGAAACAATCGCATCCCGACACGTTCCGTGCCGCTGCGGGCGGCATCAGCCGCAGGCTCCGGCTATGACGCGCATGCAGTCCAAAAGCAGCCGCGTGGCGCTCGGCGGCATTGTCGCTGCGCTCTGTGTGACGGTCATGTTCCTGACCGGCGTACTTCCGGCGCTGTATATCGCCGCTCCCATGGGTGCGGGAATGCTGATGCTGATTCTGGTCGAGGAGGTTTCCGTGAGCTGGGCGTGGCTGACTTATGTTGCCGTAAGCCTACTCTCTCTCATCGTGACCTTCGACAAGGAGGCAGCACTGATGTTCGTGCTGTTCTTCGGCTATTACCCCATTCTGCGGATGTATCTCGAAAAAGTCCCCCTGAAGCTCCTGCGGTTTGCCGTCAAGCAGGCTTTGTTCAATATTTTTATTGTGCTGGATTACTGGCTGACGGTCTATATTCTCGGTCTGCCGACCTTTGAGGATACCGCTCCGGCGATGTATGTCATTTTGATTGTGTCGGGCAATCTGCTGTTCATCCTGTATGACAGGCTGCTTTCAAGGATGCACTGGTTCTATGAACGTGTGTTCGTCCGGAAAATTCTCGGCAGGAGAAGATGAGCACGCGGAATGCATCATACCCCAAGCGGCAGCGAAAAACAGAAACATGACGGAAAAAGGAGGGGCAGATATGAAGATCACATGTATGGAGTGTCCGAAATGCGGTGCGAATGTCAGGTTTCTGCCCGGCAGGAATACCGCCCTTTGTCCGCACTGCAATTCACAGCTTGCCTTGCAGGACGATGTGAGGCGCGTGGAGATCATTCACCGCGGCGAACGGCCGCGGCGCAGATCGCTGACATCTTACGATTATGACGAATATGATGATCTGCCGGATGATGAGGAAATTCTGGAACGGCGGAGAAAACGCCGCGAAAAGCAGCGTGCCGAGAAGCAGAGGCAGCAGGAGGAGACAGAAAAGAAGTACCTGAAGGAACAGGAAAATAAGCGTGAAAACTGGATCGGCGCGCTGGAAATATGGCTGATTTTCGGCGAATTTCTGCTGACAATGGGATTCACGTATTTCGCCGGTATCGGGAGCGGCATTGCCTTCGGATGTGTCATGACCCTGATGGGAGCCGTGTTTCTCACAGCCTCTGCGCCGGAAAGCCTGTTTCCGCATGATGATAAAAAGAATCAGAAGCCCTGGGATATGGGTCTGGTCATTTGCGGCATCGGCGGGCTTGTGGCAATGCTGTCTCTCTTGGTCGAATCCGAGGACAGTAATAATACCCGCCCCGAAGCACCGGAATCCTCCCTGACCGATACGCTTACCGAGCTGACTGCGCCGGCCGATGAAACCGCAGCGACCTCCGTGCAGACAGAGCTGATACCCGCGGAGGAGACCGTGACAGTACCGTCCGGAGAGGTCACGGTCCTGCCGTAAAAACCGCATGCATCACCAAACGGTGAGATACATATTATACTTTATTTGAAGGAGTCTGGAAACCAATGGACAATATGCAAGGCATGAAGCGCACCTGCTACTGCGGCGAGGTGCTCGAAGCCGGAAAGACCGTGACCGTCGGCGGCTTTGTCGATACGATCCGCGATAAGGGCGGCATCATCTTCATCGTGCTCCGCGACCGCACGGGCGTCGTGCAGCTTACCTTTGACGACACGACCGACCGCGCACTCTTTGAAAAGGCAGCGTCCTGCAAGAGCGAATATGTGCTGCTCGCAAAGGGCGAGGTCAGAGAGCGCGAGAGCAAGACCGACAAAATCGCAACGGGTCATGTCGAAATCTATGTCACAGAGCTGCGCATTCTCTCCAAGGCGAAAACACCGCCGTTTGAGATCACCGCGCAGACCAAGGTCAATGAGGAGCTGCGCCTGAAATACCGCTATCTCGACCTGCGCAGAGCACCCTTGCAGCAGAATCTCATTCTGCGGCACAGGATCGCACAGTGTGCAAGACAGTATTTCTATGAAAACGGCTTCCTTGAAATTGAGACCCCGATGATGATGAAATCCACGCCGGAGGGCGCAAGAGACTATCTCGTTCCGTCCCGCGTGCATCACGGCGAATTCTATGCGCTGCCGCAGTCCCCGCAGATTTACAAGCAGCTTCTCATGGTCGCCGGCTATGACCGCTATATTCAGCTCGCACGCTGCTTCCGCGACGAGGACCTCAGAGCGGACCGTCAGCCGGAATTCACACAGATCGACCTCGAAATGAGCTTCGTCGATGTGGACGATATCCTTGATCTGACCGAGGGCTTCCTCATCCGGCTGTTCAAAGACGTCATGCACAGAGAGCTCAAAACGCCGCTGCCCAGACTGACCTATACCGAGGCGATGAACCGCTTTGGCTCGGATAAGCCCGACCTGCGCTTCGGCATGGAGCTGACCGACCTCTCCGAGACCGTGAAGCATGTTGAGTTTCCGGTCTTTGCGAATGCGCTCGAAGCGGGCGGCACCGTCCGCTGCATCACCGCAAAGGATGCCGCGAAGATTCTCACCCGCAAGGAGATCGACAAGCTGACCGAGACCGTCAGAGGCATCGGTGCAAAGGGTCTCGCATTCATCCGCTGGGTCGATGCGGAGCCGGCATGCTCCTTCGGCAAATTCCTGAAGGAAGGCGAGCTGAAGGCAATTCTCGATGCCGCAGGTGCGGAGCAGGGCGATGTCGTGCTCATCATCGCGGACAGAACAGCCGTCACGCTGCCGGTGCTCGGCGCACTGAGAAACCAGCTCGCGAGAAAGCTCGATCTCATCCCGCAGGGCGAGTTCAATTTCCTGTGGATCACGCAGTTCCCGTTCTTTGAAAAGGACGAGGAAACAGGCGAATGGCTCGCGATGCATCATCCGTTCACAATGCCGATGGACGAATGCCTGCAATATCTCGATACCGCGCCTGAAAAGGTCTTTGCAAAGGCCTATGACCTTGTGCTGAACGGCACCGAGCTCTGCTCCGGCTCCATGCGCATCACCGACTATGAGCTTCAGCAGAAAATGTTTGAGTCGCTCGGCCTGACGGATGAGGAGATCGAAGCAAAATTCGGCTTCCTCGTGCAGGCGTATCAGTACGGCGCACCGCCTCACGGCGGCCTCGGCATCGGCCTCGACAGACTGACCATGACGCTCGCAGAGGCCGAATCGCTCAGAGATGTGGTCGCATTCCCGAAGGTGCAGAATGCCCGCGAGCTCATGAGCGGCTGCCCGTCGCCCGTTGACAAGGCCAGCCTCGAAATTCTCGGCATTCAGACCGCAGAACCGGAATCTGACGCTGAATAATCACTTTTCCCGGAATCCCGCCGGCTTTGTGTGTACCGGCTGATTCATACATCAATCTTCAATCTACTGCATTTTAATCAAAAAAGGAGGCGCATTTTTATGTTTTGCAAAAATTGCGGTTCACAGGTGCCGGACGGCGCCATGAACTGTCCGATGTGCGGCGCTGCCGCTGCACAGCCGCAGGCTCCGGCCGCTCCGGAGATGGCTCCGCTCCCCGATCCGATGCAGAGCCCTGCTCCCGCCCAGCAGCCGTCATACGGTCAGCAGCCGTCATACGGTCAGCCCGCTCCGGCTCAGCCCCAGCAGGGCGGCTATCAGCAAAATGCATTCGGTCAGCAGCCGTCATACGGTCAGCAGCCGACTTTCGGTCAGCAGCCGACTTTCGGTCAGTCCGCTCCGGCTCAGCCCCAGCAGGGCGGCTATCAGCAAAATGCATTCGGTCAGCAGCCGTCTTACGGCCAGCAGCCGACTTTCGGTCAGCAGCCGTCATACGGTCAGCCTGCTCCGGCTCAGCCCCAGCAGGACGGCTATCAGCAAAGTGCATTCGGTCAGCAGCCTGCCTACGGCACTTCATCGGCGGCCGGCAAGCTGAGTGCCCCCGGCGTGAAGACACTGCCGTTCCGGATGATCGCCAAGGTCGTGATCGTTCTGGCACTGCTCTGCTTCTTCCTTCCGTTCGTTTCCGTTTCCTGCTCCATGGGCAGCATGGGCGGCGAGCAGGAGATCGGCAAGTTCTCCGGCTTCGACATGATGCTCGGCAATATGGACTACAATGATCCGACCTCTGATCTGAGCGGCGGCATGAGCAGCATGTTCGGCGATGACGATGAGGATGATGACGACTGGGACTGGTATGATGATGATGAAGACGACAGCTCCTCGTCTGTTTCCGAAGCGGAAGAAGAGGAGAAGGCTGCCTCCGAGAAAAAGAACTACTGGCTCTGGGGTGCCTTCGGCTGCGGCGTTCTCGCTTTCGGCATTATGTTCATCAAGGGCAAGAAGCTGGAAATCGGCGGTGCAGTGCTGAGTGTTGCAGCGGCAGTTCTGGTCGCAGTCAGCCGCCTCACGTTCAAATCCTTCTACGGATTTGATGAACTGGACAGTATGGATACGGGAGAGCTCAGCAGCTACGGCATGGGCAGCATGTCAGATATGCTGAAGATCAATACCAAGATCGGCATGATCCTGTGTATCATCCTGTTTGCCGCCGGTGCGGCTGCGTGCTTCCTGGAATTCGCGAATTCCAAAAAGCAGACGCAAAATCCGTACTGAGCTGCGCACTGACACTGATTCACATTTGAAAAACAGGAGGTGTTCGCCTTATGTTCTGTAAATTCTGCGGTCAGCAGGTTCCGGACGGCTCTGCGGTCTGTCCGGTCTGCGGAGCGCCTCTGGCTGCTGCGCCGGCTCCCGCCGCACCGCAGCAGACCTTCGGGCAGCAAACATCCTACGGACAGCAGCAAACATCTTACGGACAGCAGCAAACATCCTACGGGCAGCAGCAGGCCTATGTACAGCCTGCTCCCGCCTCTGTTTCCTCCGGCCTCAGCGGAGACCTTTCGGGCGCTGCGGGCGGCCGTCTGCCGTTTCGTCTGATCGCCAAAATCGCGCTCCTGCTCGCACTGGTCGCATTCTGCTTCCCGTTCGTCACCGTATCCTGCGACCTGAATAAGCTCGCAGCGCTCGGCGGCCTGATGGGCGGTATGAGCGCTGAGGATGCGGATGAGATGGAGGAGGCCGCAAAGTTTCTCAACAGCGACGGCTTCGGCTGGGGTCCCTACAACGGCTTCAGCATCATGTTCGGCAAGCTCGATGCCCGCAAGATCTACGGCATTCCGGACTCCATGAAGGATGAGTTCGATGAGGGATTCGAGGAAGGCTTCAAGAAGGGCCTCGCAGAAAGCACCGGCAGCGATACCTCCGATGTTTCCATGGACCAAGCCGATTTCGGAAACGGAATCAATATCTGGATGCTGCTCTCGTTCCTCTGCGGCGGCGCTGCGGTCGCGATGCTCTTTGTCTTTGAGAAAAAGCCAAACAAAATGAGCCATGTCTGTGCCGGACTCGGTGCAGGCGGTGCGGCCTTCCTGCTGATCGGAAGGATTGCATTTATCTCATGCACCAAGCTCAATATGTTCGCCTCCTACGGCGACTACCTGAAATCGCATACCAAATGGGGATTTTTCCTGTGTCTGCTGTTCTTCTTAGCCGGCGCAGGCGCGTGCGTGATGGATTTCCTGTCACATAAGCGCAGCAGTCCCGCTTCGTTTACGGGCGGCGGCTATCCGCAAATGCCGGGCGGCGGGTATCCGCCCGCGCAGAATCCCGTCAATCAGTTCGGGAATTACAATCAGTCCGGTCCGCCGATGCAGTGAACGCTGTACGGCCTCCGGCAAACCGATATGACCGGCAGAGGGCGGAAGCTCTCTGCCGATCTTCTCATAAAAACATGAAAAAAGTGAGGGTATACATATGACAGTCACGGAACTGATGAAACAGATCGAGGAAAGACTGACCGGCGATCTGCCGCAGGATATGAACTATCTCAGCAGCCTTTCCCAGGAGCTCAGGCGCGAGGAAAATGCAGAGGAGCTGCTTGAGGCCATCGCGGAAAAGGCATATTCGATCATGCCGGAGGAGCAGCGCGCGGAATTCACCGAGATGACCTTCCTCAACGGCAAACGGCTGGATCAGGTGTTCGCACAGGCGCTGAAGCTCGTAAACGACGGCAAAATGCAGGAGGCAGAAACGCTGCTTGCGGGTCTTTCCGATAAGATTGCCGCACATTATGAGGATGCAAAGCCGCGGCTCTTCAGCTTCCGCAATCCGTTTGAATACCATATGTACCGGTTCTATTATCCGAATGATACGGATTTTGACCGGGCTCCGTTTGATTTTGCACATTATTTGCAGCTCTACGGTTATGTGCTGCTTGATAATAAAAAGCTCGATGAGGCGGAACAAGCTCTGGAGCGGGCAATCCGGTTCAATCCGGTGAGCGCGGATGTCCGCTTTGAAATGGCAGAGCTCTGCAAGCTGCGCCGCGACGGCAAAAAGCTGCTCGCGGTCAATCAGGATACGCTTCGCTTCTGCACATCCGCAGAGCGTATTGCGCGTGTGCTGGCGAATATGGGCTTCTACTGCTATTATGTCGGCGATTTCTATGAGGCCGCCGTGTTCTATTTCGAGAGCCTGCGCTTCTACGGCTCCAAGCCCGTGGAGATCGAGCTTCAGGACGTCATGCGTCATATGAAAACATACGGGCAGAAGTTCGCGCCGCCGACTGAGGGCCAGACCCTCGATGTCTACCGGAAATACGGCCTTCAGCCGCCGCCGAACAGCGATCTCGTGAATCTGGCCGTCACGCTCGCGGATTCCGCACAGGAATACGGAAAGCCGGAGCTGGAGGGACTGTTCACCCGTGTCGCCTTCGACCTCACAAACAATCCGGAATTCAGGGAGCGGCTTGCCGCCGTTGACCGGAAGGTGCAGGAAGCAAAGGAAAAGGGTGAGAGCTGAGATGAAAACCGTCAGACCCTCCGACCCCCGCCTGCAATATATGGGGCGCATTGATTTCAGCGACCCGGATGCGCCGGTGTTTTACTGGGCGGGTTCGCTTGTGCAGTTCGCATTTACCGGCGATACGCTGGTGCTCAGCATCGCCAATCACCGCATCTATAACGGCTTGCAGCTCGGGTTCTTCATCGACGGAAAGCAGCATCAGCTTGCGCTGAATGAGGAAAACGGTGTCCCGCAGAGCTATGAGATTCCGGTCAGCGGGGACGGACTGCATCACTTTACGCTGTTCAAGCGGCAGGATTCGACCCATTCGTTCACGCTCTGCGGCATTTCACTCGCAGACGGCGCCGATCTTGCGGAGCTGCCGCCGCTTCCCGCACTGAAGCTCGAATGCTACGGCGACAGCGTGACCGCCGGCTCTGTTGTCGAGGCGGTGGACAAGGTCGCTGCCCTGGACCCGCCGGTCTATGACTCGAAATACGACAACGCATGGCACAGCTATGCAATGCAGACCGCAAGGCTGCTGAATGCACAGGTACACCTTGTCGCGCAGGGCGGCATCGCCCTCTTTGACAACACCGGCTATTTCGACAACGGCCGGTACGGCATGGAAACTGCCTATGACAAGCTCGCATATTTCCCCGGCGATGCAATGACGCAATGGGATTTTTCGCGGTATATCCCCGATTTTGTTACCGTCGCGATCGGGCAGAACGATCAGCATTTCGACGGGCGCGATCAGCTTCTCTCCCCCGAACAGCGGGAGCGCTGGCTTGAGACCTACTGCGGCATTCTCGGCGAGCTGATGCGGAAATATCCGGACGCGACATTCATTCTGCTGCTGACTGTGCTGATGCACGACGATTTCTGGGAGCAGCTTCTCGATGATGCCTGTGAGCGCATGAACAGCCCGCGCGTGCTGCGGTTCCGCTTTTCGCGCACCGGAATGGCTACGCCCGGTCATCCGCGCATTCCGGAGCAGTGCGAAATGGCCTGCGAGCTGACTGAGTTCATTCAGTCGCTCCGCGGCTGATACTGCCTGCGCAGGAGCTTGCAGAAATGCAGCCCGAACAGGCACAGCACGAACCATACAACCGTGAACAGCGGGCAGATCTGCCCCAGCAGATTGAACGGGCGGTCGGAATAATCCCAGACCTGCCAGCCCATGATGAGATTATCAAATACCCCGACGGTGAATTCCGCCGCGGTGACAAACAGTGCGCCGAGCAATGCCCTGACTGTGCGCGGCGCATCGAGCCGGTGCTCCATGCTGTACAGCAAAGCAAGGCTGATGCCGCCGAGCAGACCCATTGTCCAGTGCGTGCGTCCGCGCAGCGCAATTTCAAACAGACAGTATGCAAAAAATCCGAATAAAAATGCGGCGATGTATTCGCCTGTATGCTTTGTCATGTGCATCACTCCGAAACAGCGTCATTTCATACTTCATTTCAAATCATAATATATGTCCTTTTTGCGGGATTATCCGTGTACATTTTTTCATTTCAGGAGGCAATTATGCGGGAAAGCGGAATTCTGCTGCCGGTCTCGGCACTGCCGTCGGAATACGGCATCGGCAAGCTCGGACAGGCAGCATACAAATTTGTTGATTTTCTGAGCGATGCGGGCTGTCATTACTGGCAGGTGCTCCCGCTGACCCCGACCAGCTACGGCGATTCGCCCTATCAGTCGCCGTCATGCTTTGCGGGCAATCCGTATCTGATCGACTTTGACCGGCTCGCAGCCCGCGGCTGGCTCGATTCGATCGAAGGAATGCAGTGGGATACGCAGGGAGACACGATCGACTATGCACTGCTGTACCGGCAGGTCATGCCCGTACTGAAGCAGGCATATGCGCGGTTTTCGCGCCGGAAGCCGGCCGGCTATAAAACCTTCTGCGCCGAACAGAAGGCATGGCTCGACAGCTATGCGCTGTTCATGGCACTGAAGGACGCGCACGACGGCAGACCGTGGAGCGACTGGGAGCCCGATCTCGCGCAGCATGAGCGCAGAGCAGTTGCCGCCGCGAAAAAGCTGTATGCTGAGGAGATCGAATTCTACCGCTTTGTGCAGTTCTGCTTCTTTACGCAGTGGAATGCGCTGAAAAAATACGCAAACGGAAAGGGCATCCGCATCATCGGCGATATCCCGATCTATGCGGCCTATGACAGCGCCGAGGTCTGGGCGCAGCCGGAGCTGTTCCAGCTCGACAAGGAAAAAAAGCCGGTTGCCGTTGCGGGCTGCCCGCCCGATGCGTTTGCCGTGACCGGTCAGCTCTGGGGCAATCCGCTCTGGGACTGGGAGAACATGGCGAAGGACGGCTATGCATGGTGGCTGAACCGTCTGGACTTCACGCTGAAGCTCTACGACGTCGTGCGCATCGACCACTTCCGCGGCTTCGAGCGGTACTATGCGATCCCCTACGGCGCAGAGACCGCTGAGCACGGCAAGTGGCGCAAGGGGCCGGACTATGCGCTCTGGAAAGCCGCAAAATCAAAATTCGGTCAAATGAACGTCATCGCAGAGGACCTCGGAAATATTACGCCGGCAGTCGTCCGGCTGCTGAAGCGCACCGGATTCCCCGGCATGAAGGTCGTGCAGTTTGCCTTCGACAGCGATGCGGATAATCCGTATCTGCCGCATAATTATGACACCGCAAACTGCGTCTGCTATACCGGCACGCACGACAATCCGACGCTGCGCGGCTGGGTCAAGCTGAACAGCAAGGAGACAAACGCCTATGCGATGCGCTATCTCGGCGTCAAAAAGCCGAAGAAGCTGCCCGGTGCCATGCTGCGGGCGGCATGGGGCAGCATCGCCGGCATCGCCGTCGCGCAGATGCAGGATTTCCTTGATGCGCCGCCCTCTGCCCGCATCAATACGCCCTCGACCCTCGGCGGAAACTGGGTCTGGCGGACAAAGCAGGCCGATTATACCGCAAAGCTCGCCGGAAAGATCCGCGATCTCAATACGGATTACGGCCGGCTGAATGCACAGGCGCCGGAGAAAGCGCCTGACAGGGCAGCCGCCGAAGAGCCGGCAGAACCGGCACAGGAGAACGAATGATATGGAGCTGCGGGAGGCAATCGATGCGCGGTTCAGCTACCGCGGACGCTATGCGCAGACGCCTGTTCCGCGGGCGCATCTGCGGGAGATCATGGAGGCCGGACTGGCGGCACCGTCCGGCTGCAATAAGCAGACCGTTTCGCTGATCGGCGTTGATGACGCGGAGCTGCTGCAAAAGCTGCTTTCGGTCATGAAGCCCGCGACCTGCCCGACCGTGACCGCAATGATCTGCGTGCTGACAAAGCGCCGCATCGCCTACACCGACGGAAACGGCGTCGAGCGCTGCTTTGCCGTGCAGGATTATGCTGCGGCGATCGAAAATATGCTGCTGACGGTCACGGCGCTGGGCTATGCGAGCTGCTGGATCGAGGGACATATCACCGACGCGGACGGGCAGGGCAAACAAATGGCGCAGATGCTCGGCGTGCCGGAGGAATACGATCTGATCTGCGTGCTGCCGGTCGGTGTGCCGCTCGATGAACAGAAGCGCGTCTGGAAACGCGAATTTGAAAAGCGCGCATGGTTCAACGGATTTCAGACGGAGGGATAACATGAAAGAATATCTCAAGGAATCGGCGCTGTCGCTGGTGCTGCTGTTCATTGATCTGCTGCTGATTCTGTTCTATGTGCTCTGCCGGATCATATTTATCAATCTTTGGGTCGTGTTCTTATTTATTCTTGTGACGATCGCGTCGATCGCGTGTTTGAAAGAAAAGGGAAATCGGCGGAAATTGTTTGTTTTCAATCTGCTGCTGTGTCTGGCGGCGGATGTGATCTTTGTGGGATACTATGTCTGTGCGATCACCGGCGCGCTGGAGCGGCTCGGCGTGTAGCCGGACGATGCCGAAGGGAGGCTTGCATATGAGAACTGCTGCGATTTTCAGCGACCGCATGGTGCTGCAAAGAGAAAAGCCGATCGCCGTCTGGGGCGACGGAAAGGACGGCCGGCGCGTGACCGTCACGCTCGGCGGAAACAGCGCCTCCGCTGTCATCCGTGACGGCAAATGGCGCGTGACGCTGCCGCCGATGCCGGCTGCGGACGGCCTGACCATGACTGTGCAGAGCGGTGCGGTCACTGTTGTATACCGTGAGATTGCGGTCGGCGAGGTCTGGCTCTGCGGCGGGCAGAGCAATATGGAATTTGAAATCAAGGACGAGAAAAACGGTGAGGCACTGCTGAATACCCTGACGCCCGAATGCGGCGTGCGGTTTTACTATACCCCGAAGCAGCGCATCATCGACGATAGCTTTGATGCGGTCGAACGCAATACCGCATGGGGCTATGCCACGCCGGAGGGCGCGCGTTCATGGTCGGCGGTCGGGCTGTATTTCGCGCTGGAGCTGCAAAAGAAGCTCGGCGTCACCGTTGGTCTCATCGGCTGCAACTGGGGCGGCACCTCCGCCTCTGTGTGGGTGTCGCGGGATGTGCTCGAACAGAATGCGCTCCTCAGACCGTATATCGACGACTACGACAATGCAACGGCCGGAAAGACTGACGCAGAGCTGATCGCGGAATTTGACGAGTATGCCGCCTATCAGGATGTGTGGTGGGTGAAGTATTCCGAGCTGATGCAGGCGCATCCGGAGACAACATGGGACGAGGCACAGAAGATCATCGGCGAATCGCGCTACCCCGGCCCAATGGGGCCGAAAAACGAGTGCAGGCCGTGCGGTGCATATGAAACGATGCTGATGCGGGTCTGCCCGTATACGCTGCGCGGGTTCCTGTATTATCAGGGCGAATCGGACGATTTCCGCCCCGATGCCTACGAAACGCTGCTGACTGCCCTGATCGGCTGCTGGCGGCGCGATTGGGGCGATGCAGAGCTGCCCTTCCTGAATGTGCAGCTCCCGATGTTCCGGTATGCAGATGCCCCGGACTATAAGCACTGGTGCAGAATCCGCGAAGCACAGGACAGGGTTTACCGCAAGCTGCGGCACACCGGCCTTGCGGTCATTCCGGACTGCGGCGAGCTTGACAATATCCACCCGAAGGATAAGTCACAGGTCGGACACCGCCTCTGCCTTCAGGCGCTTTACGAGGTCTACGGCTGCATGGATGCGGCAGAAGCCTGCGCACCGATGTATGACAGCAGCTATATCACCGGAAATACGGCGACTGTGCTGCTGAAGCATGCGGACGGCGGACTCCGGCTGACCGGCATGCCGTGCGGCTTTGAGCTTGCCGGCCCGGACGGTGTATATTACCCCGCGCAGGCGGCTTTCTCCGGAAACCGCATCACTCTGACTTCAGCGGATGTTCCTGCTCCGCATTACGTCAGATATGCTTGGACAAATTATGCAGAGGTCACGGTCTTCGGCATGAACGGTCTGCCGCTGGCACCGTTCCGGACGGACAGCCTGACGTATGAACATACGGCTGATTCCGAAAAGAAAAACCTGCCCTCCGCATCCATGTGAGGTGTCAAACATGAAAGGAATTCGGGCAATCTCCGGTACATTTCTGGTCATCGGCGGCGTGATTCTCGCAATCATCGTCAGCAGCTCCTACGGCATCAAATATGCAGTTCTCAGACTGACGCAGGATTTCTGGATTCCGGTCATTCTGCTGGTGATGACGCTTTCTGCAATGGCGCTGTTCCTGACCATGCGCACCGCCGCAAAAAAAGGCGGCAAGAAAGGCATTTTTCCGGCAATCATCGCGGTGCTGTTTGCACTCGGCGCCGTTTTCTTCGGCTATCACACCGTCTACTGCATCAATCACATCGAGGCGTACCGCTTCGAGGAGCTTCAGAGTCCCGAAGGGCTGCATGCAATCTGGCGGACGGAACGCACCGACTGGTTCGGGAACACCTGCTATGAATTCTATCAGCAGGACAACGCCGTGATGTACACCTATCTCTTTGACTGGGACAGGGAAGTGCCGAACATCGACTGGCAGGCTTCCGGACTGGAATTCAGAGAGCAGTTCTTCGCGTACACCGACTGAACCGGCGCCGGAGCCGGACGGTTTTCCGACGGTGTGTGAATCTATTTTGTGTAAAATCACGAATGCATTTTGCCGCGTTTTCCGGCTCACCGCAGGATTTCCGGCAAAATGCACTTTTTTTTTGCGGAATTCGCCTCTCAGTCTCCGATTTTTACCGTAAAAGCCCAAAAAATCTTGACATAACGAATCAAACGCGCTATAATAAAATGTACGACTGTATCAAATCCAGCGGACATTCTGATCTCGAAAGGGTAGGCTTTTGCTATGAAACGGTCAAATTATGCAAAATCATCTTCAGGCGGCGCGAAGCGCACGGCGTTTGCACTGATCGGCGGACTCCTGCTGATCGTGCTCTGCGGCGTTCTGCTTTTGCTTGTGCTCAAGGGCGGCAATCAGATCACCGCACAGACCTCCACGATCGACTACGCCAAGAGCGAAATCGCAATCTACAGCGGCGAGCCGCTCCCGACTGCGGATGCGTTTCTCTATGACAATACCCGGCAGTATATCAAGGCTGCACGGTTCCTTGTCGTTCCGGAGGACAAGCAGGGCAATCAGGATATCGCCATCCTCATGCAGCTCGACGACGGCACGACCAGAACCGAAAATGCGGTTCTGACGATCCGTGAGCCCGTCATCACATGGGAGCTCGGCACGGAGGCTGATATCAAAACGCTGCTCGGCGAGGAATATGCAGATTCCGAAATGTCAATCAGCCTCAAGGATATCACAAAGGTCGGCTCCTATGATACAACCGTGAAGATTCACGGCAGCGAGCTTCCCTTTACGCTCGTCGCACAGGATACCGTTCCGCCGGTCGTCAAGCTCTATGACAAGCTGAGCTTCTATGTCAACCAGAAGCTGACCGCTGCGGACTTCGTCGAAAGCTGCGAGGATCTCTGTCCGGTTGAATATCACTTCTCCGAGGAGCCCTCTACTATGATTCAGGGCACCTTCCATGTCCAGCTCATCGTGACCGATTCCAGCGGCAACAGCACAACCGCCGATGCGGACTTTACCGTCAGCGGCGACGGCGAGCCGCCGATTCTCAGCGGCGTCACCGATATGAAAACAATCGTCGGCATTCCGATCGGCTATATGCGCGATGTAAAGGCCGTCGATGCACATGACGGCGAGACCGAGGTCATCGCCTCTGAGCCTGAGGGCTTCAGCCTGCGCAAGGCCGGCGACTATACAATCACATATACCTCAACCGATGAGGCGGGCAATACCGCGACCGAAACCGCAACCCTGCATGTGCTGGCTTCGATCGACGATGTGGAGCGCCTCTCTGAGGAGGATGTCCTCCGCATGGGCGACTATATCATCAGCACGATCGACCGCGAGGGCAGAACCGACCGCGAATACCTCAGAATGCTCTACAACTATGTACAGGGACATATGGTCTATCACGACAGCAAGCATAAGTACGACTGGGCATACTCCGCTGTGGAGGCAATCTTCCAGGGCTACGGCGACTGCCGCAACTACTACGGACTCTCCCGTCTGCTGCTGACCAGCGCCGGCTTCGAGAATATGATGGTCGAGAAGCCGAAGCCCAATGAGCATACAAACGCCCACTTCTGGAATCTTGTCAAGGTGGACGGCGCATGGTATCACTTCGACACCACGCCGCGCTTCAACCGCTCCGACTTCTTCCTCTGGACGGATGCACAGATGGACGCATTCTCTGCAAAGAACAACGGCTGCTTCGAGCGCGACAGAAGCCTGTATCCGGCAACACCGGAATAATCGGCACGGGTGACAGCAGCATGAAAAAGAAACTGGGCATCATCGGCGGTCTCGGGCCGATGGCATCGGCACTGTTCCTTCAGATTCTGACGGCAGCAACCGATGCAGAGCGCGATCAGGAGCATCTGGAGGCGCTGCTCTACAGCAGACCCCAGACACCGGACAGAACTGCTTTCCTGCTCGGAAAATCGCAGGATAATCCGTATCCGGTCATGGTCGATTCCGGCAGACAGCTCGAACAGATGGGCTGTGAGGTGCTGGTCATCCCGTGCATGACAGCCTACGGCTTTTACGGACAGCTCAAGGACGCCTTTCAGGCCATGCTCATCAATCCGATTGAGGAGAGCGCAAAGGTGCTGAAGGCGCGCGGCTGCAAGGCCGTCGGCATCATGGCAACGGACGGCACGCTTCAGGTCGGAACCTTCCAGAAGGCGCTCACCGCACAGGGCATCCGTCCCGTCATTCCCGACAGCACCAATCAGCAGGAGGTCATGAGCCTCATCTATGAGGATGTGAAATCCGGCCGCGATGCGGATATGGAGCGGTTCCACTCCGTTGCGCATTCGATGCGCGCACAGGGCGCGGAATGCGTCATCCTCGGCTGTACGGAGCTTTCTGTCATCAATTACCGGCATGTGATCGGCCACGGCTTCCTCGATGCTATGGAGGTGCTCGCAGACTGCGCGATTACGGCCTGCGGATACCGCGTGAAAGAACGGAAATAAAATAAAGAAGGTTGCATACAATGCAGACAAATGTACTGGAATATCTTGAGCAGACACTCCCGCGTGTGCCGGATAAGATTGCATTCGCGGATGACAATATGCAGCTCAGCTTTGCACAGGTGTCGCAGAATGCCCGTGCAATCGGCTCGGCGCTCCATGCGGACGGGCTGTACGGCGAGCCGGTCGTCGTGTTCATGGAGAAGTCTCCGGCGGCGATCAATGCCTTTTTCGGCGTGATTTATGCGGGCTGCTACTATGTTCCGCTCGACGTCGAAATGCCGGCCTTCCGTATTGAGATGATTCTGGAGCAGCTCAAGCCCCGCGCCGTGATCTGCGATGCCGTAACACAGCCGCAGCTTCCGTCGTTCGGCTATACCGGCAAAACCTATCTGTTCGATGCAGTCATCCAGACACCGGCGGACGATGCCGCGCTCAGCGCAATCCGCGCCAAGCAGCTCGACATCGACCCGATCTATATTGTGTTCACCTCCGGCTCGACCGGCGTTCCCAAGGGCATCCTTGCCTGCCACCGGTCAGTCATCGACTATATCGAAAATCTCTCCGCAACACTCGGATTCAATGAAAATACCGTTTTCGGCAACCAGACGCCGCTCTATTTCGATGCGTGCCTGAAGGAGCTGTACCCGACGCTGAAATTCGGCGGCACAACATGGCTCGTGCCGAAAAGCTGCTTCTCATTCCCGATCCAGCTCGTCGAATACCTCAATGCGCATCAGATCAATACGATCTGCTGGGTTGTGTCCGCGCTGACGATGATCTCCGCAACCGGCACGTTCAAGACCGTGAAGCCGGAAACGCTGCATACGATCGCGTTCGGCAGCGAGGTCTTCCCCGTCAAGCAGTTCAAGCGCTGGCGCGAGGTGCTCCCGGAGGCGAAATTCACGAACCTCTACGGCCCGACTGAGGCGACCGGCATGAGCTGCTATTACCACGTTGACCGCGAATTCGAGGACACCGATGCCATTCCGATCGGAAAGCCGTTCCGCAATACCGGCATCATCCTCCTTGACGAAAACAACAAAGAGGCGGCCTACGGCGAACCCGGCGAGATCTGCATCCGCGGCACCTGCCTCACCATGGGCTATTTCGGGCAGCCCGACAAGACCGCCGAGGTCTTTACGCAGAACCCGCTGCAAACACGTTTCCCGGAGCTGATCTACCGCACCGGCGATATCGCGCACTACAACGAGGACGGCGATCTGGTCTTTGTCTCGCGCAAGGATTATCAGATCAAGCATATGGGACACCGCATCGAGCTCGGCGAGATCGAGATCAACTGCGGCCTGTATGACGGCGTGGAGGCAGTCGGCTGCATCTACGACAAGGTCAAGGGCAAGATTGTCCTGTTCTATACCGGCACCGCCGAAAAGGCTGCGCTCGCTGCTTACCTCAAGGAGCGCCTGCCGCGCTATATGCAGCCCAACAAGATCCGGCAGCTCGGCGAAATGCCGCATACCCCGAACGGCAAGCTCGACCGCAAGGCACTGACAGCAATCTACGAAAACGAATAAAATACGCAAAAATAAGGCCAAATCTCCAAAAACTGAAAAGGAAGGGTAACCAATCATGAGCGAAACACTGAGCACGATCATCGAGATCCTTCAGGATCTCCACGAGGATGTGGACTTTGAGTCCGAGGACAAGCTGATCGACAAAAAGATTCTCGATTCGTTCGATATCGTCACGCTGATCTCTGAGCTGAGCAACGAGTTCGATATCACCATTCCCGCAGACAAGATCATCCCGGAAAACTTCAATTCCGCACAGGCGCTCGCAGCAATGGTCGAGGAGCTTGAGGACGAGTAATGCTGTTTACCGATTCGATATTCATTATCGGGCTGACGGTTCTGTTTATCGTCTATTTCCTTGTCCCGCAGCGCTTCCGCTGGATGCTCCTGCTGATCGGGAGCATCGGCTTCTATGCGTATTCGGGGCCTTTCAATCTCATCTATATCTTTGTGACAGCGCTGAGTACCTTTCTCATCACAAACCGGATCGCGCATATGGCGCAGAAGGCGAAGGACGAGGTCTCGGCGCATAAGTCCGAATGGAGCAGGGACGAGAAAAAGGAATTCAAGGAAAAGGCAAAGAAAAAGCGGTTCCGCTGGCTGGTGCTCTGCCTGCTGCTGAATTTCGGTATGCTCGCCGTCATCAAGTACGGTGCATTCACGATGCATAATGTCAATACCGTGATCGGCTGGTTCGGCAGCTCCAAAACGCTTCCGGTTCACAGATTCCTGCTGCCCATGGGCATGTCCTTCTATCTGTTCCAGACAATGGGCTACGCAATCGACGTCTACCGCGAAAAGTATGACGCAGAGAAGAATTTTGCAAGGCTGTCGCTGTTCGTATCGTTCTTCCCGCAGCTCATTCAGGGCCCGATCAGCCGTTACGATGATCTCTCCAAGGGGCTCTATGCCGGAAACGGATTTGAGTCCAAGCGCGTGATGCTCGGCATTCAGCGCATTCTCTGGGGCTATTTCAAAAAGGTCGCGCTTGCTGACCGCGTTATGCCCGCCGTGAGTGCGCTGATTTCCAATACCGACGAGCATCAGGGCATGTATGTCCTGCTCGGCATCCTCTATTACACGCTGCGCATCTATGCGGACTTCACCGGCGGTATCGACATTACCATCGGTATCGGGCAGGTGCTCGGCATTCCGATCGCTGAAAACTTTGAGCGCCCGTTCTTCTCGAAAAATATCACCGAATACTGGCGCCGCTGGCATATCACGCTCGGTACATGGTTCAAGGACTACCTGTTTTATCCTGTCAGCGTATGTCAGCCGATGCTGAAGCTCTCCAAATGGAGCAGAGAAAAGCTGGGCAAAAATGTCGGCAAGTATCTGCCGGTCTATATCTCAACGATCGCAGTCTGGTTCGTCACCGGCCTCTGGCACGGTGCGGCATGGAACTTCATCGTATGGGGCCTGATGAATGCAGTGGTCATCCTGATCTCCGAGCGCCTCACCCCGCTCTATACGAAATTCCACAAGAAATTCGGCTGGAGCAATACCCGTGCCTACGACGGGTTCATGGCGCTGCGCACGACCTTCCTCATGGGTCTGCTGCGTATGTTCGACTGCTATCTCGATGTGCCGCTGACCTTTAAGATGTTCGGCACGATGTTCTATAAATGGAACCCGCAGGTGCTCTGGAACGGCAGCCTGATGAAGCTGGGACTGAGCAAAGCCGATTATATCGTGCTCGGCGCAGGCGTGCTGCTGCTGTTTACGGCCAGTATGCTCGGACGGCGCGGCAGTGTCCGCGCACGGCTCTACGACAAGTCGAAATTCCTGAGCTGCTGCCTGACCGTTTCGCTGCTGCTGATCGTCGTGATCTTCGGCGCATACGGCATCGGCTACGATTCGAGCCAGTTCATCTACAATCAGTTCTGATCGCGAATGAGGAGCAACAATGGGTAAGAAAAAAGTGATTTTCGCGGGAGCGGCGATGCTGGTCAGCGCGGGTGTTCTGCTCGCGGCTGCACAGCGCCTGCTTCAGCCGAAATATATGTCCGATGTGGTTGAAGGCAACCTGATCGCCGACTATTATAATACCGGCATGGATCACGATGTCCTGTTCATCGGCGACTGCGAATGCTATGAGAATTTCTCGCCGGTCGAGCTCTGGGAAAAATACGGCATCTCCAGCACGATCCGCGGCTCCGCACAGCAGCTCATCTGGCAGAGCTATTATCTGCTGGAGGATACCCTGCGCTATGAAAAGCCCGATGTGGTCGTGTTCAATGTGCTCTCGATGAAGTACGGCGAGCCGCAGAGCGAGGCCTATAACCGCATGTCGATCGAGGGAATGCGCTGGTCGAAATCCAAGGTGGACTGCATCAAGGCTTCGATGACCGAGGAGGAGAGCTTCCTCTCCTATGTTTTCCCGATCCTGCGCTACCACAGCCGCTGGAGTGAGATCAATTCCGACGATTTCAAGTATTTCTTCGGGGCAGAGCCGAATTTCTTTTCCGGCTACTACCTCCGCGCGGACGCAAAGCCCGCGGAGAATGTGCCGCCCGGTACGCCGCTGACCGACTATACATTCAGCGACAACTGCTGGAACTATCTCGATAAAATGATGTCGCTCTGCGCGGAAAACGGCATTCAGCTCGTGCTTATCAAGGCACCCTCACTCTATCCCTTCTGGTATGAGGAATGGGATCAGCAGATCAGGGATTATGCTGAAAAATATCATCTTCCGTATATCAATTTTCTCGATGAGGATATTCAGGCGCAGACCGGCATAGATTACACCACCGATACCTATGACGCCGGACTGCATCTCAATGTCTACGGCGCGGAAAAGCTCTCGGACTGGTTCGGTCAGTATCTCGTCGATCGCTATGAACTGAAGGACCGCAGCGGAGAGGAAAAGCTCGCCGCGGAATGGGCTGAGATCAAGTCGCGCTATGATGCCGAGATCGACAGGCAGCTCAAAAACCTCGAAGAATACGGCAATGTCAAGGGCGAAGCACAGTGAGTGCCGCCGCCCTTTTCAGAAATATGCAATGCAAGAGAATGAAAGGATGTTTTTTGAAATGAACAAGAAGATTGTATGTGCAGCACTGGCAGCTATGATGCTCTGCGGCCTGACCGCCTGCGGCGGCGACAGCTCTTCGGCAGCGGGTTCTTCCGGCGCAGCTTCGGGCGCAGAGTCCTCCGCCGCTGAAAGCACCTCCGCACCGGCTGCGGACACCGCTCCCGCTGCATCCGATGCGCCGGCAGATTCCTCTGAGGCAGCACCGGCAGGCGCCATCACCTACGATTATGTCGCAAACGGCATGAAGATCGTGGTCGGTGAGCCGGCTGACGATATCATCGCAAATCTCGGCACCTATGACAAGATGTTCGAGGCACCGTCCTGCGCATACACCGGCACCAGCATGTACTACACCTACGGCGGCCTTCAGGTCGTCACCTATCCGGATGAGCATGACCAGAGCCTCAACAGAATCTATGAGGTCGATCTGCTCGACGGCACTGTCGCGACAAACGAGGGCATCAAGGTCGGCGATACCTATGATGACATGGTCGCAAAATACGGCACACCGACACAGGAAACAACTGTTTTTGCCATGTACAAGGCTGACGGCAAGGCAGTCGAATTCTTCTTCGATAAGAACAATCCGGATATCATCAGCGAGATCGTCTATACGATCATCATTGTCTGATCCGAAACAGCCGGATCTGGTTTGAACCGCAGCAAATCTGCGGTATAATGCCCGGAAACAGACATACAACCGGGACAATAACATGAAAGAGGGTTGGATTATGGGCTTATTCGGAAAAAAACAAGCTGCTGAAAAAACGGATAAGATCCGTTACCGCAATAAGGACCGCGTGGAGCGCGGCGAATTCCGCAAGCAGGGCTTTGCTGAGGTCGAAATGCCGGATTCGGTGCTCGTCATCGGCGAGAGCGGCTTTCGCGAGTGCAGAAATCTGAAGCGCATCAAGCTGTCTAATTCGGTCTGCGAGATCGGCGCATATGCCTTCCGCGACTGCGATCAGCTTGAAAACATCGTCATGCCCGGCGAAATGCGTTACCCGGACGGCTCAAACGGCGTCATCGGGATCGGCTGCTTTGAGGGCTGCGGCCTCCTGCGGGAGATCGTGATTCCGGACGGTGTTGCTGTGATCGGCGCAAACGCATTCCATAACTGCGCTGCACTGGAAACAGTCACCCTGCCGCGTTCGCTGCATGCAATCCGCAGCGGGGCATTCTCTGGCTGTGCCCGCCTGAAAAATCTGAATATGCCTGTCACACCGGAGCTCATTGCGCAGGATTCTTTCCGCAATACCCCGCATGAACAGTGGATTGCCGAGAAGCGCAAGCCGGTTCTGACTATCATGCACACATTTTCCTACGGTCTGCCGATCATCTATCAGTTCTCGGCAGCAACCAGACTCATCGGCACTGAGCAGACCGAGGGCGATATGACGATCATGCTTGATGCAGTCGAGCCCGAGCGCGTCTGCTTCCGGATTACCGCCTACAAGCATGCCGGCGGCCGTCACGTTGTACCGGTCAATCAGCCGACACAGCTTTTCCATGAGGAATATGACTGCACGGGCCGGACAGGACTCCAGAAGGAAGACATCATTGCTTCATACCGATAACAGGCATGCCCCCGCAGAGTAAGGTCGGCACTGATATAGAAGTTTTAAGCCATGGTATTTCTGATGCAAAGTCAGAAGTACTATGGCGTTTCTATTGACAGACCTTCCATACTGTGCTATAATTACTAGCATAAATAGGAATTTAAATATATAGGTGAAATCAAGTGAAAAATCATAATATTGGTGAATTGATATTCAGCATATTCTTTGCCATTATTTCAATAGTTGGTTGTATATTATTGTTGATGGGAACATTTGGAAAATCAAATATTTCGTCGAAATATTCGGCTTTATGCTTTGCAGTATCTTTTGGTTCATTTGCATTGTATCTTCTAAAAAAGAAAAATAAAATATGTTTTTTCTTCTTTATTTTATCCTTTCTATGCGCATTTTTAGTATGCAAATTCTGATTTAGCTTAGTAACAATAAGTACAATGCCCCTGAGCACTTTGAAAGGCTCAGGGGCAAAACTTCTATATGGGTACCCGTCTTAATCTGCGGGGGCATTTTTTTGCAGCGGCATTTTCAGCAGCAAAGGCACGGCTGTTACACCGTGCCTCTGCTGCTTTGTAAGGAAATGAGATGTTAGGTGATGGCTTAATTCGTTTCCGGCAGCTCCTCGCTCTGAAGTGCATCATAGTTTACAGAGCCGGTGCGTACCTTAATTACACGCTCCACCGGGTAGATAAAGATCTTGCCGTCGCCGACCTGACCCGTATACAGCACATCGCGCGCCGTCTTGACAACGGTATCGACCGGCACCTTGCAGACAACAATCTCTGCCTTGATCTTCGGATGCAGCGTTGCGCTCATCTTCGCGCCGCGGTAATAACTGTTGGATTTCTGGATGCCGCAGCCCATGACATTCGTGACGGTCACACCGGTAATGCCGATGCGCTCCATCGCGTGAATGAAGTGGTGCAGCTTCTCCTGATTGAACACAACTGCGATTTTTGTCATCTTCGGCGCCTTAACGTCATTCGGGACGTTGTTCTCGACCGGAACAGCCGATTCAGCCGGAACCTTCTCCGGTACCTTCTTGACGCTCTTGGCATCGCCCTTGACATAGCCGGCGATTGCCGCCTCATTCATCGCGGGCATGAAGTCTGCATACGAGCTGACCAGACCGTGCTCTGTTGCGTCCATACCGAGGATTTCCTCCTGCTCAGAAGCGCGCAGGCCAATCGTGTGCTTAATCACAAGGAATACAACTGTCATTGTCACTGCTGCCCATGCTGCAACTGCACCGAAGCCGATCAGCTGCGTGCCGAGGAGATCGAATCCGCCGCCGTAGAACAGACCGTTCATTGTATCATTGCCCGGAGCACTCGTGGTTGCGAACAGACCGACCGCAATCGTACCCCAGATGCCGTTCATCATGTGGACAGCAACCGCACCGACCGGATCGTCGATATGCAGTACGTAGTCGAGCAGCCAGACACCGAAGCAGACCAGCAATCCGGACACGATACCGACAATGCTTGCACCCGCAGCATCCATGACATCGCAGCCGGCGGTGATGCCGACCAGTCCGGCAAGCGATGCATTCAGACACATCGAAACATCCGGCTTGCCGTATTTCACCCATGTGAAGATCATACATGTAACAGTTGCAACTGCCGGTGCGATCGTTGTTGTCACAAAGACAGATGCAAGCTGACCTGTGCTTGTACATGCAGCGCCGTTGAAGCCGTACCAGCCGAACCAGAGAATGAAACATCCGAGTGCGCCGAGCGTCAGGTTATGGCCGGGGATTGCATTCGGCTGAATCTTGCCGTCAGACTTCTTCGAGAATTTGCCGATACGCGGCCCAAGAATCTTTGCGCCGACCAGTGCGGCGATACCGCCGACCATATGAATGGCGCAGGAACCGGCGAAATCGTGGAAGCCGAGCTGTGCGAGCCAGCCGCCGCCCCAGATCCAGTGTGCCTCGATCGGATAGACCAGCGCACTGATGATGCCGGAATAAATGCAGTACGAGAGGAACTTACAGCGCTCTGCCATTGCGCCGGAAACGATCGTTGCGGCGGTTGCGCAGAACACAAGATTGAACACGAAATTCGACCAGTCGAAGTTTTCGTATGCAGTGAATACGTCAAAACCGGGCTTGCCGATCAGTCCGCAGGCATCCTCGCCCATGAACAGTCCGAAGCCGATCAGTACGAACATCGGGGTGCCGATACAGAAGTCCATGAGGTTTTTCATAATGATATTGGCGGCATTCTTTGCACGGGTAAAGCCCGTTTCCACCATCGCAAAGCCCGCCTGCATAAAGAATACAAGTGCAGCGCCGATCAGGAACCAGATCGCAAACACTTCACTGTCTACCGTTTGAATGATATCGTTCATAAATCATTCCTCCATTTCCTTGATAATCAACTGCCTGCGGAACATAAAAAAGGTGCGCGACACCGGTTTTCCGGCATCACGCACCCCATTGTGCATAGTTTTCCGCCTGCAGCGCTTCACATTTCGCGCTGATGTGAAAACATCAAAAGGCTGCGGAGATTCGGCGTTCTCCGCAGCCCCTTTGCTGTTCTGATGACAGTATAGCATATTGTGAAAGATTTGTCAAGCGTTTTTCTGCATTTTGTTAATCAGACCAGTTTATTATGCGAATGTCACACAGATTTCGTCAAAAGGATCATTTGTCGTCAAATTCACTGACAAGCGAGGAAACGGTCTGCTTGGCGTCGCCGTAGATCATGACGGTATTATCGTTCGTGAACAGCGGATTTTCGACGCCGGAGAAGCCCGCGCCCTTGCCGCGCTTCAGCACAAAGACCGTCCGCGCTTCATAGGCATTGATGATCGGCATGCCATAGAGCGGCGAGGATTCGTCCGTCTGTGCGGAGGGGTTGACAACGTCGTTTGCACCAATGACGATTGCGACGTCAGTATTCGGCATCTGCGGGTTCATTTCATCCGCAGTTTTGAGCTGCTCATAGGGCACGTTTGCTTCTGCGAGCAGCACGTTCATATGACCGGGCATACGGCCGGCGACCGGGTGAATCGCAAAGCTGACCTCTGCGCCGTTCTCCTCCAGTTTATCGCACAGCTCCTTGACTGCATGCTGCGCCTGCGCAACAGCCATGCCGTAGCCGGGAATGAACACGACCGAGGAGGCCGCTTCGAGAATCAGGTAAGCATCCTCGACGGACATTGACTTCGGCTCCTTGCCGCTGCCTGCCGCGCCCTTCGACTTCGATGCACCGAAGCTGCCGAACAGGAGCGCATACAGCGTGCGGTTCATCGCCTTGCACATGATGAGTGTGAGAATGAGACCGGAGGTACCGACCAGACATCCCGACACGACCAGCACAGAGTTATTGAGCGCAAGGCCCGCAAATGCAGCCGCCAGACCCGAAAACGCATTCAGCAGCGAGATGATGACCGGCATATCGCCGCCGCCGATTGTAACGACCATTGTAAAGCCGAGAATCAGGAATGCTGCCGTTACGGCAATGATGCCGATGAAGCCAAGCTGCGCATCGCTGCCGCTGAAGGCATACAGACAGATGCCCGCAAGGCCGGCGATTGCAAGCAAGGCGTTCAGCGCGTTTTTCGCCGGGATCGTCACGGATTTTTTGAACATTTTGCCGGAGAGCTTGCCCCAGGCGACCACGGAGCCTGTAAACGCGATTGCACCGATCGCGATGGTCAGGCCCATTGTGACGCCCTCAAACGGGACTGCATCCGCGCCGACCGTGCGGTAATTTGCATACTGTGCGAGCGCGACCAGCAGTGAGGACAGACCGCCGAAGCCGTTGAACAGCGCGACGAGCTGCGGCATACCGGTCATCTCGACCTTTTTTGCCCAGACTGCGCCGATGATGCTGCCGACAATGACTGCTGCTGCGATCATCAGATAGCTGTTCATTCCGGCCGATACGACCTGCTTTTCAAACAGAACCGTAATCACCGCAATCAGCATGCCGACCGCGGAAAGACCGTTGCCCTTCCGTGCCGTATCGGCCTTGCCGAGCAGCTTGATGCCGCGGATAAACAGCACCGCCGAGATCATATAAAGAACGGTGATGATAATGTCTCTCACTTGTTTTTATCCCCCTTCTTCTTGAACATGCCGAGCAT
Source organism: Oscillospiraceae bacterium (assembly GCA_017541275.1). Taxonomy (GTDB): domain Bacteria; phylum Bacillota; class Clostridia; order Oscillospirales; family Ruminococcaceae; genus Firm-04. Next base: position 85,597 of record JAFXZM010000020.1, on the reverse strand, counting down.
GCGGTCTGTGACCAGATAGCCGCCGACCACATTGATCGCGGCCAGCACAATGGCAATGATGCCGAACACCTGACCGACAATGTTATCACCGCTCAGGACAGCGACCGCAGTTGCGGACATCGCGCCGACGATTGTGATGCCGGAGATCGCGTTCGTACCGGACATCAGCGGCGTATGAAGCTGCGAGGGAACCTTGGAGATCAGCTCGACACCTAGGAATCCCGCGATCACAAATACAAAAATCAACAGCATGATTTCGCCCATATTATGCCTCCTTGAACCGTTCGTGGATGATCTTTCCGCCCTGCGTCAGCAGACAGCCGCGCATGATTTCATCCTGCAAATTGACCTTGAATTCCTTTGCTTCCTTATCGTAGAAATGCGTGAGAAATGCCGTAAAGTTGCCCGAGAGCATCTTCGATGCATCAAACGGCACCTGCCGCTCCAGAAAATCGCCGGACATGATGATAACGCCGTTGTCCGTGACGACCTCCTCAAACAGCTTTGAGCCCTCGACATTGCCGCCGGTCGAAACCGCCATATCAACGATGACCGAGCCCGGCTGCATCCGGTCGATGACGTCCTTGCCGATCAGACGGGGGGCCTTTCTGCCGAATACCTTAGCGGTTGTGATGACGATATTGGAGCGCTCGCAGACCTTTGCCTGTGCCTCCTGCTGTTTTTTGATCTGCTCCGGCGTCAGCTCCTTCGCATAGCCCTGAGCGGTCTGCCCCATTTCGCCGAGGTCGATCTTTACAAAGCTCGCGCCGAGCGATTTGACTTGTTCCTCCACGACAGGGCGCGTATCAAACGCATCCACTCTTGCACCCAGACGCTTTGCCGTAGCGATTGCCTGCAAACCCGCCACGCCGACACCGATGATAAACACTCTGGCCGGATTGATCGTGCCCGACGGTGTGACCATCATCGGCAGGATTTTCGGGAGCCGTGCCGCCGCATTGACAACAGCAACATAACCCGCCAGCGAGGTCTGCGAGGACTGCACATCCATTTTCTGCGCGAGCGTGGTGCGCGGAATCATCTCCAGCGAGACCGCCTGAATTCTTTTCTCTGCCATTTCATGCAGAAGCGCCTTTTCATTGAACGGGTCAAGATAGCTAATGTGAAGCGTATCGGGCTTCAGGCCGTCCGCACCGGCGGGCTTCAGGATCCGCAGGACGATTTCGCTGTCATAGCCCTGCGATTCGTCGGCGATCATGACGGCGCCGGCTTTTTCGTAGGCGGCATCGGAAAAGCCGCTTTTGACGCCCGCTCCGCGCACGACCTTGAATGAAAAGCCCATAGCGATGAGCTTTTTGATATCGTCGGGGATCAGCGCGACTCTGGTTTCACGCGGATCGGTCTCCCGACAGACGAGTACAGTTTTCATCTCATTCTCCTCTCAGATTACAATTTCAGAAAACAGCAAGAGATACGCCCCCTGCATCCTTGAAAGGGGCGTATCCTTATTGTATTCAGTCAGTCCCATGTCTGCGTATCGCGGGAGAAATCTGTTTCCTCCGCGACCGGTTCATAGGGGTTCGGAGCCGGTGCTTCGATCTGCATGTCCGGCTGCTTCATCGGGAATCCGGTAAACGGGATTCCGGTCAGCTCCTGCCCGCGCATCATACAATCCCCTGTGCGTTCATGGCATCCAGCACCTTTTCAAAGCCTGCGATATTCGCGCCGGCAACATAATTGCCCTCCATGCCGTATTTCTTAGCGGCTGCGCTGATATTCGCATAGACATTCTCCATGATGCCCTTGAGCTTGGAATCGACCTCCTCGAACGTCCAGCTCAGGCGCTCGCTGTTCTGGGACATTTCCAGCGCGGAGGTCGCAACACCGCCGCAGTTCGATGCCTTGCCCGGAATAAAGAGGATACCGTTCTCCTGCAGGAATTTGGTTGCATCCTCGGTCGTCGGCATATTGGCGCCCTCGCAGACTGCGATGCAGCCGTTCTCTTTAAGCAGCTTTGCATCGTCCAGCGTCAGCTCATTCTGCGTTGCACACGGGAGCGCGATGTCGCACTTGATCTGCCATACGCCGCGACCCTCGTGATATTCGGAGGTCAGGCGTGCATTTTTATATTCGGTGAGTCTTGCGCGGCGGACTTCCTTGATCTCTTTCAGGAGTGCCACATCAATGCCGTCCGGGTCGTAGATCCAGCCGGTTGAATCGGAGCAGGTGACGACCTTTGCGCCGAGCTGCTGTGCCTTTTCGATTGCATAGATTGCAACATTGCCCGCGCCGGAGACTGCAGCGGTCTTGCCCTTGATATCAATATCATGATCGCGGAGCAGCGCATCGGTGATGTAAAGCAGGCCGTAGCCGGTCGCTTCGGTTCTTGCGAGAGAGCCGCCGTAGGAGAGACCCTTTCCGGTCAGCACGCCCTCAAAGAGGCCGCGCAGCTTTTTGTACTGGCCGAACATATAACCGATCTCGCGGGCGCCGGTGCCGATATCGCCGGCCGGAACATCGGTATCCGCGCCGATGTACTTGCAGAGCTCAGACATAAAGCTCTGGCAGAAGCTCATGACCTCGCGGTCAGATTTGCCCTTGGGGTCAAAGTCAGAGCCGCCCTTGCCGCCGCCGATCGGCAGACCGGTGAGGGAGTTCTTGAAAATCTGCTCAAAGCCGAGGAATTTGATGATGCCGATATTGACGGACGGGTGCAGACGCAGGCCGCCCTTATACGGACCGATCGCGGAATTGAACTGTACGCGGTAGCCGGTGTTGACATGTGCATTGCCCTGATCGTCAATCCACGGCACGCGGAATTTGATCTGACGCTCCGGATTCACAAGGCGCTCCAGAAGCGCATCGCGGCGGAACTGAGCCTCGTTTGCATCCACGATCACGCGGATCGAATCCAGAACCTCTCTGACAGCCTGATGGAATTCCGGCTCGTCCGGATTTTTTTCGATCACCTGCTCGATGATCTCATCAATATAAGACATAAAGCATCCTCCTGTTTTTTTTGTCATCGGCATAAGCCGATAAACTTGCATAATAATCATATCGTTTTTTCTGCGGAAAAGTCAATGCACTGTCCCCCGCAATTATCCGACATTCGCCGGCATTTATCCGCGCAGCAGGGGATTTGCCCTTGTGATGCTGCAGAAATTTCTTTATAATTGAGATGTTATTTCTGATAAGCAAGGGGAAATTCATATGAAAATGATTCAGATTTTTTCAGATTCCGGCGCAGTGGGAATGCGGATGCGGGACATTCTGTATGAGGACGGATTTGCGGATATAACAGTATCCGCTGTTTCGGCCATGCCGGAGCATCCGCGGGATCATATTCTGATTATCTATGCAAAATCGAATATTGCCGGATTGATGCAGAATCTTTCCGGATGCGGCTGCAGGGTCATTCTGCTGCTGAATCCGGACTGTTATGCGATGTATCTGGACCGTGCGCGGCACTGCGGATTCACGCTTCTGCTGATGCCGGTTGCACCCTTTATGCTGCTGGATGCCGTCCGGAGCGCTATTTCCTGACGGCGGAGGGCACGGAGCCGGTATGCTTTTTGAAAACGCGCGTGAAATAATCCGGCGTAGAAAAGCCGAGCAGCCGGCTCACCTCCAGCACCTTGAACTGTCCTGTTTCCAGCAGGCGCTTTGCATAGCTGATCTGGAGGCTCTTGTAAAAATCGCCGAAGGTCATGCTGAATTTGCTTTTGAAGTATTTGCCGAAATAATCGCGGTTGAAGCCGAAATAATCGGCCGCCAGCTCGACTGTTGCAGTCTGATGCTCCATTTTTTGCAGAAAGGCACGCAGCTTGTCAAGAATCGGCTGCAATTCCTCTGACTGCGGCAGCGCTGCGAGTGCCAGCCCGACAGCTTCACGGTATTCCGATTCGATTAACTGCTCATGAATCATGGACGCGGCTCTGGTAAGCGCTGCGAGCAGATCCTCCGGCGGAACCGGATCCGAGAGAAAGTCGATCGCACCGAGCAGAAAGCACTCGCGCATCCGCTGGGAATCATCCTGCTCGCTGAAAATAATCGCAGGGATTTTTCGTCCGCTGCCGCCGGTCAGCCGCAGCAGCTTGGCTGCAATATATTCCGGCGCACGGTTGATGCACAGGAGAATATCAAACTTTTTGCTCAGCACCAGACTGACTGCTTCATTGAGGTTCGTCGTGTGCCTGCTGATGACAAAATCAGTATCCTCCAGAACAGAAAAGAGGCCGTTCAGATTCTTTGCGGCGTGTTCGCCGGAATCAGCGACCAATATTTGCAGCTTCATCTGAAATCCTCCTTTCCCAAATCAAAAAAGCAGGGCTGTTCCGCTTTTTTTCAGCGGAACAGCCCCATTGCTTTCTTGGCATTATTCTAGCATAAACACCCGTCAATGTCAATCACTTGGTAAAGAGTTGTCGGCTTTTTAATGGGTTAAGTCTTGTTTTTATCATAACAAACAATGCTGCGCGGCAGCAGAGAGCATACCGCGCAGCATTGCTTTGTAAGGATGATGGCAGAGATTATGGAGAACTCTGCATCCTGTTCATCATAGCATAATTCCTGTTGCTGCACAAGGCGGGAGCCGGAAGATGTCGGTAATCTGACCGAAAAACACTGCATTTTATAGGCACCGGGCAGAGCCCGGCTCCGGTTCTGCGCCCATGATGCAAAACGGTTAATTTTATTTTACTGCTCCCATTGCACTTTCCCGCATTATATGGTATAATACAAGTGCATGAGGGAGGCGGATGCAATGGATGAAATGATGCTGCGGCTGTCGGAGCTGGAAACGCAGAATGAGGAACTGGAAAAACAGGTCGGCTGGCTGACCTCACAGAATCAGCTTCAGACCGATGCTCTGAAGCGCGTAACGGAGCGGCTTCAGTCAATCGGAGAGGTGCAGCTTCAGCTCAATGCCGAGCAGGCCGGGCAAAAACGCCGGCTGCATTCGCTCCGCAAGCATCTGGAAGCGCTTTCCGCGCAGGCTTCTGCCCTGGAGGAGCGAACCGCTGAACTGGCAGACGAAAACGCCCGGCTCGAAAAATCAGTGCAGGTGCTGACCGGCGATATGGATTCGCTGTACGGCGATATGAATGCATTGGTCAGAGAGACAAGAAGCCGGGTCAATAAAATGAATGATGAGCTGATGAAGCTCTACTTCGACCTTGAGCACGGCGCCGACGATGAGCGCGATACAATGTGGGACTGACAGGCAACCCGACCGGACAGAATAAATACAACGGATTATTGCGGGTTCCTGAGTGAATACTGCGCAATTTCGCAAAATCAAGTGCAGACTGCTTGACTTTTCGCGGAAAACGGCGTATAATACAAGCAGTAAGAGAAACCCCTTTTCAGAAAGACAGGAGATCAACATGAGAAAAATACCGGTAATATTAGCCGCAATGCTTACGCTCAGCCCGCTTGCCTGCCTGACCGGCTGCGGCGGTGAGGAAAGCACTGCCGAATCCATGACCGCAGAGCTGGAAACCGTGACAGAAGCAACATCTGCCGCAGCAACAGAAACAACGATTCCGCAGACCACGACATCTGCCGCCGAAACAACAGAATCGACTGCGGATTCCGTGACCGCATCACAGACACAGACCTCCGCCGTGCAGGTGATGACGCAGACGGCGGCACAGACCGTACAGCAGCAGACGCAGCAGCAGCAGACACAGCAGCAGACACAGGCTCCTGCATCGCAGCCTGCTTCTTCAGCCGATATCCCGGTGATCTCTACCACCGGCGGCGTAACCCGGATTGAGAATAATATCATTGTTGCGAATTCCGGAACAGATCATCCGCGCGCGGTCGAGCAGTTCTGCGGCAATTACAACAGCGATGAGCGCTATGCCAAGCTGGTCAGCAGCTATGCCGCCGCAGTCGGCCCGAATGTGCATACATGGCTGATGGTACCGCCGACCTCGCAGGCATTTTATCAGCCGGATGATGTCGCACTCATCAACGGCAGCCAGCAGACGCATTTCGAGAAGATGACCGAGTTTTTGTCCGGTGTGACGCCCGTTCCGGTCATTGATGCGATTGCACCGCACAAAAACGAGCCGATCTATTCCAGAACCGACTATCACTGGCAGCCGCTCGGTGCTTATTATGCAGCAGAGCAGTTTGCATCGCTGGCCGGCGTGCCGTTCCCGCAGCTCAGCACCTATCAGAAGGTCACGGCAGAGGGCTACCTCGGTGCGTTTTACAATGTCAACAAAATCTCGGAGCTTGCAAAGTATCCGGAGCCGTTTACATATTACAAGCCCGCGAACAACGATTCGCTTGTCTGCACATACTATGACACGCGGTTCCAGAACGGACAGAAAAGCAGGCTGTTTTTCGAGGGCGGCGCGATCACATACTGTGTCTTTGTCGGAAGGGACAACTGCATTCTGGAGGTTGATACCGATACGCAGAATGACCGGGTGCTTGTTATTTTCAAGGACAGCTTCGGCAATGCACTCGTGCCGTTCCTGACACAGTCGTTCTCAAAAATATATCTGTGTGATATCCGGTATTTTGATATCAATGCGATCAGCTTTATCAAGAATGCCGGTGCAACTGACCTGCTGTTCGCGGTCTGCACGACCAACGCGATGGCAACGCATAATCTCAATTACATTGAGCAGAACATGAAGAAATAAGCCAAGAGCCGTACACGCTGAATAAACGTGTACGGCTCTTTGTTTGGTATCCGTTGCTTTACAGGTATGCAGCAATGATCTCGCCGATGAACATTCTGTGCGCATCGTGATCGGCATAAAACTGTGCGGCGACATCCTCCGGCATATCCGCAATGCGCAGATCGGCAGCGAAGCGTTTTTTGCAGACCAGCGTGAGCTTGGCCTCCGCAAAGCCGATGCCGCCCTCCAGCGCGACGGGATGCAGGCCGGTCTCCGCGACCTTATCGCAGTCGCGGCCGGAATGGGAGCCTGCAAAGCCGAGTGCCTTACGCTGCTCCTGACCGAAAAAGCTCAGCGTAAAGATATCCTGCTGCTCCATGAAGCCGAGCGTATGGCGCGAGTGTCTGACATAGCAGGTGACACTGGGCTTGTTCCAGAGCACGCCCATCTGTCCCCATGAGCAGGTCATGAAATTGAAGCCCTGCTCCTGTGTGCCTGCCGTCAGCAGAAACCAGTCCTTACCAATCAGCTCAAACGGGTTTTCCGCGAGCGCCTCCGGATTGATTTTGATTTTTTCCATAAGAATCCTCCTTTTTCTGCTGCGGCCGGTGCTTCAGTGCTGATTCTGATTTTGCAGCCGCAGTTTATCCGTAATCAGTGCAATGAATTCAGAATTTGTGGGCTTGCCCTTACAGGTATTGACGGTGTAGCCGAAAAACGCATTCAGCGTATCGAGATTGCCTCTGTCCCATGCAATTTCAATCGCATGCCGGATTGCACGCTCGACTCTCGAAGGCGTTGTGCTGAACTGCGCCGCGACCTGCGGATAAAGCTGCTTGGTCACGCTGTCGAGGAGCGCAGGATCGTGATAGGCGCTGACGATCGCGCTGCGCAGGTAATGATAGCCCTTGATGTGCGCCGGCACGCCGAGCTGATGAATGATATCCGTAATGGTAATTGCAAGATCCTGCCCTGCGCGGCTGGTAAAGGCGCCGAGCGGCTGCTTGTTTGTCAGCAGCGAAATGCGCTCGCCGAGAACATTGAGGTCAAACGGCTTGAGCATGAAATATGCCGCGCCGTTCTGCATGACCTGCTGCTCCACAAAGCTGTTGTCATAGGATGAGGTTACAATAAACGCAGGCTTTTTGCCGCCGTTTGCGCCTGCCTGCTTCATGAGCTCGATCGCATCCATATGCGGCAGAATTGCATCAACGACCACAACATCCGGTGTATCATTCTTTATGGATTCGAGAACGGTGTTTCCGTTCTTCGGTCTTGTATAGGCATACATGCCCTGTGCGCGAAGAACACTGGCGCAGGATACACCGTACTCCGCCGTGTCATCGCCGATCAGAACCTTGACTTGCTTTTGCATGGTTCTACCTCCTTTTGCTTTATGTTTCCATTTTATCACGACGGAAATCGAAAAGCAAGAGCGAAGAAACGCGAACCGTTGCAAATACTGTCGAGAATCTGTAATTCATCAAGATTCTGCGATTTTCACAGATAGACGCCGTTTCGGGCGGCTATTTTTTCTTTGTCTGCTGTTTTCCTGCGGATTTATGGCTGCTTCTGCCGTCCGGTGCCGGATTCTGTCGGCGGCTGTCGGCAGCAGGGGTTTCGCCGCCGAGCAGGGAGGGGGCCGGACGGTTCAGCTCACGCTCTCTGGCGCGCCGCTTCTCCGCACGCCGTACACGTTCATCCTGCGACAAAAAGCGTGTCAGAGACAGCACCGCCAGCAGCAGAAACGGCACAGCATTCCACATCATGCCGTTTCGCCATTGCGCGGCGGCCTGCCGTCCGAAGCTGGCCTCAGTCTGCCCGCTCCAGCCGTTTTCCTCTGCGGTGTTCATAGCGCGCAGCAGGATCACGAGCATCGGCACATAAGCGCAGACATCGAGAATCAGCGCCGGCAGATCGAGCCGGAACAGATACAGTGCCGCGCCGAGCGACATCAGCCCGCCGAGGATATAGTAAAACCTGCCGTATGCGGCAAACTCGCTGCCGTAATGGTCTGCATGGCTGATCCAGCCGTATGCCACTGCACCGCCTGTCAGCCAGACACAGAACAGCAGCGTGACGATCAGAACGATCAGTCCTGCCGTGCGGAGCGCACTGTGCGGTCTTTTGGCGTGCGCTGCCGGTTCATTCCGTTTATTTTTCATGGCTTCCGGAATCGGAGCGGCTCAGCCGACGCCGTACTGCTCCCGGTAGGCGAGCATCTGCGGGAGATAAGCCTTTCCGTCCACAACACCGTTTTCAATCGCGGCGATGATATCATTCACAGTCACAATGGAATAAACGTCGATGCCGAACTCCTCCTTGACCTCCTGTACCGCAGATTTGCTGCTGTTGAGGCCCTTTTCCTGCCGGTCAACGGTGATGATCATGCCGGTGATATCGACATCCGCAACGGATTTCAGCTTGGGGTAGACCTCGCGGAGCGCCTTGCCGGAGGTCATGACGTCCTCGATCAGCACGACTTTCGTACCGTCCTCCAGCTTTGAGCCGACGATCATGCCGCCCTCGCCGTGGTCCTTGACCTCCTTGCGGTCATAGGCATAGCCGACCTCGACGCCGTGCTCCTTCCAGAGCGCGATCGCAGCCGATGCAGCTAGCGGGATGCCCTTATAGGCCGGCCCGAACAGAACATCCGCCTTCAGGCCGTGCTCCTGCATGCATGCCGCGTAATATTCACCGAGGCGGCAGAGCTGCTTTCCGGTTTTATAGTTGCCGGTGTTGATGAAATACGGTGCCTTGCGGCCGGATTTCAGCGTAAAATCGCCGAAGGTCAGCACGCCGCATTCGGTCATGAATCTGATAAATTCCTCTTTGTAGGTCATAGAAACCATCCTTTCTGGCCGGTCAGATATCTGACCGGAAATATGAGTGTGAGCAAAGTATCGTTCGGCTCAGTGCCTGCCGGAAGCACCGGTCAGAACCGGCCGTACCGGTAAACATAATACGCAATGATCTCCGCGGCAAAGAGCACCGGCATGACGCACAGTGCGGTCAGCCGCTCCCTTTTCGCAAGCCGGAGCAGCCGTGCAAGCACGCGCGCTGCCAGCAGCACGGCATATGCCGCGACCGCCATTGCGGACAGGATCAGAACCGTTCCGAGCGCTTTTCCGAACGGCACGGCGATACGGCTGACCCAAAGGCAGACTGAATAATAGAGAAATGTGCCGCATACCGTCAGCGGAATCAGCAGCAGAAGCATGACATGCAGCCTGCCGGTCGCTGTCTCCGGCAAATCAGGCTTCCGGCTTTCGGCAAGCAGAAAAACCAGCAGAACAACGATCGCCGGAAATGCTGTCAGCAAAGAATGCATTATATTTCCTCCTCCGGCAGACAGACGCGGAACGCCGTCGGCAGGGCAGTATCCGTTTCGAGCTGCGCTGCATTCACCCATGTGAAGCAGGGCGGCTTTTTCGTGACCAGCAGATGCACTGCTGTCATATGCCATTCAATATGCGTAAAAATGTGGGTGCGGTGCCGGACGGACAGCAGCTCCGCGGCGCCGGTCTGCCAGTCTGCGATATCGCGCACAGCAGCCTGTGCACCGCGGGTGCCGTCGAGATGCGGTAGCTCCCAGAGTCCGGCCAGCAGTCCGGAATCCGGCCGCTTCTGCACGGCGATCTCATCGCCGCACTGTAAAATATAAACGGTATAATTCTCAATTCTGCGTGCTTTCTTCGCTTTCCGCACCGGATATTCCGGGGCGGTGTCCGTGCGGTGTGCTGTGCATTGCGCTGCGAGCGGACATTCCGCACAGTGCGGTGCGCCGTTCGGGACGCAGACCGTCGCGCCGAGCTCCATAAGTGCCTGCGTGAGCTGTCCGCGCTGTCCCTGCGGTGTCTGCGCATAGACTGTCCGCAGAGCATCCCGGATCTCCCGCTTTACCTTCTGGTCATCCGTACAGCGGGCATCGCCCAGCAGCCGCGTCCAGACACGCAGCACATTGCCGTCTACGGCAGGCTCCGGCAGGTCAAAGCAGATTGAGGAGACAGCGCCGGCGGTATAGTCGCCGATGCCGGCAAGCGCTCTGATCGCATCGTATGTGTGCGGAAACACGCCGCCGTGTTCTGTCATGACCTGCTGTGCGGCCTTTTGCAGATTCCGCGCACGGCTGTAATAGCCGAGTCCCTCCCAGAGCTTCATCAGCCTGTCGGGTGGGCATTCGCTGAGTGCTCTGATATCGGGCAGCGCCGCCAGAAACCGCGCATAATAAGGCTTCACTGCCTCAACCCTTGTCTGCTGGAGCATGATCTCCGAAAGCCAGACATGGTAGGGTTCGCGGCCGCGCCGCCACGGGAGGTCGCGGGCATGCTCTGCAAACCACGCAAGCAGCAGCGGCACGGCCTGCTTCAGTCCGGTAATGTACATGAACGGTCAGATATTGTAGAGAATCTCGGAGTATGCCGGGAACGGCCACTGATCCTGCGGAATCAGCACCTCCAGCGCATCTGCGGTCGCGCGCAGACGCTCCATTGCCGGAACGACATCCCTGCGGAATGCAGCGGCGCGCTCCGTGACTTCTGCGATATGGGAGGCGACATAGAGCGCATCGCGCAAATCCTCGATTGCTTCATAGAGGCCGGAGGTCAGATCGCTGATCTGAGAAGCCAGCGCATCCTCGACGGCCGGGCTGATGCTGAGCATGGCCGGCATTCTGTGCTTCAGGTCGATCGCCTCACAGAGATGCTTGGTATAGGAAATGCAGACAGGCATAATCTTCTTGCGCGCCATATCCAGCATGGTGCGTGCCTCGATGCCGACGGTCTTGCTGTAGTTGTCCAGCAGGATCTCCTTGCGGGAGGTGATCTCAGCGCGGCTCAGAACATTCTGTGCCTCAAAAATTTTCACGAACTCGTCGCGGTCATACTGCATCAGCGCCTCGACGGTCGAGGGATAATCGGGCAGATTGCGGCGTCTGCACTCTGCAAACCACTCATCGCCGTAGCCGTTGCCGTTGAAGATGATGTCCTTGTTTTCGCGGATTGAGCGCACGAGCAGCTCATGCAGTGCCGTTTTGAAGTCCGCAGCCTGTTCGAGCTCCTCGCAGAACTGCGTGATTTCCGTTGCAAAGATCGTGTTCATCACGAAATTGAAGCAGGAGATCGAATCGGCCGAGCCGAGCATGCGGAATTCAAATTTGTTTCCGGTGAAAGCCATAGGCGACGTGCGGTTCCGGTCGGTTGAATCCTTGCGGAACTGGGGAATCGCATCGACGCCGAGATTGAAGCGCTCCTTGCCGGTGCCGTCGAGCGGCTTGCCCTGCTCGATCGCGTCGAGCACTTTTTGCAGATCATCGCCGATGAACACGGAAATGACGGTCGGCGGGGCTTCGTTTCCGCCGAGACGGCAGTCGTTGCCGGCGGAGGCGGAGGACAGGCGCAGCAGCGGCGCATATTCCTTGACGCCCTTGAGGATTGCGCAGAGCGTCAGCAGGAAGATCATATTATCCTGCGGCGTGTCGCCCGGATCGAGAAGATTCTGGCCGTCATCGGTCGAAACAGACCAGTTGTTGTGCTTGCCTGAGCCGCTGATGCCGGCAAAGGGCTTTTCGTGCAGCAGGCAGACCAACCCGTGCTTGAGGGCCGTCTTTTTCATCAGTTCCATGGTGAGCTGGTTGTGGTCTGCCGCGATGTTGGAGGTCGTATAGACGGGTGCAAGCTCATGCTGCGCGGGCGCGACCTCATTGTGCTCGGTTTTCGCATAAATGCCGAGCTTCCAGAGCTCCGCATCCAGCTCGCGCATGAAATCGGAAACGCGCTGAGTCAGGTTGCCGAAGTAGTGGTCATCCATTTCCTCGCCCCTTGGGGGCATTGCGCCGAACAGGGTTCTGCCGGTCAGGATGAGGTCCTCACGCGCATCATAGCTTTCCTTGTCGATCAGGAAATACTCCTGCTCCGGGCCCACAGCGGTCATCACACGGTGAACCGTTGTATTGCCGAACAGCCGCAGCATCCGCACGCAGGCGCGGCTGACCGCTTCCATCGAGCGCAGCAGCGGCGTTTTCTTGTCCAGCACCTCGCCGGTGTAGGAAACAAAGCCGGTCGGGATGCAGAGGGTTCTGTCCTTGATAAAGGCATCAGAGGTCGGGTCCCATGCGGTATAGCCGCGCGCCTCAAAGGTCGCGCGCAGACCGCCGGAGGGGAATGAGGAAGCATCCGGCTCGCCCTTGATAAGCTCCTTTCCGGAGAAATCGAGAATCACACCGCTGCCGGCGGGCGTCAGAAATGCATCATGCTTTTCTGCGGTGACACCGGTCATCGGCTGGAACCAGTGTGTAAAGTGCGTGCAGCCGTGCGAAACGGCCCAGTCCTTCATGGCTGCTGCCACGACATCCGCAGCCTCGCGCGGGAGCGGCGTACCCATTCTTCTGGTGCTCATGACCGCTTCATAAACCTTTTTGGGGAGGGTGCTGCGCATCACCTGCTCATTGAATACATTGCAGCCGAAATAAGTATCCGGTGCGCTGATATTTTCGATTGTCTGCATAACTTAACCGCACATTCCGTTTTTGGGGGAATGCACGCCTCCTTTCCGGCGCCGCAGATACAGCAGCGCATTTCATTATATACTACATTATAGCAGATTTTCGAGAAGAATGCAAGAGCCGGAAGGGCTTTGGGAGCGGCGAAATCGCGGATTTGTTGTTAAAATATCAGTTTGTACAAGAGCGGAACTGATTATTTTGAATTGGGGGGGAGAGAAAACTCTTGTTTTCTCTCCCCCAGCTTGTAGAAAAAGGTATCGCTGCGCGATGATTGATAATGGGCTCTCGCTCGCTTCGCTATGAGTTTGCACACAGCACGGCGGCAGCATCAAAACTACCCTTTTGTGTGGTGACAAACAGCAGGAAATGTGCTACAATATTGACAGAAACCGCAGGATTGACGGCTTCTGCATCAACGAAAAAAGAGGAGGAAGTATTATGAGTGACAGCACGATTATCTGGTTAATCGTCATCGGCGTTGTCGGCCTGATCGTCGTCGTCGCGGTCTTGACGGAGATTGCCAGAAGGAAGGCCAAGAAAGCACTGTTGGAAAGCGGACAGATCATCGAGCGCGACAAGAAATTCTACCGGAATTCGGAATACCTGACCTGCCGCAAGGTCACGCGCGAGGAGGTCACGGAGCTGATAAAAAAGCTGGATTTCAATCTTGTGCAGTGTCATCTGTACAACCGCGGCGCAATTCCGTCGCAGCTCTCAGCAAAAACGACCTCTGCCGGCTACTACTTCTGCCTGCGAACCGGAGATTCGTCGCTGAATCCGGTCTTTGAGGCTGAGCTTGCCGAAATGCAGGAGGCTTATGACAAAGACCCGGAGAAAACCACCTACCGTTTTCGCATCACCAGCTACAAGTCGATCAATGAAGTCAATGAAAACGTGAATTCCAATGATCCGATTGATGTTCTTTCCATGAATATTCTGCTGACGATGCTCGAAAAAATGTTCTTTGAATTCGACAACACCGCACAGGTCAATGTCGAAGCCGGATGAAAGGAAGGGATCATATGTTATTAACGGCAGCTTTACAGACCGCAAACGGCTCACCGGATTTCAGCTCGGCACTCTGGATCGGCGGCATCGGAGGCCTGCTGCTGGCGGTCTTTCTGAATAATGTCATCCGCAATGCGCTGGTGCGTGCATATAAGCTGGAGGATGTATTCGGCGAGTATCACGGCTGGGAGGCGTTTGAAAAGTTCACATACGGCAGCGTCGGATTTTATATCGCAGCCAGCCTGTGGGTGATTTATCTGCTCGTTGGCTATTTCAAGCTCTGGAAAGCGCATCCGACATGGTTCGAGAGCGGCTTCGGAATATTCATGATAACCTTCGGCCTGACGCTGGTGCTGTTTGTGGCCGTTCAGACTGCGACAACCTTCATTGCACTGACGCTCGGCAAGGGCGCGGCTGTCGCGGCAAAAAAGATTGCGGAATCGAAAGCCGGACAATCCGCCGGTCAGAAAATCCACGACAGAAGGCAGGCAAAGCTCGATGCCAAACAGCAGCAGCTTGGGCTTACCACCAGCCTCGCAGACCGCTTCGGCGGCGGTGCGCAGAATGCACAGCAGCCCGCGCAGCCTCCGCAGCCCCCGCAGAATAACGGCAGTCAGCCGCCGCAGCAGTAAACTCTGCTGATGTATCCGAATAAAACAATACGCCCCCGCAGACTGTGAAGGTCTGCGGGGGCGTCAGCTTGTCAATTTGGTGGGTTAGCGAAGCGAGCGAGAGCCCATTATCAATCATCGCGCAGCGATACCTTTTTCGACAGACTGTGGGGCGCCGCACAGCAAGCGGCGCCCCCTGTTGTTACTGCACATTACAGAAGTCATCGAAGTAGAAGGTATCGGAAGTGGTCAGGCCGCCCTGATCGCCGGTGAGGACGATGCGTGAGACACGGGCCGTGAAGCGGGAGCCGACGGACACAAGGTCTTCGGCATCCTCACCGCAGTAGCCGGCATAGGAGACCGTTTTGCTCCGGAGCCTGCGGTTTCCGAGCGCGATGCGGAAGCGCAGGGCATCGTCCGGCTCATAGACATACTGCCGGTCGAGGAGAATCTGCTTGACGCGGACGATGCCGTAGAGCGGAGCAAGGGGATTGGAACGGGTATAGGTGCCGTATTCTCCGACCATATTTGCCATGTCGATGCGGCTGAGCATACCGGAGAGCTCGCCGCCGTCAGAGAGCTTCAGGATTGACTGCTCCGGAATGGCCGCAGGAACAGTGCCGGTCTGCGGCAGCACGCAGAGCAGATTCGGCACGCGGATATAAGGAAATCCGGAGTTGAGCTTGAAATTATAGGCCGTGACGGTGTCCCACATGGAGGCATTGTCCTTGACATAGATATAGCGGATCATCTCGACATCCGGCTGATAGGTGATATGCGGCAGCGCATAGGTTTCTAAAAGGGAGGCGAGTGTCACATCGGTATGGATGCCGGGGACAAGCTGGTTCTGCACGAGCAGGGAGGTATAGCTTCTGGCGGTGAGCCGCAGGATATGCTGTCCCTGTTCGAGGGCGCAGTCGCATTTGACGACCACGCCGTCATGGAGGAGCCTGCCGCCGAGCGAAAACTGCACTCTGACCGGCACATCCGCATGGCTGTCGGTGTGCATCTGCACATGCAGCACGGCAAAGGGCTGATAGCGGTCGCGGACGAGTGTAAACCGGATACATTCGGTGAAGGTACGTTCGGGGCCGCTGCGGTAGAAGCATCTGAGAACAGGATTCATGGATTGAACGCCTCCGTCATGGTGCCGTGCAGGGTCACGGTATATTCGGTGAGCATTTTATGCTTTGCGGAGCTGTAGGCAAGCCCGATGACCTGCATTCCGGTGAACAGCGTCCCGGCAAAGACAAAACGCTCCGCAGTGTGGTTCAGCATGGCAGTCCGGAGCGCCCGGCAGAGCGCCATGCCGTCGGAAAAGGGCATGGAGCCGGAGAGGGTCAGGGTGCAGTCTGCATCGGTGAGCAGATAGTGCTGCACAGTGCCGTCGCAGAGCACTCTTGCGCGCATCGGGCATTCGGCTCTGAGCGTGTGAGCCGATACCGGAATGCTGAGGTTTCCGAACGGGATTGTCTGCTCCGGAAGATTGGTATCAAGTGTCATCCGGTTCCTCCTCTCTGTCGAGCATCAGCAGTGCAGCGATCTGCACATGCAGGTCGGCTGACAGGCGGTCAGTCTGCTTCTGATAGGAGCATCCGGTTTCGTACAGCAGCGTGACGGGCGGATCACCGGATGCAGCGAGAGCCGCCAGCGCCTTTTCGCGGAGCGCATTGAGCGCACCGGTGTCCTGACCGGCGGGTGCATGGAGCCGGACACGCAGCTCTGCGATGAGCGGAACGGCATCGCGCTCCGTCAGCGGGATGACCGCAGCGAGCTCAGTTTTCACGGCACCGACCGTAGTATAGCAGCGCGCATCGGGCAGCGGCAGACCGCCGCGGTCAAATTCCGCGAAGGCAGTGAGCCCGGCATTCCGGAGCAGCGTCACGGTACGCTGCACAAGCGTCGCGGCGCCGTTCACGGGCATTCTCCCGCGCAGAGCGAAGCGGCCGTACCGAATACGAATGCATCATCCCGGAGCAGCGGTGCAGCGGCAGCACGGTATTCGGCAGCGAGCCGTTCGGCGAGCGCACATGCGGCGGTATCGCTGTGCTGCACGGCGCTGTCGCCCGCATAGGTCGGCGAGCAGACGGTTCTTGCGGCGATCATCTGCCTGTACTGCAAATTTGCGGCAGCGGCGGCGAGGTAGCAGAGCCGGACATCGCTGTCATCAGCATCCTCCCGCAGCATGGACCTGACCTGCATCATCGCGCTGTCGATGAGATCGTCAAAGGCGCAGGCATGCTGCAAGCCGGTAAACAGGAGAAAGAGCTGAGAGACCTTAGCTTTTTGCATACGGCACCTCCGATCGGTGCGCAGGAGCGAGGCGGAAGGCCTGCACGGGCGGCTTTTGGCCGGCCTGTCCGGGCATGAGCTGAGCCGGCGCATTTGCAGCCGCGAGCCCGACGCGGAGGGAATCCCGGAGCGCGAGCAGGGCATCGGCATCCATATGCACGGTTGAGTCGGCGAGTGCCTTAGCGCAGGCATTTTCGCCGCCGCGGTAGCAGAGCCGAACAACGTCCCTGCGGAGCTCCTCGGTCAGGCGGTCGAGGAGCTGACCGGCGGCATCGAGTGCCGACTGCATGGCTTCCTTTTCGGGATCGCAGGCGCCGCCGCAGGTTTTTGTGACGCCCGCAGCCTTCTGAGCGGGCACGGCGACGAAGCTCCACTCATACACATCGGTGATATCATCGAGCGTATGATAGCATCTGGTACCGCTGTAGATTCTGCCCTTGATATGGGAGCAGGGCTTCCGGAGCTTATTGGCACCGCAGACCGAGCAGATCTGCTTGCCGACCGCGCAGGAGATGCTGACCTCCTTTTTGATGCCGGCGTCGATTTCCCTGATGAGGTCGGCATTGCTTTCGGTGCGCACCATATAGGCATTTGCGCGGAGAAAGCGGTAGACCTGACCGGTTTTGGTTTTGCGTCCGGGGTCAGAGCAGAGCTCGGTGCGGAAGATGCGTGCGGTCTGGTTGCCGCAGCGCGGGTTATGGTCGAAGATACCGGTCACGCCGACGAAGCGGTCGCGGAGCTGTTCGAGTGCAGCAGCCGAGAAGCAGTCGCCGTCGCGGTCGATCTCATTGTCGCAGAGGATGAGATCAAAGAGATAGACCTCATCAAGCGAATGCTCACGCTTGGTAAAGCGGTTGAGGAGCGTCAGCAGTTCATTCTGATCGGGCATAGAAAACCTCCTTTTTTGTGCGGATGCAGGGCGGCAATGGCAGTCCCCCTGCATCCGTTTGTCTGATTTCACAGGAAACAGGATATCGTCCCGTTACGGATCATTGCGCAGCGGTACCGTTCAGCTCACGATATTGAGTACGGCGGCAGCGCCGGACATCAGCGGCTGGAAGCCGATGCGGACAGACACGGCAATGCGGTCGAGCTGGCAGTCAATGAGCCGGTCGGATTCGAGCAGCACATCGGAGCCGGTATAGGCAGCGAGTGCGAAGTCTCTGGAGATGCCGATGACGGTGCTGTCGCCGATCGAAGCATCCTTCAGCAGCTTAGCGCCGAAGGGCAGCCGGATCTCGCCGTCCGAACCGAGGGAGCGGTCACGCATTTCGGTCATCGCGAGGATTGCCGCAGCATTGGCCGGGGAGGCGATGACGGCGGTGAGGTCGTAGTCGGTAAATCTGCCGTAGAGGGCAGCGAGGTCGGCATAAGCGATTGCAGAGCCGGCGGAATTGAAGGAATCAGCAGCATTTTTGATGACAGTCAGAGCCTTGGCTGCGATTGCGCCGGCGAGCTTTTTGCCGACGGCACGGAGCATGACGGCGAACACATCAATGCGCTGCTGTCTGACGGTCTCATAGGAGGCAGTGATGATGCGGCCGAACTTGTCGAGCGCGAAGCTGTCGCCCTCTGTGATCGCAGTCTTTTTGAGGACAGCGCCCTCCGCGGTGACGGTGCTGTAGGCGCCGTCGGTCTCATCGACGGAGAAGCCCTTGCAGGCGGTCGCATTGACGGCAGCGGAGGCTGCGGTCAGCTCCGGGAGCAGGGAATCCTCCATGCCGCTTTTGATTGCCCTGCGGACGAATTCGGGGAACAGCACGGCGCTTTCCGTTGTCGTAAAGAACTTTTCGACGCGGTCGCAGTTTTCGCCGGAAACGCGGATATCGAAGCGCTTGAGCTGACGTTCAAAGGCATCGAGCGACTGAAGCGGCGTACCGGCATACTGTGCAGAGGGGTCAGCCTCCTCCAGAGCCTGAGCGAAGGTGCGGTTTGCGAGGTGATACATGCCTTTTTCGAGTTTCACGGAATCGTACATAACAAATCTCCTTTTCGGTATGAATTTTGGCGCATCAGCGCATATTGAAGCAGAATTCGCAGTGCAGACCGCCATCTGCTCCGGCACGCATGGCTGTTTGGGATGCCGTTATTGCAGAATGACAGAAGATACGTGCAAATATACTGCTTATCAGCGGATTGGGGCAGTGCCCGTTACCAATTACAAATCATCGCGCAGCGAAACTGCTTTATTACGCAGTTCGATTTCCTCTGCCTGCGCATTTTTGAGGCGGGCGTCGGCGAGCTCGGTCTCATCCTGAAGATTGATATTGCTCCACTCGACGCGGACACAGGCATCGAGGCCCTCGGCGCGGAGCACCGCGCAGCCGATTTTCCGCAGGAGGGGAGAGAGCACGCGGCGGAAGTATTCGAGCTCGGAGGTCAGGATATCGGCCTGCTGCTTGGACATCCGCTCAGTCGAGGACCATGAGAGGCCGAGCAGGAAGGGCGGGATGGAGAGCTTTGCGACGATCTGTTCAAGGAGCTGCCGGACGGGGACATTGGTATCAAAGAGCTGATTGTCCGCGCCGATGACCTTGATATCGACGTCGCCGACGGTAATGAAGTCCTGCGGCTCGCCGAATTTTGAGGCATTGATGCCCTCCTGCCATGCCTCAGCGATTTTCTGCACATGCTCTTTGGTATAGGCGGCGCTGCCGCTGTCGGGGCGGTAGGTCACGGCATAGCGGATATTGCCGGCTCTGTCGTAATTGAGCCCGATGCAGTTGAAGATGCGCAGCAGGATCTGTGAAACGGCGGGCAGACCGCGCAGGAGAGAGACACCGAAGGTGCTGCCTGCGGGGGGATTGAGCGCAGCAAAGAGCAGGTGTTCCGGATGCCGGAGGGGATGCTCAGAGCCATCCTTCTGATCGACGGCAAAGAAAGCGCATTTGCCGGGGGAATCAGCGCGGATGCTGAGGCATTCGGGGCGGACGGTCAGGAGGCCCGCGGGAGCGCCGTCATCGTCGGTGAGCAGCTCACCGGCAGCATTTCCGTAGGTCAGGAGGCTGTCGAGCATCTGGTCGGCGAAAAGCTGAAGCGACAGGCCGCAGGCATTGACGGGAACATTCTCAGAGAAGCGGTCGAGCCGCATCTGCGCGTCCGGGTCATCGGAAACGAGGCGGAAGCCGCCTGTGAGCCGAACGATTTTCAGAATGGCCGCATCAATGACGGGCACATGAAAGCGCAGGGCATCATAGAGCCGGTATTCGGCAGGAGAGGGCTGCGGCGGGGGCACAAGAGAGAGCGACTGCACCGGCGCGGCACGGGGAGCAGTAAGCAGCAGCGGCGCTTCGGTGCGCAGCACAGGCTTCTTGTGCAAAAAACGGAAAGCCAATCAAACACCACCTTTTGAATTGTTGTTTTTGGGGGGGCGGAGGGATGAGGGAGGGCGGCGGTCAGCCTCTTGCAACGGATGCAGCAAAGAAGGCATCATCGCAGGGCGCGTCGATGACGGTCGCAACGAAGTACCGGATATCGTCCATTGCGTGATCGTTTTCCTTTTTGGGCGCATCGCGTCCGGCATGCGCATCCCAGACATAGAGGGAGAATTCGCGGAGGGAATCCGCGCAGTCCGGCCCGATTTTGATTTCCCCGTTCCGGATCGCGTCGGCGGTTCTGCGGATTCCGCCGAGCACATCATTTTTCGCGGGCACGGCACGGAATGTTCCGTGTCTGCGGATGCAGGTGATGAAGCTGGCGGCAGAGGGATCGACGACGACCTGTTCGATCTTCCGGTTTCCCGCGAGGGCGCAGAGCGCCTCATAGTGCTCCTCATCGGTGCGCGGCAGACCGGTTTTACCGGCGTCGTAGTAGGATTCAGCGATCCGGAACCAGCACCCGCGGCAAAGACCCCATAACCCAAAGGAGGCGGGATTCATCGTACCGTAATCGCATGAGATCACGAACCGCTCCGGTTCGCAGTCCGGCGAACCGACATGGAGCGCGGGGCGGAACATCGGATAGACGAGCCCCTGTGCAGTTGTCCAGATACCTTTGACATAGCGGTCATAGAACGCGCCCTGATAGAGCCGTTCATAGCGGCGCTTCACGGCAGGTGTCAGCGCATTGTTGTCATCCATGGTGAAGTGGAGATAGAGCGCATGCTTTTGCTTTGCATTGCAGATCCACTCGCGGTAGAACCAGTGCGAGGGCTGTTCGGGGTTACAGGAGAACCAGAGTCTTGCGCCGGGGACAGAGCATCTGGCGGCGGCCTGCTCGACGAAGGAGCGCGGCATCAGGGCAGCTTCATCGAGGAGCACGCCGGCGAGGGTAATGCCCTGAATGAACGCCGCAGCGCCCTCATCCTTTCCGCCGAAGCAGTAGAAGCGGTTTGTATGCCCGGCGAAGGAGATATCGAGATAAGAGCGGCTGACGCGCTCCTCGATATGGAATCCGAGAGTGCGGAGCTGCTGACAGAGCGGCAGCACGAGGTTGCGCCGGATGCCGGTCACGGTTTTGCCGCAGAGTGCGAAGCTCTGTCCGGAGAAGCAGGTACATGCCCAGAAAACGAAGCCGAGGGAGAGCGCGGTTGTTTTGCCGGAGCGAACAGCGCCGTCGCAGATAATTGCGTCATAGCCTTTTGTTTCAGGTCTGCACCACCATGTCAGAACAGTCTTCTGCTTGTCCGAGAAGGGCTGCAGGGAGATCGGGTTCACAGGATTGTGTCACCTCCTCTCTGTCTGCACCGAGCGCGGAGAGCAGTGCCGAGGCAGCGGCGGCAGAATCGGAGGCACAGGCGCATTCGAGCAGCTTTTCCATTGCCTGCTGCCGGTCTGCGAGCCTGATCTCAATGCCGCCGGCCTTGTCCTGCTTGATGCTGGTGACATGGAACAGGTCGAGCTGTTCGATCTGCGCATCAGTGAGGGACTTTTCGGCGAAAACGAGCTTAGCGGCATCATTTGCTGCGCCGAACGCGAGACGCGAGAGCCCGGCGATGACGAGGCTCTGCAAGGGGAGGGGCGGCTGTGCAGCGAGCCGGGAGAGATACGAGCGGCAGGAGGGCATCCGGAGCATCGCGAGGCCCTCCTCCTCCGCATTTGCGGGGTCACAGCCCGCGCGGAGCGCAGCCTCCCGGACATTGCCGCGTTCGAGATACCAGCGGCAGAAGGCTCTGCGCTTTCCCTGCAAATTGTCCATGTGAAGATCGACCGCCTTTCGCAGAAATTTGATTGCCATATGGCTGAATTCCGAACGGCAGATGCGGGAGAGAGCGTATCACAGGTGCCGTTCAATAACGGGGTACAAATCGGCAAAATTTTGCACGTTTGCGTGCAAAATTTATGATTTAACAAATTATTTTCTGCGCATTGCACAATCTGGCAGATTTGAAGCGTGACTTTTTGTGTATTATCACGGCATGCCTGCCGGCGCAGAAATCCCCTGAATCAGTCACGGATTGACAGCATCCGACATACGATAGAGCAGGAATCCCTGCGGAATGATTAAACGGCCGGAAACCGGGCAGACTATCCGCAGAGGCCGGAGCACCGGCAAAACGAAAGGAAGCATGATTGAGATGATAACAGTGAAGCGCGGAGAAATATATTATGCAGACCTCAGTCCGGTCGTCGGTTCAGAGCAGGGCGGCATCCGGCCTGTGCTGATTATCCAGAATGACGTGGGCAACCGGTACAGCCCGACGGTCATCGCGGCGGCAATCACGAGCCGGCTTGACAAGGCGAAGCTGCCGACACATATTTCGCTGCCGTCGGCGGGGTGCGGGCTGCGGAAGGACAGCGTGATTCTGCTGGAGCAGATCCGGACGATCGACAAGCAGCGCCTGAAGGAGTGCATGGGGGAGATCCCGCGCGAGGTGCTGCGGGAGGTCGATCATGCGCTGGAGGTGAGCTTCGGGCTGATCCCGCGCCCGCACCGCACGCACCGTCCTGAGCGGCCGGTGATGTACGGGACTGCCTGAGCGCATCATGCAGTCCGGGTTTTCTCCGGCAGAGCACCGCACAAAGCCGTGATGCACAGGCAGCGCCGGAGCAGCCGGCGGGCTTTGTGCGGTGCAGCCTGTAATTATTTCAGCTCTGCATCTTGACTTTCCGGCGATTTGTGGTATAATGAAGAAGTATAATCTGAAATAAAAGGAAGAATCACCGATATGAGATTAACAGGCCCCAAGCCGAAAACGCCCGGCAAAAAGCGTCTGATCCGAACCCTGACGCTCTGCATGGTATTCACGCTGCTGTCGTCGCTGGCCTTTTCGTTCTGGTTCATGATGATGCGGCGCTACAAGGGTGTCATCAACTATGAGGACATCGAGCTGGTTCAGTTTGAGGAGCCGCAGAAGGGCGACAAAATTGCCGTGATGCACACGACCGCCGGGGATATGACGTTCAAGCTGTACCCGGAAATCGCCCCGAAGTCCGTGGCAAATTTCTGTGAGCTCGCAGAGAGCGGATATTATGACGGTACATATATTTTCCGCGTCGAGCAGGATGTGTTTTTTGCAGGCGGCAGCGCAGATGCGGAGGGCAATCTGCCGCAGGGCAAGGCCGGCACGGCACAGGAGCGTGTCCCGCAGGAGCTTTCCCCGAAGCTCTGGCCGTTCCGCGGCGCACTCTGCTCATTGACGACCGGAACGGAGCGGAGCTTTTTCAAGGCGCTGGTCGGGCGGCAGGATGTCTACTGCGGCAGCCGGTTTCTGGTCGCGGATTCGATCGAAATGACAGAGGAAATTCAGGACGGACTGCGCGAGGACGATAGCGAGGGTGCACAGATTATAGCCGAAGCGTTCATAGAGCACGGCGGCATCCCGAATTATTCGCAGCAGATCACGGTGTTCGGCCAGCTCATCGAGGGCTGGGAGATTCTCGAAGCGATTACCGGCGCGGAGCTGGTCGGCGAGGTGGATGACCAGCGCCCGAAGGAGGATATCATCATTACCGCAGTCGAGATCGGCACATTTGAAACCGCCGAATAAACCGTGCCTGCGCTTCCTTTGGCGTAATATGCAAGAAATCCGGCAGCGGGTCAAATTTTTCTTAGAAAAATATGACGGAATTATGAATTTTTGCTTTACAAATCAAAAAAAACGTGATATAATAGAATCGGAACAATAACTGCACGCCGGTATTGTACCCTTTTGCGGTGCAAAAAACGTGCGGAAAGGATGATTGTTTCTTATGCGAAAGCATCTGATGCGAAAAACAACAGCGATTCTGCTGTGCGGGACACTTCTCTGCGGCATGTCTGCCTGCGGAAAAAAGGAAGTCACACTCGACAGCGGCGCCGCTGCGAATGAGATCGCAGAGCAGACTGTCGTGAATGCAAGCGAAATCGCAAATTTCTCGCTTCCGGAGAAGGGTGAGCCGATCGTCGTGCTGACAATCCGGAATTACGGCGATGTAAAGATCCGCCTCTTTCCGGACAAAACCGAAAAGGGCGCTGAGAACTTCCGGAAGCTGGCCGAAAGCGGCTTTTATGATGACCTGATCTTCCACCGCGTCGTGGACGGATTTGTGATTCAGGGCGGCGACCCCAAGGGCAACGGCACCGGCGGTGTGGATGCATGGGGCAGCGAGCAGGGCTTTGCCCAGACGATTTCGCCGGATCTGTGCCATGTGACCGGCGCAGTCGCATATGCGATCGGATCGGATAAGCTGAACAAGAGCCAGTTCTATATCGTCACCGGAACGATTCCGACTGCGGAAGAATTCGCGTTGTACCGTGAAAAAGGCTATTCGTTCTCTCCGGAGGCGGAGGCGCTCTATAAGCAGGTCGGCGGCGTGCCGTACCTCGACGGCGGATACGAAGTGTTCGGACAGGTCTTTGACGGTATGGAATATGTCCTTGAAATTCAGAAAGCAGCAGTCGATGCGAACAGCAAGCCGAAAAAGCAGATCGTGATCGAAAAAGCAGTCGTGACCGAATATGACGGGACACCGCCCGCATGGCTGAACGCAGAGGGCAAGCCGTTTACTCCCGCAGCAAACTGACTGCACCGGCTGTCCGCAGCCCGAAAATACAGAAACAGCAAACAGACCATATAATCATATAGAAGGATGATGGAGCCGTTTGGAAACAGGTAAGGAAACCGCAGCGCCGCACACAGAAAGAAAGGCGCTGATTAAACCTATAGAGAAAACATGTGAAGAACAAGGAGAACAGACCGTGAAGACACCGAAAAAATTTGTCATCAGGGGCGGACGCACCCTGCACGGCGAGGTGGAGATCAGCGGAGCCAAGAACGCAGTCGTCGCGATTCTGCCCGCAACTCTCCTTTCTGATGAGCCGTGTATCATTGAGAATGTTCCGGAAATCAGCGATGTGGAGATCAGCCTCCGCATTCTTCGGGAGCTCGGCGCAGAAGTGACCTATATGGGGCCGCATACCTACCGTATCGACACCAGAAGCGTTCAGAGCTCAACCGTGCCCTATGAAAGTGCGCGGCGGATGCGTGCGTCCTACTATTTTATGGGCGCGCTGCTCGGCCGGTTCGGCCACTGCCGTGTCTCGATGCCCGGCGGATGTCCGCTCGGCGACCGTCCGATCGACCAGCATACAAAGGCCTTCAAAAAGCTCGGTGCCAAGATCCGGCTGGAGCAGGGCATGGTCGATATCACAACGACCGAAAACGGCCTTCAGGGTACGCAGATTTTCTTTGACTGCGTGACGGTCGGCGCGACAATGAATACGATTCTTGCGGCTGTTAAGGCCGATGGCATGACGATCATCGAAAATGCCGCCAAGGAGCCGCATATCGTCGATCTCGCGAGCTTCCTGAACTCTATGGGTGCCGATATCATGGGTGCCGGTACCGATACCATTAAAATCCGCGGCACAAAATATCTCCGCGGAACCAGCTATGCCGTGATTCCCGATCAGATCGAGGCGGGTACTTATATGGTCGCCGCAGCAGCGACCCGCGGCAATGTGCTGGTGAAAAACGTCATTCCGAAGCATCTGGAGTCGATCATCAGCGTTATGGAGAAGATCGGCGTCAAGATTGAGCAGTTTGACGATGCCGTGCGTGTTTCTGCGGACGGCCCGCTGGTCAAGACCAGCATCAAGACCCGCCCGCATCCGGGCTTCCCGACTGACATGCAGCCGCAGATTTCGGCGCTGCTCTGTCTGGCGGAGGGGACAAGCATGATTAAAGAGGGCGTCTCCGAGCAGCGCTTCCAGTATGTTGATGAGCTGCGCAGAATGGGCGCCGATATTCAGGTAGACGGCAAGGTCGCCGTCATTGAGGGCACCGGACATCTGACCGGCGCTCCGGTCAAGGCCTGTGACCTGCGTGCAGGCGCAGCCCTGATGATCGCGGGACTCGCAGCAAGCGGCGTCACGACGATCGAGGATATTTACCACATCGAACGCGGCTATGCCGATATGGAGGGCAAGCTGCGGGCGCTCGGCGCATGCATTGAAAAAAAAACGTTTCCGCAGGATCCGGTACACCATGAGCATGCACAGATCACTCGTCAGGATGCGGTATAACAGTTGAAAACAGCAGCAGGGCGGACGGGGGTCCGCCCTGCTTTTTTCGTATAAAAAACACGTAAGGACTGAAAATATGGCAAGAATATATCCGCTTTTTTCATCGAGCAGGGGCAATGCGGCCTTTGTCGGCACCCCGTCCGGCGGTGTACTGATTGACGCGGGCGTTTCCGCAAAGCGTCTGCGGGATGCGCTGAGCCGCGCCGGCATTCCGGAAGCGGCAGTGCAGGGCATTTTCGTGACGCACGACCACTCCGACCATGTGAGCGGCCTGCGCGTTTTCTGCCGGCAGACGGGCATTCCGGTCTATGCAGAGCCGAAAACGCGCGAAAATCTGTTCAGCTGTCATTATGTTGAGCCGGATGCGGATGTCCGCACCCTGACAGAGCCGGTCACGCTCTGCGGCATGACGCTGACGCCCTTTGCAACTTCGCATGACACGGTGCAGAGCTGCGGCTACCGCATCACCATGCCGGACGGCCAGAGCTGTGCCGTCTGTACCGATCTGGGCTTTGTGCCGGACTCGGTAAAGGATGCGCTGAGAGGGTGCCGGCTGGTGCTGCTGGAGGCCAATTACGATGAGCAAATGCTGCGCTGCGGGCCGTACCCGGATTATCTGAAACGGCGTATCAGCTCGGATTCCGGGCATCTGTCGAATGTGCAGTGCGGCGAGCTGGCGCGGTTTCTTGTGCAGAACGGAACGGTGCATCTGGTGCTGGGACATCTCAGCGAGCACAATAATACACCGGAAACTGCCCTGCGAACCGTGACCGAGGCGCTGCACGGCTATGTCTGCGGGCAGGATTACCTGCTCGATGCTGCGATGCCGGAGGACGGGAGGATGATTGCGTTTTGATGCAGATTCAGCTTGTGACCGTCGGGACGCTGAAGGAAAAATGGCTCCGCGAGGCGTTTGCGGAGTACGAAAAGCGGCTGGGGCGGTACTGTAAATTCTCCGTGACGGAGCTGAGTGAATCGCGGCTGCCGGAATCGCCGTCTGAGGCGGAGATCGCGGCGGCACTGCTGACCGAGAGCAAGGCGGTCATGCAGGCCTGCAAGGGGAAAATCATTGCTATGTGCATTGAGGGAAAGCAGCTTTCGAGCGAGGAATTCGCGGGGTATCTCGACCGGGCGGCGGTTTCGGGAGACAGTGCCCTGAGCTTCGTGATCGGGTCGAGCTTCGGGCTCCATGACAGCGTGAAAGATGCCGCAGCGATGCGCTTTTCGATGTCGCGGATGACCTTTACGCATCAGCTTGCACGGGTGCTGCTGGCCGAGCAGCTCTACCGCGCATTTCAGATCAGCACCGGCGGAAAATATCACAAATAACAAGGAGATGACCGCACTTGAAACGGTTATTGGCGGCGATGCTCGCGGTCTGCATGACCGGCGGCATGATGACGGTAAACGGTACGGCGCAGACTGTGACCGCAGAGGACACCGCAGTGACCTCCGGCAGCCTGACCGAAACAATGAACTGGGCGTTCTCAGACGGCACCCTGACGGTCTCCGGTACCGGCGCGATGCCCGATTTTACGTACAGAATCCAAAAAATCGAAGGCGCGATTGTCAGATATACAACGGCACCGTGGTTTTCTCTGAGCGAGGAGATCCGGCGCGTGGAAATCGGTGAAGGGGTAACGTATGTCGGCGCGTATGCATTTTTCCGCTGCAATGCGGCAGAGGAGCTGGTGCTTGCCGATACGGTGACTTCCTTCGGAAAATCGGCATTTTATCAGCTAAAGGGCATCACGGAGGTCCGGCTTCCGGAGGGCTGCACCGTGATTCCGGAATCCTGCTTTGCAGGATGCGAAAAGCTGACAACTGCCGTGCTGCCGGATTCCCTTCAGCGCATCTGTTCCAGTGCATTTTCCGACTGCCTTGTACTGACGGATGTGACGCTGCCGGACTGCGTGTATGCCGAGGTCAATGCATTTGCCAACTGTGATGCGCTGCTGACGCAGGGAAAGTACCCCGGTGTGGTCGATGACACGCTTTTTGTGAAGGTGATGCCCGATTATTCCGGCAGTATTCCGGATACCGTCACTTCAATCGCGGAGGATGCCTTTCGCCAATGCGACTTCACGAGAATTGTGCTGCCGGACAGCGTCCGGATTGTCGGCAAACACGCATTCGCCGGAAGCCCCGCACTCAGATCGGTGACGCTGCCCGAAGGGCTCCGGTACATCGGCGATGCGGCGTTTGCCAACTGCACGCAGCTAAGATCGCTCAGCCTTCCGGATTCTCTGGAATCGCTCGGAAGTCAGATGTTTCTGGGATGCAGCGGGCTTGGAACCCTGAAGCTGCCGGCGAATTTGCAGGAAATCGACAGTCAGATGTTCAACGGCTGCACCAGCCTCAGTGATCTTACACTGCCGGAGCATCTGACCGGTCTTCAGCGGGATGCGTTCCTGAACTGCGAGCGGCTTTGGAACGGCGAGCGCGAAAGCGGCTGCCTGATTCTGAACGGGCAGTATTTCATTGACTGCACCGATAAGTGCGTGCTGCATCTGCCGGAGGGGATTCGCCTGACCGCAGACGGTGCGCTCAAAAATAATCAGGTATTGAAGAATCATGATGCGCTGTATGAGGTCACCTGCCCCGACAGCCTGCGCATCATCGGCGCGGAAACCTTCGCCGACTGCGCAATGCTCCAGACGCTTACACTGAATGAGGGGCTTGCGGTCATCGGCGAAAATGCGCTTTCGGGCTGCAAGATGCTCAGCAGTCTGTACATTCCGGCGAGCGTCACGGAGATTGCGCCGCAGGAAAACCTCAGCATCACCGATATTTACGGTGCTGCCGGCAGTGCTGCGGAGCAGTTCGCGGCTGAAAACGGCATTCGCTTTCACATCGGCAGCAGCAAAACCTGCGGCGATGATATGACCTTCGATTTTGCAAAGGACGGCTGGAGCTTCGGCAATCAGGGCAGCGCGTTTCATATTGATGAAAGCGGCTACTATCTGACTGATGCCGACCGCGCTGCGCTGGATGCGCTCGGCATCACCCCCTCCGGCAGTACAGAGGGCTGGAGCGGCTCCTGCGCCGGGCTTTCCGCTGCGGTGATTCTCGCGAAAAACCGCATATTTCTGCCGGAGCAGCTTCAGAGGGACGCCGAAACGCTCTCCGAGGTGCAGCCGACACCGGAGGTGATCTCGTTCATCAATTATTATCAGGCGATGCAGTCCGGTTATCTCGGCAGCAGCACGATGAACGAATCGCTGGCTGTCTATCGCATGCAGCAGGCAGCAGCACGCATCCCGAACGGGCAGAGCCCGTTTTTGCTGATGATTAAGACCCGCACAGGCATGCACGCGGTCGTGGGCTGCGGGCTCGAATCCGGCGCATGGGAGTTTGACGGCACGGCCTATGACCGGCGGATTACGGTATGGGATCCGAATTACCCCGGTGTGCTGCATGCGGAATCCTGCCTCTATTTCGACAGTGAAATGCTGAATTACACCATTCCCGCTTACGGTACCGGCACCGGTACGAATCAATATCTGATAAGCTGGATCAGCGATCCGGAGCAGCTCGATCCGTACCCGTATGAAGGACTGCCGGAGCGGAAACTGCTGCCGGGCGATCTGGATGACAACGGAACGGTTGATGTGCGCGATGCCGTGCTGCTCGCGAGGCTGGTCGGCGATGACGCAGATCTGTTTGTTTCGGAGCAGGGCAAGCGCAATGCCGAGCTTGACGGAAAGCCGGGCGTTGACAGCGGCGATCTCCATTCTCTGATGAAACGGCTTGCAAAAATGCTGTGATAATCGTATAAAATACAAAAAATCCATTGAAATATTTTATAATTTATGTTATAATATAAAAAATACGGTGCTGCCTATAATATTGTACCGGGGAAGGGAGTGTAAATCATGAACAACAGATGTCCGAGATGTCAGTCTGTGCTGCGGGAGGGCACTGCCTACTGCGAGGAATGCGGCATGAAAATTGAGCAGCATTCCGCCGTGCCTGCGCCGAATCAGCCAAATCAGCCGCAGCCGCCTTATCAGCCGAATCAGCCGCAGCCGCAGCCCTATCAGCCGCAGACACCCGGCCGCGTTTATTATGCGCCCGAACCGGTGCATGCGCAGCCGCCGTCTGCCGAAAGTCCGAAAAGCAGCAATGCCAATACCGCGATTATTCTGCTGGTCATTGCGCTGATTGCTGCATGCGGCGTGATCGTGTACCTGCTTCTGAGCCGCGATGACCCGAAAAAGAAAAAGGATTCCTCTGTACTGGAAAGCAGCATCAGTACGCTGAGCGGAACCGGTACGGAGCAGACGGAGACAACGGTGCTTTCATCAACCGCTGAGACAAATCTGACAACAACGCTCACGGAGACTGCCGCCCCGGAGCGCACGACCGACTCAGACCGTGCGCAGACATCCCGTCCGCCGGAGCAGTCCTCGGAGCCTTCGCCGCCGCCCGACGAGATCAATACAGGCGGCTATCCGAAAAATTCAACCTTTGACCGCCCGACCATTGACGAGATGATGTGGGTCGCGCATATTGATGAGACCGGCGTTCCTGCGGGTGCGGTTTACATGGATTTCAGCAAGGCATGCCTCGGCGGCTGGAAATGCAGATTCTTTTTCGATGAATCGACGACCATGCTCCTGAACGTCATCATCGGGGACGGCGGCGATTCGATCCGCGTCAATCTGGACTGGTATCTGACATGGTTCAACGGCGAGCAGCCGATCAATGACGAGGATATGGATGACGGCATTCTCAACGGCTATGAGTGGGGCGCGGGCATCCATGCGGATGGTGACGGTACACTCGATATCGACACATTCTACCGCATCGGTGATTATGAATACGCGATCGGTACCTACACCTCCGCGACCGGCATGACTGCAAAGGTCGGCATGATGCGCCCGTAGGGGGAGCAGCTAAATCGCGGATTGATTGTTCAAATATCAGTCTGTACAAGAGCGGTACTTATTATTTTGTAATAGGGGGGGAGAGAAAACTCTTGTTTTCTCTCCCCATTTTTCTGTATTCTGTGCCGTGCAGTCTTTACTTTTTCGGCGGCAGGGTGTATAATAAAACCGTAACGGTGCTTGAGCACGAAGCAAGATTCAGAATCAGAATTGCCGGAGGTCAAACGGTATGTGGTCAGACTTATCCGCTGCATGGCAGTGTGCATTTGAGGAGGCATGGGCTGCGTTCAGACAGGGAAGCATCCCGATCGGCGCGGTAATCTGTGATGCGGAGGGCAATGTCCTGATCCGCGAGCGCAACCGAACCGCCGAGCCCGGTCAGCGCAACCGGCGCATTGCGCACGCCGAAGCGAATGCGCTCCGCAGACTGGACACCGCTGCCTGCGACCCGGACAGCGTTGTGCTGTATACAACAATGGAGCCGTGCCCGATGTGCATGGGAACGGCCGTTATGGCGAATATCCGGCATCTGCGCTATGCCGCCCGCGACCCATACTGCGGCTGTGTCCGCTGGATGCATGACGATCCGTATATCCGCAGAAAGCATCTGGATTATACCCTTACCGGCAATGAGCCGGAAACGGTACAGCTCGTTATGCAGAGCTATCATGAGCTCCGGACCGGAAACGATTCGGACAGCAATCCGGTGCTTGCGGCCTTCCGCACGATGAACCGGACTGCGGTCTGTACTGCGGAAAGGCTGTTCCGTGAAAAGCGGCTGGACAGTCTCGCTGACAGCGATGCGGATGCAGCGCTTGTGTATGATGCCGTGTGCATCTGTGCAGCAGAAATCGGAAAACTGTGAAAAAAGGAGGAAACCGTATGATCTACCCTGAAATCCAAGCAGTGGCGAATGAGATCGCAGAGCTGGGAAAGCCGCTCCGCATCTACCTCATCAGCCACAAAACAAACCATGCGACCAATCAGCTCGCCAGCTTTAAGCTCGCGCTGATCGTGCCGGACGAAACCGCGAGCATCTCGGAGCTCGAATGCTACCTCTATACGGCGGTAGACAGCGAATGCCCGTATGATCTGGTGCTCTATAAGGAGAGCGAATGGAATACGCTCTCGAACGACCCGCGCACCTTCGCATGGTCGATCAGAGAGGACGGGAGTGTGCTGTATGGCTAGAGGATACCGTGAGGGCGACAGCAAGCGATATTTCGACTGGCTGTATTATGCAGCGATCGACCTGCGGGCGGCCAAGCTCCTGCTCGACGATGACCGCTGCTATAATCTGATCTCATTTCACTGTCAGCAGAGCATGGAAAAGGCGCTGAAGGGCTATCTGCTCTGGCGCCGCCATAAGCTCTATGACGGCCACAACCTCCCGTGGCTCTGCAAGCAGGCCATGCAGGACGATGAGCATTTCCGGAGCTGGATTCCCTTTGCCTCTGAGCTCAACGGCTATTACATTGAGGCGCGCTATCCCGCAGACTTCCTGCTGCGTCTCGATCAGGAGGGCGCCGCAAAGCTCATCGTCGATACCAATGATTTTGTGACCTTTGTGAATTCCCTTGTCAAGTTCGATTTCGCAAGCTACCGGCAGAGAAAGGCTGAGTGAACAATGGGAAAGAAGGTTGTGACGCTTTTTGCACTGGATGAAGCGGAAAAATCGGCGCTGCAAAAGCAATTCGCGGATGCGCTGTTTCTCGAAACACTGCCGGAGCAGTTCCGGAAATTGCATGCGGAGCATGAGCAGATGAAGCGTGAGCTGGAAACAGTACATGTGAAACTGCATGATGCAGAACAGTTTATTGACAGCATCCCGTATACGTTTACCAGAGAAGTTGTAGCAGTCGGTAATAATTACGACAGTCAATGCAATGTTTCTGACTGGAAAGACATTGTTGCAGTATCCGCGGGAGGAATGCATACTGTCGGCTTGCGAAAAGACGGTACAGTTGTAGCAGTTGGCTGGAATGATGATGGTCAATGCATTGTTTCTGATTGGAAAGATGTCATTGCCATATCAGCGGGATTATCTCACACTGTCGGACTGCGAAAGGACGGTACAGTTGTAGCAGTTGGTTGGAATGATGATGGTCCATGCAGTGTTTCTGATTGGAAAGATATCGTTGCAATATCAGCGGGGGGTTCTCATACTGTTGGTCTGCGAAGAAACGGTACAGTTGTAGCAGTTGGTTGGAATGATGATGGTCAATGCAGTGTTTCTGATTGGAAAGACATTGTTGCAGTATCCGCGGGAGCGTTTCATACTGTCGGCTTGCGGAAAGACGGTACAGTTGTAGCAGCCGGACGAAATAATGTCGGTCAATGCAATGTTTCTGACTGGAAAGACATTGTTGCAGTATCCGCGGGAGATTTTCATACTGTCGGCTTGCGAAAGGACGGTACAGTTGTAGCTGCCGGACGAAATAATGTCAGTAAATGCAATGTTTCTGACTGGAAAGATATCGTCGCAGTCTCAGCCGGAAAGTATCATACTGTCGGCTTGCGAAAGGACGGTACAGTCGCAGTTGTCGGAGAAAATGAGAAAGTTCCTTGGGATGTTTCTGAGTGGAAAGACATTGTTGCAGTATCAGCGGGAAGCGGGCATACTGTCGGCTTGAAGGTCACAAAACAGATAAAGGTTTCAACATGAAAAAACAAACAATCACGACCTGCTTTCCGCTGAGCCGTGAGGAAAAGCGGCGGCTGAAGCAGGAGGCTGCCCGGGAGGCGCTTTTTGAACGGATGCCGGAGGAATTCCGGCTGCTGAAATCGGAATTTGACGCGCTCTGTGAGGACTACCTGAAAACGAAGCAGGAGCTCAGGGAACGGACAGGAAAAACGCCCGATCAGCGGAATGATGCGGAAGCGTACAGGCAGCTTCAGGAAGAACTCGCGGTACTGCTGAAGCGCAGGGAAGAAGAAATCATGCGGAAGCTGCAAACGGCGGAAAACGGTGTGTCCGCAGTACCGCAGTACCGCACAAAGGTCATTCTGACAGGAAAGCCCGCAATGATCGGAGACAGCGAAGCAATGAAGCGTGAGCTGCAAACATGGACAGATATCACGGCGATTGCGGCGGGCGATCATCACGCCGTCGGGCTGCGGAAGGACGGGACAGCCGCTGCTGCGGGAAAAAATTACATCGGTGAATGCAATGTGTCTGCATGGCGCGATATTGTTTCGATCGCGGCCGGTTTTGACATGACAATCGGCCTTCGCAGGGACGGAAAGATCATGATTGCCGGACTGCCGCCCAAAATGAGACAGGAAGTTCACCAATGGAACGATATTACGGCTGTTTCGGCCGGCGGACAATACGTTCTGGGTCTGCGAAAGGACGGTACAGTCCGTTTTGCGGGGATTGACAAATCCGGCGTGTCCGGGGTTCAGGAATGGAGCGGCATCACGGCGATCGCAGCAGGCGGCCGTCATGCCGTCGGGCTGCGCGGCGACGGCACGGTTATTGCTGTCGGGGACAATCAAGCGGGGCAGTGCGAAACAGGCGCATGGCGCGATATCATCGCGATTGCTGCCGGAGCAGAGCATACCGTCGAATTGCGGAAGGACGGTACGGCCGCAGCAGCCGGTCAGGATGCTATTGATAAGGAGTACATCGCGCAATGGAAGGGCATCACAGCGATTGCGGCAGGCTCACGCCATACAGTCGGTCTGCGGAAAGACGGGACAGTCATTGCTGCTGAGAGGCATGATCTTTCGGGAGAATGCAGCGTATCTTTCTGGAAAGATGTGATCGCGATTGCAGCGGGAAACAGCTTCACGCTCGGCCTGAAAGCGCTGAAATAAAGCTCGGTCAGGAATGAAAAATATGAACAAACGAATCATCACGACCTGCTGTCCGCTGAGCCGTGAGGAAAAGCGGCAGCTCAGACAGGAGGCTGCCCGGGAGGCGCTCCTTGCACGGATGCCGGAGGAATTCAAGCTGCTCAAATCGGAATTTGACGCGCTCTGTGAGGACTACCTGAAAACCAAGCAGGAGCTTAAAATTCTGAAGGAAAACCATGTGCGGCTCTGGGAGGCATACAACGCGCTTCAGCAGCAGCTCATCGGCTCGGAGCAGCGCGATGTGCGCAGGCTTTCGCCGGTCATCGGCGCGGGCTTCAAGCATACCTTTGCAGTCTGCATGACCGGTACGGTTCTGCTCGCGGGCAAGGAATACAATAAACTCTTTTCCGATGCGGACTGGAGAAATCTTCGGGCTTTTGAGGTATCAAAGATCAGCTCGGTTTTTCTGCTGCGCGCGGACGGCACGCTGCTGACCGCCGGCGGCAACGGCTACGGGCAGTGCAATGTTTCGCACTGGTCGAATATCTCTGCGATTGCGGTCGGCTATATGCACACGGTCGGCCTCTGTACAAACGGTACCGTGCGCGCTGCCGGTAAAAATGACAAAAAACAGTGCGAGGTCAGCGGCTGGCGCAATGTGACGCAGATTGCTGCGGGCAGCCGGTTTACCGTTGCGCTGTGCCGCGACGGCGTCGTTCTCTCGACCGGAGAAAATAATTACGGGCAGTGCAATGTGCAGAAATGGCGGCATATCGCGGGCATTTCCGCCGGGCTCGGCCATACCGTCGGGCTTTGCTCGGACGGCACCGTGCTTGCAATCGGAGCCAACAGCGACGGGCGCTGCAATGTGGAAAAATGGCAGAAGATCGTTGCGGTGTCTGCCGGCGCCCGGCATACCGTCGGGCTGCGCACGGACGGCACTGTCGTTGCCGTCGGGGATAACAGCAGCGGGCAGTGCAATGTGTACGGCTGGTCGGATGTGATCGCGGTCGTCGCCGGCGAGAAGCATACCGTTGCGGTCTGCCGTGACGGCTCCGTCTGCGCCGCCGGCGATAATTCCGCCGGGCAGTGCAATGTTTCCGAATGGAAGCTGTTTTAATCTGCATGAAATTGCCGAAGATTCTTTCAATATCAGTTTCATAGAGTGAGGTACGGTATGGATTACAAGATTCATTCTTTTTTTCCGCTGAATGAACAGGAGCGCAAGCAATTACAGGATTCCGCAGAGCTGGTCAATGTCTGGGAGTCTCTGCCGGCGGCGTTCGCCGGCCTTCGTGCAGAATTCGCAGAGCTGAGGGAGGCTTATGATACCCTGCGAGCCGAGCATGAAGAACTGAAACAGGCCGTTGCGCGGCAGCTTCACCCGGCGAAGTCCGTGCCGCAGCCCGCACAGAATGCCGCTGCGGTCGGCGATATCGTCCCGTTCGGTGCATATGAATGGAACATCATCCGGATACAGGGGAATATGCTGACGCTGCTCTGCACACAATGTGTCTGTACAATGCCGTATCAGGAAGCGCTGCAATGGCTGAATACGGACTTTTATCAGTCGTTCAGCCCTGCGGAAAAAGCGCAGATCTGCGAGGTGTTCTGGCCGGATTTCAGAATGTTTGTCCAGCTTCTGAAGCGAAAGGATGCCGAGGCTTTATCGCCGGATATTCTTGCATGCGGGTCATGGTGGTGGCTGCTTTCGGAGGATGATCGCTGGAACAGAGCCGCAGTTGTTTTTTCTGACGGCGGCATCGGCATAACCGGTGCAGGCCAGGACTACAGTTCCTACGGCGTCCGGCCGGTGATTATGGTGAAAATCTGAGAAAACAGGGTGACATATGAAACGGAAAATACAAACCTGCTTCCGGCTCAGTGCGCAGGAGCAGGCAGAGCTGCATTATGCCGCACTGCGGGAAGAAATGTATGCGGAGCAGCCTGCGCCGCCGCCGGAGCTGCATATGAATTTTGGCGGGCAGACAGCCGCACCGCAGGAAACTGCGCCTGCATCGGGTTCGGCGCTCCGCTTTTCCGGCACGGCCAATACGCCCGCAAAAAAAACGGAGCAGCTTGTGATTCATACTGCGCCGAAGGCTGCGCCCGTGCAGACAGCTCCCGCGCCGCCTGCTGTGCCGCTGAAGGCTGAAGAACCGGCGGTGACGCCCGCCGCAGCACCCGTCATACAGAAGCTCGCCGCGGAAAGCGCTCCGGCACCGCAGAAGCCGAAGTCTGATGATCTGAAAGCGGCCATAGCAAAGCGAAGTACCGAACAGCCGCAGAAAAAGCCGTTCCCGCTTGGCGCTGCGGTCGGGCTGGGCATTGCTGCGATGATTGTTTTATACCTCGCAGATGTCGTAAACGAACATAATGCCGGCCTGATGGTCTTCGGCATCATCAATTTCGGTGTCCTGATTTCATGGTTCAAAAAAACGCCGGCCAAAATTCTGAGCGGCGCGGCATATGTGATCTTTCTGTTTATGTATTGCTATACCATGAAGGAGACCGGCTATCAGAAGCTGGAGCCGCCGTTTGAGCTGCTATATATGGCAATCACGCTCTTCCCGATGATGGCTTCCCTTTTTGGCGTATTTTTTGATGACGAAGATCATAAGAAGACCGTCAGGGGCGTGTATTCGGTTCTGCTGATCGGTTCTGCTGCACTGACCGGTTTTCAGGCGGGAATGGTCGTTTTTGCGGTCATATGTGTGGCCGGCGTGCTCGGTCTGATTCGCGCACTGATTAAGCACTGAGGTGAAAATATGGAGCTTGAATATAAATGGCTGATTCCGCGGGAAACACTGGCGGCGCTGGCCGATTTCCTCCGCAGCTCGGAGGCGCGGCAGTCACACGAAATTCTGCATATGGCTGCGGAATACTACGATACGCCCGACGGGCTTGCACGGCGGCTCGGTGCGGCACTCCGGCTCCGGCGCGAAAACGGAAGGACAGTCTGCTGCATGAAGCGGAATGTGCAGAAGGACGGCGCACAGGCACTCAGAGAGGAATATGAGACCGAGGCTGCTGCAATCCGGGAGGGGCTGCAAAGGCTCCCCGATGCCGGTGCGCCCCGTGACCTCTGTCTGCTGCTTGCAGAGCAGCAGCTCCGGGTGACGGCAAAAACCGACTTCATCCGGAACTGCTGGCTGCTTGCATTTGATGTGCCCGCGCCGTTCACAGCGGAATTCGCTGTTGATGTCGGAAAGCTCGGCAATGCGGAGCGAATGCAGGAATTTGAGGAGCTGGAGCTGGAATTCAAAAGCGGCGACGCAGAGGCCTTCCGTGCATTCGCGGAGCAGCTTCAGACAAGGTTTTCGCTCGTGCCGCAGCCGCTCTCAAAGCTCGCCAGAGCAATCCGTATCTGCTGAGGGCTGCTGCTCTGCCGCCGGACGAAGCGTCATGCACAGCAGCAGCACCGGAAATGCTGTCAGCACCGCCGGGAGATATCTCATGCACCCGCAGGCGGCAAGCCGTCCGGCCAGTGCGGGCATGACCGTCGTGCCGGTGTATGCGGCCGCGATCTGAAGCCCGATCATCTGCTGCGCCTGATGCCCCGGAAAGGCCGCGGGCGTGCGGTGCAGCAGGCAGGGATAGACCGGCGCCGCTCCGAAGCCCGTCACGATCAGGCCGCAGCAGGCCAGCGCAGAGGAATGCGGCGCAAGAAGCAGTGCCGTCCCTGCGGCCGCTCCGCAGAGCCCTATGCGGATCATCCGCAGATCACCCAGACGGTCTGCGAAAAAGCCGCCTGCCAGCCGTCCCGCCGTTATGCCGATATAATAGCAGGAGGCAAACTGCGCCGCCGTTTCTGCCCGCAGGCCGCGCGATGTCACCAGAAAGCTGCTCGCCCAGAGTCCCGCCGTGCTCTCAAATGCGCTGCTGCAAAAAAACATCAGCAGCACACGCCGCACGCCGCGCCGGCGCAGCAGCTTTTTCAGCGGAATGTGCTCCGCTGATGCATTTGCACCCGCCGCTGTTTCCGGCGCTGTCGGCTTCCAGAGCGGCAGTGCACAGAACAGCATCACGGTCAGGAGAAGCTGAATCGCCGCGACCGTGCGGTAGCCGCCCTGCCAGTCTGCGCCGCGGCGCAGGTGAAAGCTCATGATATACGGGCTTGCGGCGGCACCGATGCCCCAGAAGCAGTGCAGCCAGCTCATGTGCCGTGCGGGATAATGTACGGCAACGTAGTGATTCAGTGCGGCATCGACTGCGCCTGCTCCGAGCCCGTAAGGGACTGCCAGAATGCAGAGCGTGACGAAATGCCCCGCCGCCGAATAGCCCGACATCGCCGCTGCCGTCAGCAGTACGCTCCCTGCCGCGACCGGCCCCGTCCCGAACCTTCGCAGCAGACGGTCTGCCATCAGCCCGGAAAAGACCGTGCTCAGCGAAATCACGGCGGACAGTACGCCCGCGCAGGACATCGGGACACCAAGCGTCTGCTGCATCGACGGCCATGCCGCGCCCGGAAGCGAATCCGGCAGGCCGAGACTGATATAGGAAAGATAGATTACTGCAAGCAAAACCGAAAACAAGACGCAGGCTCCTTTCTGTGATTTGCTGCATGATCTGCGCTCACTGTCAGAATATGCAGCGGGGCTGTCCTGCGTTCCTGCCCCCCTTCCCATGATGCTGCTGTGTCCGTTCGGAGCGGTTTCTCCGCACAGCGCCCGATTTTCAAAGACATTTCGTGCCTGCGGGAAAAGAATTCATACAAAATCACAAAAATCGTACAGCAGATTGACTTTCGG
Organism: Oscillospiraceae bacterium; assembly: GCA_017541275.1. Classification (GTDB taxonomy): domain Bacteria; phylum Bacillota; class Clostridia; order Oscillospirales; family Ruminococcaceae; genus Firm-04. Next base: position 45,700 of record JAFXZM010000020.1, on the reverse strand, counting down.
GGCGTTTTATGCTATACTGACAATAGATTGCTGCGTTATGCCGATCGGACCGGAAATGAAGGAGGTTGTCTATGAATATATGGCACAAGATCAATCCCAAGCGCATTACTCCGGACGACTTTGTCGCCGTGATCGAGATCCCGAAGGGAAGCAAAAATAAATATGAGCTGGATAAAGAGACCGGGCTCATCAAGCTCGACCGCATCCTGCATACCTCTACGCATTATCCCGCAAATTACGGCCTGATTCCGCGTACCTATGCCGATGACAATGACCCGCTGGATGTTCTGGTGCTCTGCTCCGAAACGCTCTTTCCCATGACGCTGGTTCGCTGCTATCCGATCGGCGTCATTCGCATGCTCGATCAGGGTCACCGCGACGACAAAATTATCGCCATTCCCTTTGATGACCCCAATTACAACAGCTATACCGATATCGCCGACCTCCCGCCCCATATCGTCGAGGAAATGATCCATTTCTTCTCTGTTTACAAGGAGCTGGAGGGCAAATCAACCGCCGTCGATCAGTTCGGCGATGCGAATGAGGCGAGAAAGATCATCCGCGCAGATATCGACCGCTATATCGAGTGCTTCTGCAAGTAAAGCAACAGGGTTTCCCTGTCCGGATAGAAAATGTGATGATGTGAAAGGATGTTTCAGATTATGACTGCTGCTGCTACCGATGCGCTGTATAAGAACACAAAGAGCGTTGCGCCGATCGGCATTATTGCCATGGCAGGTGCCGAACAGCTCGCACAAAAAATCGACAGCTACCTTGTCCGCTGGGCAAATGAAAACGGCTTCCCCGATCAGAGCTACCTGATCGAATGCGAATGCCCCCGCTTTGCCTCCGGCGACGGCAAAGGCCTCATCAAGTCTACCGTCCGCGGCCTTGACCTGTTCATCGTCATTGACGTCGGCAACTATAGCTGCACCTACAAAATGTTCGACCGCGTGAATTCTATGTCGCCGGACGACCATTATCAGGATCTCAAGCGTATCATTCAGGCAGCCTCCGGCAAGGCGCACCGCCTCAATATCATTATGCCGCTGCTCTACGGCGGCAGACAGCACCGCAGAAACTACCGCGAATCGCTGGACTGTGCCTGCGCATTGCAGGAGCTTCAGGCGATGGGCGTGAACAATATCATCACTTTCGATGCGCATGACCCGCGCGTCAATAACGCTGTGCCGCTCATGGGCATCGACAATGTCATTCCGTCGTATCAGGTGCTCAAGACCATGCTCAGAACCTTCCCCGATCTCGATATGTCGCCGGAAAAATTCATGGTCATCAGCCCGGATGAGGGTGCGCTCGGCAGAAATATGTACTATGCGACCATGCTCGGCGTCAATCTCGGCATGTTTTATAAGCGCCGCGATTACTCCAAGGTCGTGGACGGCAAAAACCCGATCGTTGCGCATGAGTATCTCGGCAATCCCGTTGAGGGAAAGACCGTGTTTGTTGCGGACGATATCATCGCGTCCGGCGGCTCCATGCTCGACCTCGCGGAGAATCTGAAGGCACGCGGCGCCGCCCGCACGATCGCCTATGCGACCTACGGCCTCTTTACCCACGGCCTTGAGCAGTTCGATGACGCCTACAAAAACGGCGTGCTCGATGCCGTCTTTGGCACGAACCTCACTTACCGCATGCCCGCTCTGCTGGAGCGCGAGTGGTTCCATGAGGTCGATGTCTCCAAGTATGCCGCATATTTCATTGCCGCGATCAATCACGATGTTTCTATCACGACTGTTATCAATCCGCATGACAAGATTGAGGCACTCCTTGCCAAGCAGCGCAGCCTGAAAAATGAGTGAAATAAAATGCACCCGCTCCGGAATAACCCGGAGCGGGTGCGCTTTTCTATTATGAAAACCCGCCGGCAATCAATAGCCGTAGGGCGTGCCGCCCTTGCTGGTGCCCTGTGCAATGCCGGTATCGACAAGCTGCTCGCAGACCTGATACAGAATCGCCTGATAGGCTGCCGGAGCAAGATGAATGCCGTCGCCGCCGCTGTATTCGAGCTTCAGGCCGTTATACTGATTCTTCAGGTACGGCGAGATATCGACATATCCGTAGCCCTTTCCGAGTCCCGCAAGGTAATCCTTGATGGCCTGATTGTAGGTGTCGATTTTGTCATTTGTGCTGAATGTGATGTCATTGGAGATCGGTGTGATCGACGCGACAAACAGCTTCGCATTCGGCAGAACTGAATGAACCGTATCCAGAATGTACTCGTAATTCTTGCAGTACTGCTCCGCTGACGTCATGTTGATGTCATTCATGCCCATCGAGAATACAACAAATTTCGGATCCAGCACAGTCAGGCCGTAGGTCAGGCCGAATTCATTGCCGCGCACATCAAATTTGTAATCGAAAATGCTGCGCGCTGCGACGCTGCCCTTTGCCATGACATTGTCATCCGGAAGAATATGATAGACCTTCAGGCCGCTGCAAATGCTGTCGCCGACAAACACCGTATCGGTCAGGAATGCGTCATACTCCGCTGAGCGCGTAAAATCGCCTGCTGCGGGATTCCCTGCCGCCGGTACGGTCACGATTTCACCGATCGTACTCACCGGAAGCGAGGTCGTTGTGACTTCGGTTGTTGTTTCGGTTGTGGTGGTTTCAGAGGTCGTGGTGGTAGTGGCAGTTGTTGTGGTGGTGGTGGCGGAGGTCGTTGTGGTTGTGGTGGTCTGCGCAGCAGTCTGCTCTGTCATCTGTGCAGCAATATTTGCATCGGAGCTCTCATCGGCACCGCAGGCCGCCGATGATAAGGTCAGGCATGCTGCCGCTCCAAAAATCAATACTCTGTTGAGAAGCTTTCTCATAGTATCGGTCACCGCTTTCTTTTGTTGATTCAACGACCTTATTTTATCACAATTCGCGTGAAAAGTCAACCGTTCGACATATTTTTCCGCCTGTTTTTTGCCGGATTGACCGCTGCTGCACATTATTTGTATACTACTCACAAATGCAAACAAGAAATTTTGTCGGCCTGTCAGGGCGCGTCCGCTTGCAGAGAAAGCGGTATCTGCGATGCATTCGGCCGATACGCAAGGCAATACCGCACAAAGCCCGCCTGACTGACAAAACTGCGCGCCGGACAGAAAGCTGCCCGGCGCGCATACAGTATGAAACTGAAACCGATCATTCTGTCTGACGGAGAAGCGCCGCCAGCAGCTTTGAAAGGTCTGCAATCGTGAGGATGCCGTCACCGTCAAGGTCGCCTGCATCCAGATAAACCTGATACGACGAATACGATGAATACGACAAATAGTTTGATTCACTTATGTACCGCGAAAACAGAACTGCATCGTTGATATTCAGGATGCCGTCGCCGGATAAATCACCGCCGACATATGCAATCTTCTCAAATGTCATCTCATACTGCTTGGCCTGTCTCTCGGCAAAGGAATTCTCATAGCCGCGGATTACCGGCTTTTCATTGTAAAGCTCGCCGTAGAAGCGCCGCATTCCGGCTGCTGTTGCCTCCTGGAAGGATGACGTTGCCTTCGCGGTGCCATATCCCCAATTTGAATTCGGATTGAGCAGATATGTCACCTCGCCGGTCATGCCCCAAAATGCTGAGGCGCTAATGACGGACTGGTTATTCGTATACAGATTCCAGCTTCCGTCCCAGTTTTTGTAGGCGTTTATGTTGCTTTTTGCGGGAATTGTGATCTTCATGTCTGAGCAGCCGTTGAACGCTCTCTCGGCAATATAGGTAACCGTTTCCGGAATGACAAATTCTTTTTCCTTCGAGAAATAATGATATATGCTTGTTTTTCCGGCGTCGTACAGCACGCCGTCCTCAAGGCGGAATTGATTTTTGCCCGATGTCAGGCTTTCCAGCGATGTCAGCGGACAAAGCGCTGCATAAGAGAAATAACTGATATTCGAGCTGAGATACAGGTTTTTCAGCTTGGTGCAGCCCATGAACGCATTGCCGCTGATCGAACCGACCGGGTATTCCTTCCCGTCTGTCAGTGTCACGGAATACGGTACGGAGACCGATTCCGCATCCGGATCAACGGAAATTACGATGGCAGAATTCGATTCAGGCGTGACCTCAATCAGCATATGATCCGCAGCAACGACCGTTTTCCATGTCGGCAGACCTTCGGAATCGACTGAATTGCCAGCGATGGTTGTGGTCGTAGTGGCTGCTTTGGTTGCAGTCGGAATGGCGGAGCCGGCTGCGGTTGTCGTTGTCGTAGTCGTTGTCGTTGTTTCCAATACGGTCACGGCTGTCACGACCGCTTTTTTGCCGAGTGATGCAAATTTCAGGCCGAAATGCGACGCATAATACTGTGCAGTCGAGCCGTCGTAGCCGTGGACGGTTCCGGTAAAGATGCCGCCGCTGTTATACAGATTGCCCGGATATAGCACAATACCGGACGAATTCATGTCTGACAGGCTGACGGCCGGATTCAGGAACGTGATATCCTTCAGATTTTCGCAGCCGGCAAAGGCATACTTTGCGACCGCATTCACGTTTTCCGGAACGGTTAGTTCCGTCAGTCCGCTCTGGTTGAACGCGTATTGGCCGATAGACTTCAACGAAGACGGCAGCTTGACGGATTGCAGGTTTTTCGCGCTCTGAAGCGCATAGCCGTTGATGCGTTCCACGTTCTGCGGCAGCGTATAGGAGGTATTCGCCTTTGCGGCCGGATACCGCACCAGCGCGGTCTTGTCCGCATTGTAAAGCACGCCGTCCGATGTGCTGTAATGCTCATTGCCCGCCGCAACGCTGAATGACTGAAGCGAGGAGCAGTCCCGGAACGCAGTATCCGAAATGAACGAAACCGAGCTCGGCACATCTATTTTCGTCAGGCCGGTCATGCCGCCGAATGCGCCCGATCCGATTTTCTGAATGCTGTCCGGCAGCTTGACCTGCGTCAGATTGGTATTCGGCTTGTAGGCAATCACTGTTCCTCCCCTGACAGCAGTAGCGGTTGTCGCGAGACTCGTGACTGCGGGGCGGTGATTGGTCGTAGTGGTCGTGGTTGTGGTTGTGGTCGTGGTGGTCGTTGTAGTCGTTGTGGTCGGGCGCGTGAACACAAAGCAATAGCTGCCGGAGTATCCGCCCAGAACCGTTACGGGCAGCCCCTCGATATACGCGGGAACCTCAACCTCCGTGATGTTGTCCGGTACCTCCGCACGGATGATCTCAATATGATCGGCGTACTTCTGATAGGTGAAAATATCGTATGTTCCGGTCATATACTGCGTCGTTGTTGTCAGAACGTAATACGTGGATGTCGTGGTCGTTGTCGTGGTGGTCGTTGCTTCGGTGGTGGTTGTTGCGGCAGGATCGGAATAAACTTCGTCCGGCGTGATCTTCCTGATGATATTATCATCGGCATCGAACAGCGTAACAGAAGTCAGGTACGCTGTGCCGAGTTCCCCCGCACTCCCATCGTCATTATTGTGCGGGCTGACATACCAGAATTCAACACAGAGCGCCGACTCTGCTTCATACTCGGCATTGATTTTCTGCTCCAAATTGTGAATTACGGTTGTTTGTTCAGAAACAGATGCGTCCTCGTTTGAAAACGAATACTCATCTGATGTCCATTTATTATCGTTTGTCATATCGCTATAACTGAGACAGCCCTTCAGAAAACCGGTGTCAAACGAAACACCGATCTGAACAGAACTGATCTTTGATGCGTCAATTCCGGTCAGGTCAATAGAATAGTTCTGGCCGTTCTGATCTGAATCCATTGTCATCAATGCCTTCGGCGGCGTATTATCGGTCTCTGTTTGAACCGTGACGCCGTCCGGCGGTGTGCTGTCGTTTTCTGCATAGACCTGTGTGTTCAGGCTGAGCAGCATTGCACAGGCTGTCAGTGCGGAAAGCGTCTGCTTCCATGTAACTTTCATTGAAAAACCTCCTGTCTGAATTCCATGCAGCATTCCGGCAGCCGCCCTGTACGGTGCCGTGCTGAATACCCATATTATACCATATGATGCGGGAAAGTGCAATGGGAGCAGTAAAATAATATTAACTGTTTTGCATCATGGGCGCAGAACCGGAGCCGGGCTCTGGGTTTGCGTGCAAACCCTGCGGCCAAAGGGCGCTGCCCTTTGGAATCCTGCGAGCTTTTGAAAGAAAGCAAACGCCAGCAAAGCTGACGTACCAAAACTTTTATTTGACATCGCCGGTTACATGCTGAAAATCCCCGATCAGCCACTCACACTGAACCCCCGCCTCTTGACTTTTTTTGCATTCTGTTTTATAATAAGAGTACAATTCTGGAAAGGCGGTTTTTCGCATGAAAAATACGGACAAGCAAATGGATCAGCTCGTCGCGCTCTGTCAGGGCCGCGGTTTTGTGTATGCAGGCTCCGAAATCTACGGCGGCCTCGCAAACACATGGGATTACGGCCCGCTGGGCGTCGAACTCAAAAACAATATCAAAAAGGCATGGTGGCACTTCTTCGTGCAGGCGAACCCCCATAACGTCGGCCTCGACAGCGCCATTCTCATGAACCCCCAGACATGGGTCGCCTCCGGCCATATCGGCGGCTTCTCCGATCCCCTCATGGACTGCAAGGAGTGCAAGACCCGTCACCGCGCCGATAACCTCATCGAAGACTTCGACGGCACAAATGTCGCCGGCTGGACCAACCAGCAGATGACCGATTATATCAAGGAAAAAGGCATCGTCTGCCCGAACTGCGGCAAGGCGAATTTTACCGATATCCGTCAGTTTAACCTCATGTTCAAAACCTTCCAGGGCGTCACTGAGGACAGCAAATCTGAACTGTACCTCCGCCCCGAAACCGCGCAGGGCATCTTCGTCAACTTCGCCAATATCCAGCGCACTACCCGCCGCAAAATTCCCTTCGGCGTCGGCCAGATCGGTAAATCCTTCCGCAATGAGATTACGCCCGGCAACTTCATCTTCCGCGTCCGTGAGTTTGAACAGATGGAGCTGGAGTTCTTCTGCAAGCCCGGCACCGACCTCGAATGGTTCCAGTACTGGCGCGCCTACTGCAAGGATTTCCTCCTCAAAATCGGCCTCAAAGAGGAAAATCTCCGCCTGCGCGACCATTCACAGGAGGAGCTCTGCTTCTACTCCAAGGCAACCACTGACTTCGAGTATCTGTTCCCGTTCGGCTGGGGCGAGCTCTGGGGCGTCGCCGACAGAACCGACTATGACCTCACACAGCATACCAATACCTCCGGCAAAACGCTCGATTATTTCGACCCCGAAACCAATGAGCGCTATATCCCCTATGTCATTGAACCGTCCCTCGGCGTCGAGCGGCTGTTCCTCTCTGTGCTCACCGAGGCCTACGACCGCGAGACCCTGACCGATGACAAGGGCAAGGAGGATGTCCGCACCGTCATGCACTTCCACCCGATGCTCGCTCCGTTTAAGTGCGCTGTGCTGCCGCTCTCCAAGAAGCTCTCTGAGAAAGCCCGCGCCGTCTATGACATGCTCTCGCAGTATTATATGGTCGATTTCGATGACACCGGCTCGATCGGTAAGCGCTATCGCCGCGAGGATGAAATCGGTACGCCCTTCTGCATTACCTACGATTTCGATACCGATGAAAAAGACCAGTGCGTGACCGTTCGCGACCGCGATACCATGGAGCAGGTCCGTATCCCTATTACGGAGCTCGTCGGCTATCTCCACGAAAAGCTCCATTATTGATTTCTTTGCTTTGATTCTGTGCCGCCCGGTTCCTACCGGGCGGCACAGTCTGTAGAGAAATATGAAAATGACGCCGCTGGGCTGGCGCCCAGCAAGGCGTTTTCGTGCATGATGACGGATAATATGCAAGCAGATTGCCTGCCAAGCCGTCAGGCGGGGTTTTATCAGTGTTTTCCTTGGGCTCTGCCCTCCGAACTCCCGCAAGCCTTTCCTTTTTGCCGCACGTTGTTGACAAACTCCGCGATTTCTGGTATCATATATACAGCACCGCCGGAATGATCGGCAGGCGTAAAATCCAAATGAAAAGAGGAATTCCTATGGCATTTCAGCCCTATCAGGCATCCATGCTCGCGCTCGGACAGGCTCCCTCTGTCATCCGCGAAACCTTTGAATACGGCAACCGCCGCGCACAGGAGATCGGCCGCGAAAATGTGTTCGATTTCAGCCTCGGCAACCCGAGCGTTCCGGCACCGGAATCTGTCCACGACACCATGCGCCGCCTTATGGACGAAACAGCCTCCGTTCTGCTGCACGGCTATACCTCCGCTGTCGGCGCTGAGCCCGTCCGCAAGGCAATCGCCGATGATATCAACAAGCGCTTCGGTGCGGGCATTTCCGCTGCCGACCTCTACATGACCTGCGGCGCGGCTGCTTCGCTTACCGTCACGCTGCACGCAATCCTCTGCCCCGGCGATACCTGCATGACCTTTGCACCGTTCTTCCCAGAATACCGCGTTTTTGTTGAGGCGGCAGGCGCAAAGCTCACGGTCGTTCCCGCTGACCTCGATTCCTTCCAGATGAACCTCCCCGCACTTGAACAGCTCATTACGCCGGAAACCAAGGCGATTATCGTCAATACCCCGAACAACCCCACAGGCGTCGTCTTTACTGAGGAAAATCTCAGAAAATTCTGCGATATTCTCCGCGCCAAGGAGGCCGAGTACGGCCACCCGATCTATCTGATCGCCGACGAGCCCTACCGCGAGCTGGTGTACGATGACAAGACCGTCGTGCCCTACCTCCCGAACCTCTATGACAACACTTTTGTCTGCTATTCCTTCAGCAAATCGCTGTCTCTCCCCGGCGACCGCATCGGCTATATCGTCGTTTCCCCGAAAATGCAGGACAACAGATCGGTCTATGCTGCGGTCTGCGGCTCCGGCAGAGCACTGGGCTTCGTCTGCGCACCGAGCCTCGCTCAGCGCGTCGTTGCGGAAAATGTCGGAAAAACCTCCGATCTCTCGGTTTACCGCAGAAACCGCGATCTGCTCTACAATGCCCTCTCCGAATACGGCTACCGCTGCATCTATCCGGACGGCGCATTCTATCTCTGGGTACAGGCCCTGGAGCCCGATGCAAATGCATTCTGCCAAAAGGCCCGCGACTTCGAGCTGCTGCTTGTGCCGTCGGACTCCTTCGGCTGCGAGGGCTTCATCCGCATCGCTTACTGCGTCACGACCGAGATGATCGAGCGCAGCCTGCCCGCATTCAAAAAGCTCGCTGAGGCTTACCGCTGACATATAATTCATAACAGGATTCCGGATGTTCGTCAGCACCCGGAATCCTGCTTTTTTTTACTGCGGCGGACACCGCCGTTCCGCTGATACACAGCTTTTTTGCGCGGCTGCTGCGATTTTTGGGCAAAACATATAAATGGATGCGGAGCGCTTGCGTTTTTCCCCGCGGTTCGCTATAATAGATGTAATACGATATGATAGGAGAAGTCTGCATGAAGCATGATTTTCTGATGCCGGAGACTGCGGCCGCCTATGTCCGCTCCGGTGCGTGTGATGCCGCGCTGTGCGCAATGTACGGTGCCTCCGGCGAGGCGCTTGCGCCGTACCGTGAACGCATCCTGCATGCCGTCGGCGGCTTCTGTGAGCTGTACGGCGAGATGCCGGTGCGCATTTTCTCCGTTTCCGGCAGAACCGAGCTCGGCGGCAACCACACCGATCACCAGCACGGGCGCGTGCTGGCCGGCGGCATCAGCCTTGATATCATCGCTGTCGCAGCAAAAACCGATGACGGCATTATGCGCGTGAAATCCGAGGGCTATCCGGAGGACCGCATCTCCGCGGATGACCTTGCCGTACACGCGGATGAAACCGGATGCTCTGCGGCACTGCTGCGCGGCATTGCTGCACGCTTTGCACAGCGCGGAATGCCCGCAGGCGGCTTCTGTGCCTATACGGTTTCCGATGTGCTCAAGGGCAGCGGCATGTCCTCCTCGGCCGCCTTTGAGGTCATGCTCGGCACGATTGTCAACGATTTTTATGCGGATTCGCAGTTTTCGCAAAGCGAACTCGCGATGATCGCGCAGTATGCGGAAAATGTTTATTTCGGCAAGCCCTGCGGCCTCATGGATCAGATGGCATGTGCGCTCGGCGGCGTGACGGCCATCGACTTTGCCGACCCCGCGCAGCCGCTCTGGGAGCAGGTACAGCTCGATCTCAATGCCGAGGGCTATGCGCTCTGCATCATTGATTCCGGCGCGGATCATGCTGACCTGACCGATGAATATGCGGCAGTGCCCGCTGAGATGAAGTCCGTTGCCGCTGCGCTCGGAAAAACCGTTCTGCGCGAAACAGATGAGGCGGATTTTCTCGCGCATCTGCCGGAGCTGCGGAAAAACTGCGGCGACCGCGCCGTGCTGCGTGCCATGCATTTTTACGGCGACAATGCCCGCGTTTTGCAGCAGACATCTGCGCTGAAAGCCGGACGATTCGCCGATTTTCTCTCACTCGTGACGGAATCCGGCCGCTCCTCCGCATTTGCACTGCAAAATATCTCTGCGGCCGGCAGTACAAAGCAGCAGGCGGTCGCAGTGACACTCGCGCTCTGCGAAAAGCTGCTTGCAGGCAAAGGTGCTTTCCGCGTTCACGGCGGCGGCTTTGCCGGAACCGTGCAGGCCTTTGTGCCGCTCGATATGATCGGGGAATTCCGCGCACAGACCGAACGCATACTCGGTGACGGTGCTTGTCATGTTCTGCGCATCCGGCGCTGCGGCGCCTGTGCGCTCTGGGAAGGAGATACGGGATGCTGCTGAAATTACTGAAGGATACTGCCGCTGACAGGCGCGTGCTGCTGCTCGGCTACGGCAGAGAGGGCAGAGCACTCTGCAAACGGCTGATGCAGGTCGGCGGCTATGCTGCGCTCGGCATTGCCGATGCAAAGGAGATCGCCGATGCGCCGGACGGCGTTTCGCTGCACACCGGCGCAGACTATCAGGATGCGATGCGGGATTATGACATCGTTTTCAAAAGCCCCGGCATCGTCCTGACGGACGGCCACAGGCCGGAACAGCTTCCCTGCCGCGTGACCTCGCTGACTGAGCTGTTCCTCACCGCCTACCGCAGTCAGATCATCGGCATCACCGGCACAAAGGGCAAGTCCACAACGTCATCTTTGCTGTACCATGTGCTGCAAACGGCCGGCGTGCCGTCGGTGCTCGGCGGAAATATCGGCATCCCGACTGCGGAGCTCTATGAGCAGATTACGCCGGAAACCGTCATCGTGACGGAGATCGGTGTACACCAGCTCGAATACTGTCATGTATCGCCGAAAACCGCCGTGTTCCTCAATCTCTATGAGGAGCACCTCGACCACTACGGCACATTTGAATATTACGCATTCTGCAAGGAAAATATCTACCGGAATCAGCAGCCGGGCGATTTTCTGCTCTGCGGGCAGCCCGGACTTCCGGCGGAAGGGGACTGCAAAGCAGAAGTCATCCGCTTTGAGAAGGATGCCCCGGACGCCGATGTGACGCTGCTGAACGGCGATACGGCACAATACCGCGGAGAAACGCTTCGCCTGCCGGATGATATGGCACTGACCGGCGTTCACAACCGCTGCAACTGCGCTGTCGTATTTGCGCTTGCAAGGCGGCTAGGTGTCCCGTCCGCGGAAATTCTGCGGGGCATTCAGAGCTTTCAGCCGCTCCCGCACCGCCTCTCGCCGGTCGGAACATTCCACGGCATCCGCTGGTACGACGATTCGATCTCGACGGCCTGCGAGACCTGTATTCAGGCGCTCAGCAGCCTGCCCGACACCGATACCGTGCTGATCGGCGGCATGGACAGAGGCATTTCCTATCAGCCGCTTCTGGATTATCTGGTACAGTCACCCGTTCCGCATATCATTCTGATGTCGGATTCCGGAAAACGCATCATGAGCGAGGCGCCCGATGTGCTCCGGCCGCGCCTCTCCTATGCGGATGCACTGCCGGAGGCAGTCGCGCTTGCGAAAAAAATTACCGCGCCGGGCAAAATCTGCCTGCTCTCGCCTGCGGCCGCAAGCTATAACGTTTATCAGAACTTTGAAAAGCGCGGCGAGCATTTTCAGACACTTGCAAAGGAATAACCGGAGGAACACTTCAGCATGAATACAATTTATCTTGTGGTACCCTGCTTTAACGAGGAGGCCGTCCTGCCGGAAACGGCTAAGCGCCTTCACAAAAAAATGAAACAGCTTCAGAAAGCTGATATAATTTCTGATGAGAGCCGCATCATCTTTGTCGATGACGGCTCAAAGGACAGAACGTGGAAAATCATCGAAAAGCTGCACGAAAAGCTCCCGCTGATGTTCGACGGCATCAAGCTCTCCCGCAATGAGGGGCATCAGAATGCGCTCTTTGCCGGGCTGATGCAGGCAAAGGGTCTCTGCGATGCGGCAATCTCGCTCGACGCCGACCTCCAGGACGACATCGAGGCAATCGACGAAATGCTCGCCAAATTCGATGAGGGAAACGATATCGTCTACGGCGTGCGCAGTCAGCGCAGCACCGATACCTTCTTTAAGCGCACAACCGCACGCGGCTTCTATAAAATCATGAAGCATATGGGCGTTGAAATGGTCGAGGATCACGCGGATTTCCGCCTGATGAGCCGCCGCGCTCTGGAGGGGCTTTCGGAATTCAAAGAGGTCAATCTGTTCCTGCGCGGCATGGTCCCGATGATCGGCTACCGCTCCGCACAGGTGTTCTACGAGCGCGGTGAGCGCTTTGCCGGTGAATCGAAATATCCGCTGCGGAAGATGCTCGCATTTGCCGCGCAGGGCATCACCTCCCTCTCAGTCCGGCCCATCCGGCTCATCACCTCGCTCGGCATCGGCATCTTCCTCGCGAGCTTTTTCATTCTCATCTATTCGCTGATCCGGCACCTCACGGGACATACCGTCGCGGGCTGGACGTCCACGGTGTTCTCGATCTGGGCAATCGGCGGGCTGCAGCTCCTCGCGATCGGCGTCATCGGCGAATATATCGGAAAAATCTACCTCGAAACCAAGGCCAGACCCAAATATCTGATCGAGGAGTGGCTGCACGGTGCGCCCGAAGCCGGCGATGCCCCCGCAAAGTCCGATACAGACTGAACAGGCCGGCAAATTTACAGTTTTTCGCACCAAAGTATTGACAAATTGCGCAAGATATAGTAAACTGAATATGTATGGAATCGCACAGATCGGGTGTTCTGCCCGGCGGCTGTGTGCTTGCCAGAGTAATGAAAAGGCGGTTATGTAATGGGAATACTGAACAGGATTTTCGGCTCGTACAGCGAGAAGGAGCTTAACAAAATTGAACCGATCAAGAAAAAGGTGCTTGATCTGGATGAGGAATATCAGGGCCTTTCCGATGCGGCGCTGAAGGCAAAAACCAAGGAATTCAAGGAACGGCTCGAAAACGGCGAAACCCTCGACGATATTATGGTCGAGGCACTGGCTACCGTGCGCGAGGCCGCTGACCGCGTGCTCGGCAAAAAGCCCTTCCCCGTGCAGATCATCGGCGCGATCGTGCTCCATCAGGGCAGAATCGCGGAAATGAGAACCGGTGAAGGTAAAACACTGGTCGCCTGTGTTGCCTCCTACCTGAACGGCCTCAGCGGCGACGGCGTGCATGTCGTTACCGTCAACGACTACCTCGCAAAGACACAGTCCGACGAAATGGGCAAGGTGCTCCGCTTCCTCGGCCTGACCGTCGGCTGCATCATCCATGACCTCAACAACGATGAGCGCAGAGCGGCCTATAACTGCGATGTCACCTACGGCACAAACAATGAAATGGGCTTCGATTATCTGCGTGACAATATGGTCACCTATAAAAAAGACCGCGTGCAGCGTGCGCCGAACTTCGCAATCGTGGACGAGGTTGACTCCATTCTCATCGACGAGGCGAGAACCCCGCTCATCATCTCCGGCCGCGGCGATAAGTCTACCGAGCTCTATGAGCAGGCTGACCGCTTCGCCAGAACCCTCACTCCGGTCACGGTCGTCGAAACAGACGACAAGGAGGACCAGGATGAGGCCTATGAGGATGCTGATTACATCATCGACGAAAAAGCCAAGACCGCAACCATCACCAGACGCGGCGTCAAAAAGGCTGAGCAGTATTTCCATGTCGAAAACCTCATGGACGTCGAGAATATGACGTTGCTCCACCATGTCAATCAGGCATTGAAGGCGCACGGCATCATGCACCTCGACACGGACTATGTCGTGAAGGATGACGAAATCATCATCGTTGACGAGAATACCGGCCGCCTGATGATGGGCAGACGCTATAACGACGGTCTGCATCAGGCAATCGAGGCGAAGGAGGGCGTCAAGGTCAAGAATGAATCCAAGACGCTCGCAACCATTACCTTCCAAAATTATTTCAGACTGTACAAGAAGCTCTCCGGCATGACCGGTACGGCTATGACCGAGGAGGACGAGTTCCGCGAAATCTATAAGCTCGACGTCATCTCGATCCCGACCAATAAGCCGGTCATCCGCATCGACCAGCCTGACTATGTCTACCGCACCGAAAAGGCAAAGTATGCCGCGATCATCGACCAGATCGTCGAGTGCCACAAGAAGGGTCAGCCCGTGCTGGTCGGTACGGTCTCTATCGAAAAGTCGGAGCGCCTCTCCGAAATGCTCAAGCGCCGCGGCATCAAGCATGAGGTGCTGAATGCGAAATATCACGCCAAGGAAGCGGAAATCGTTGCGCAGGCCGGAAAGCTCGGCGCCGTGACGATCGCGACCAACATGGCGGGACGCGGTACCGATATCATGCTCGGCGGAAATGCTGAATTCCTCGCAAAAGCCGAAATGCGCAAGCGTGAGATCCCCGAGGATATCATTACGGAGGCGGTCGGCTATGCCGATACCGATGATGAGGAAATCCTCAATGCCCGTGAGGTATACCGCTCACTGTATGACAAATACAATGCTGAGGTCAAGGAGAAGGCGGTCGATGTCAAAAAGGCCGGCGGCCTGTTCATCCTCGGCACCGAGCGCCATGAGTCCCGCCGTATCGACAACCAGCTCCGCGGCCGTTCCGGCCGTCAGGGCGATGAGGGCGAGAGCCGCTTCTTCCTCTCCGTGGAGGATAACCTCATGCGCATTTTTGCGGGCGACCGCCTGGAGCGCATGATGGCAACCCTGAAGGTCGATGAAAATACCCCGATCGAAAGCAAAATGATGTCCAAGGTTATCGAATCCTGTCAGAAAAAGGTCGAGGGCATGCACTTCGCAACCCGTAAGAACGTCCTCAATTACGATGACGTCATGAACGCACAGAGAGAGATCATCTACGGCCAGCGCGCTGAGGTGCTCGACGGCAAGGACCTCCATGCCTATATCACCGATATGATTAAAAAGCTCATTCTCGGCGAGGTCTGCCACTATTTGCCCGATGAGCTCGATAAGTCAAGCTGGAATCTGGTCGGCCTGAGAGAGTATTTCATGGACTGGATTACCGTTCCGGAGGACTTCGACTGGGATGACGAGCAGGTCAACAAGACCGAGCGCGATGAAATCATCAAAATGCTGACAGACCGCACGCTCGCTGTCTATGCAATGCGCGAAAAGGCAATCGGCCACGATCAGCTCCGTGAGCTGGAGCGCGTCGTGCTGCTGCGGATCGTCGATACCAAGTGGATGGCACATATCGACAATATGGATGAGCTGAAGCGCGGCATGGGTCTGCGCGGCTACGGCCAGAAGAATCCGGTCGTCGAATACCGCTATGAGGGCTTCGAGATGTTCGATGAAATGGTCGAGGCAATCCGTGAGGACACCGTGCGCGTGCTGCTGACCATCAAGCTGCCGGAAAACAAGATTCCTGAGCGTGAGCAGGTCGCCAAGCCCGATGCGCCCAATGCAGGCGCCGGCGACGGCAGCTTCACCAGACAGGCAGTCTCCAAGAAAAAGGTCGGCCCGAATGAGCCCTGCCCCTGCGGCAGCGGAAAAAAGTATAAATTCTGCTGCGGAATGAAAAAATGAACAGGCAGGATTCGCTGAAAACACTCGCTGCAGAATGTGAGCAGGAGCTCCGGGACCATATCCTACCCTTCTGGATGAATCTCCGCGATCCGCGCGGCGGATTCTTCGGACAGGTGACGCACGCTCTGACGCTGCATCGGGATGCCCCAAAGGGTATTATCCTGCATGCGCGGATTCTGTGGACGTTTTCAGCCGCATATCTGCGGTTCCGGGAGCCGCAGTATCTCGAAGCTGCAAGACATGCCTGCGACTTTTTGCAGCAGGCATGGGATATGGAGCACGGCGGCTTCTACTGGTCGATGACGGCCGACGGAAAGCCCTTTGAAACGAATAAATATGCCTATTGCAGCGCGTTCTGCATCTACGGCCTGACGCTCTACTCCGAGGCCGCCGGCGACCGCGATGCGCTGGCGCTCGCCCTCAAGGCGTTCGACTGCATTGAGGAGCGTTTTGCACAGCGCTGCGGCTATATCGAAGCGTTCACCGAGAACTGGCTGCCGCTCGAAAACGATCATCTCTCCGAGCATGACCTCCATGCTGCAAAGACCATGAATACCACGCTGCATCTGATCGAGGCCTATGCAGAGCTCTATCGCGTTACAAAATATGCCTATATCGGCGAGGCACTGCACAAGCTGCTGCGGCTCATTGCCGATGAGATCTATCAGCCGGATGAGCGTATGCTCGGCGTGTTCTTTGACGGGAATCTCTCGCTGCTGGGCGATCTGCATTCCTACGGACATGACATTGAAGCAAGCTGGCTGCTCGATCACGCCTGTGACTGCCTCGGAAAAAAGCGCGTCACGGCGGAGTTCCGCACGCTGGACTATACCCTTGCGAATCATGTTTATGAGGCGGCGTTCAGGGACGGCGCTCTCTATAATGAGCGGTTCATGCAGGACATCGACAAAACCCGGGTCTGGTGGGTTCAGGCGGAGGGTGTGCTCGGCTTCCTGAATGCCGCAAAAACTGCGGAGCTGCTCAAAAAGGACAGCGCCGCAGCAGACAGGTTCATTTCCGGCACACTGACGCTGTGGGACAGCATAAAGGCATATCAGATCGACCGGCGTCCGGGCGGTGAGTGGTTTTCCGAAATAAATACAGACGGAACACCGCGCCCGGAATGCGATATGGCCGGCCTCTGGAAATGCCCTTATCATAACAGCAGAATGTGTCTGGAGGTGATCCGACGGGTTTCCGATGACTTCATTTAATGGGGATTTGAAGTAAAAACAAAAAACTGTAAAGGGGCGATTGTAGAATGAAGCAATCAAAAAAATGGGTGCGCAGAGGGCTGTGTATCTGCCTTTCTGCAATGATGTCAGGCGCCATGATGCTGAGCGCGGCTGCGGATGCAGGTGAGGATCCGGGAAAGGTCGATGACAAAGACAAGGTGTTCCCCGATCCCGCGAGCTTCTCCTATGACGACGTAGAGGTGAATTTTGCGAAGGCACTGCAATATTCAATCTACTTCTACGACGCGAACAAGTGCGGCACCAGAACCGGAAACCTCGAATGGCGCGGCGACTGCCATATGGAGGACGCTGCCATTCCGCTGACACACTGGGACAACGAAAGCAAAAAATCCATTCCGATCGGCGTGAATGTCTCCGATGAATGGATCGCAGAGCACAAGGATATCCTTGACCCGGACGGCGACGGCTGCATTGACTGTGAGGGCGGCATGCACGATGCGGGCGACCATGTGAAATTCTGCCTGCCCGGCTCCTATGCCGCCTCGACACTGGGCTGGGGCTACTACGAATTCCGCGATGCCTACGAGAAAACCGGCCAGGCCGCGCATATCGAGCAGATTCTCCACGCCTTCTGCGACTTCTACCTGAAGTCGATCTACTACAATGAGGACGGCTCGATCCTCGCCTATGTCTATCAGGTCGGCGAGGGCAAGTGCGACCACAATTACTGGATTACACCGGAGCTTCAGGGTGAGCATCTGCTGGATTTCGGCAGACCTGCCTACCTTGCGACAACCGAAACGCCGGCTTCTGACATGTGTGCCGGAACGGCTGCCGCGCTCGCGATCTCCTATCTCAATTTCAAGGATACTGAGCCCGAATTCGCTGAGGAATGCCTCAAGGGTGCTTATGCACTCTACGATTTCGCGGTCGAGACCCACGCCGAGGACGAGGGCCTGAAGGTGCTGTCGCTGGGCTATGACGGCGGCTTCTATACCTCCAGCTATGACTACGACGAGCTCGCCTGGGCAGCAGTCTGGCTCTA
The DNA here is from genome assembly GCA_017541275.1 of Oscillospiraceae bacterium. Lineage (GTDB taxonomy): Bacteria > Bacillota > Clostridia > Oscillospirales > Ruminococcaceae > Firm-04. Next base: position 27,521 of record JAFXZM010000020.1, on the reverse strand, counting down.
TGAGTGCACGGTTGACAAGGATGCCTCCAAGCAGCAGGAGGCCTATGATAAGTACATCGACGCAATCATTCACGTTGACACGGAAATTTCCGGCGAAATGGGCGCTCACCCCTATACCGGCTATATGAAGCGCATTATCAAGGACACCGGCAACTGCTGGCAGAATATCTGGGTACACTGCTGGGATACCGTCTGGGGCGGCGTGTTCGCAAAGCTCGCGCCGATCACCAATATTTCCCGCGACTGGTACATCTTCCGCTGGAATCTTGAGTTCTGGTCGGGCATGACCGAAAACGATGCGGCGGCGGCAAAGGGTCTGCCTCCTGCTGTCACCTCGCACAAGAAGTTCGGCCTTGATGACAAAATCTGGGAAACCAAGATTACCGCCGAGGAAATCAAAGACCTTCCGGACTGCGACGGCGCTTTCCTGGCGAAAACACCCGCTGGCTTCGGAATGCTGAATGACTACGGCTCTGCCCGCTATGATACCGCATTCCAGCTCTGCGCCTGCGTCTATGCCAAGGAAACCGGCGATAAAACCTTCTCCGACTGGGCAGAGGGTCAGATGGAATACATCATGGGCAAAAACCCGATGAACAGACCCTATATCGTCGGCTATTCCGATACCGCAGCCTCGCACCCGCATCACCGTGCGGCACACGGCTCGCTGGACCTCAACATGGATCACCCGGCAGATCAGACGCATGTCCTCTGGGGTGCGCTGGTCGGCGGCCCGGATGCCATTGACTGGCACCGTGACCTCACAAAGGACTATATCTACAACGAAGTCGCGGTTGACTACAATGCCGCATTCGTCGGCGCATGCGCCGGTCTCTACGACCTCTACGGCACGGCGGATATGAAGCCGGAGGAAAACTTCCCCCCGCTCGAATCCAGCTACAAGACCGACGACGAAATGCAGGAATTCACCCTGAAGGCCGCGATCGGTCAGGAGGACAACATGGCAACGCAGGTGCTGGTCGAAATCTGCAACAAGACCCAGCGTCCGCCGCGCTACCTCGATGAGATCAAGGTGCGCTACTACTTCGATATCTCTGAGGTGCTCGCAAACAACGGCTCTGTGGATGACCTGAAGGTGCGTATCGACTACGATACCATGAAGTCCGATTCCAACGGCGAATATCAGGTCACGACCGAGATCGTGCAGTATGACGACAAGGGCGGCTGCTATGTCGAGATGACATGGCCGGACTATAAGTTCTACGGCCCGCTTCAGTTCCAGTTCGCGATCATGGACGATGTGCAGAACGATGAGTACACCTTCATCTGGGATCCGACAAACGACTACAGCCGCGGTGATCTCAAGACCGCAAAAGAGCTCGGTGTTTCGCTGAATGTCGCTCCGGTTTACTATGACAAGCTCACGATGTATGTCGAGGGACAGCAGGTCTGGGGCATTGATCCGCAGGGAGTCGGCCCGGATGATTCGCCTGTCGTTGAGCCTACGGACAAGGTAATGTACGGCGATGTGGACTGCAACGGCGAGGTCAATATCATGGACGCTGTGCTGCTCGCACGTATCGTGGGCGATGACAATACCCTGAAGGATACCGATGTGAGCGAGCAGGGCAAGCTGAACGCGGATGTCACGCATGACGGCGCGACAGATGCAAATGACCTCACAAAAATCATGAACTATCTTGCGGGTAAAATCAAAATTACCGCACTCAGCAAATAAAACAGCAGCAGTTTGGTTCAGACAGTATCCGGCTTCACGGATGCTGTCTGAATCGTTCTGCACCGTATTTTGGAAAGGATTGGCAAGTATGCGATTCAGCAGGATTCGAGCCTGCGCGGCAGCGGCAATGCTGCTGCTGACCGGCTGCGGACAGCGCGCAGCCGCAGATACAGGAAATGCCGCTCTGCATGAATATGACCCGGAGGGCTTTGCGTGGAAATGGCCGGAAAAGTTTTCGGAGGAAGGCACCGTCAACACAACTGCGGACAGCTATCAGAGCCACGATCTCAATATTCAGCTCAGCCGCCATTTTATCGGCCGCCTCAACGGCGACGTCAATCACGATCAGACTGTCGATATCACGGATGCCGTGCTGAGCTGCCGGCTGCTCGCTGAGGATGCACCGGCGGATTTGAGTGCGGAGGGCATGCTCAATGCCGACTGCGACAATGACGGCAATGTGACGCTTGCTGACACGAATCGCCTGATGCGTTATCTGAAGCAGATGCTCACGGGTGTTGAGTTCTTCACAAACCGCACAGTGTCCTATGTGGTCGCCGATGTCTATGTGCGGGATATCCGTTCGCTCCGCGGTGCCTTTGCAAAGGGAACCTTCCCCGAAAAGGGCAGCGCACAGCTCGAATCCATCTCAAAAATGGCGGAGGACAACAATGCCGTTCTTGCTATCAACTGCGATTACTGCGAGATCCGCAGCAACGGCATCACCTGCCGCAACGGCGTTATGTACCGCGATACCGCACGCGCAGAGGTCGCCGTGATCTATCAGGACGGCGTCATGGATGTGCTGACGGATGCCGAATACCGTGCGCTGATGCCGGAGCAGGTCGCGAACATCTGGCAGACAACATCCTTTGCGCCGGGTCTGGTCAAGGACGGCGTGCAGATGTCCGGCTTCAGTGGCTCAACCTATACGGATCTGCATCCGCGCAGCGGCATCGGCTATTTCGAGCCCGGCCACTACTGCTTTGTGCAGGTGGACGGCCGGCAGCCGGGCTACTCTGACGGCGTTTCCGTCGCGGAATTCGCAGAGATCATGTTCGGGCTCGGCGTGCAGGAGGGATATAATATGGACGGCGGAAGCTCCTCAGAGGTCGTTTTTCTGGGACAGACCTATAATCACCCCTCCGGCATCAAGACCGGCTCGACCGGCGGCAGAAAAAACAGCGATATCCTGTTTTTCTGCAATCTCGATGAAATACCCGAGGACACGGCAGCCGCCGCGTGGTTTGAAGCGCAGAATACGGAAGTGACAGAAACGACAAATGCAGGATAACCGGATTCGGGAGGAATTATGATACCACTTGCGGAGCGGCTCAGGCCGCATACTCTGGATGAGATGGTCGGACAGCCGCATCTCTTTGCACCGGGCAGACCGATGCGCCGGATCATTGAATCCGGCAGAATTCCGAATATGATCTTCTACGGGCCCTCCGGCGTCGGCAAAACGACCCTCGCACGCATGATCGCCGAACGCAGCGACCTCTCCCTGCACAAGCTCAACGGCACGACCGCCTCTGTCGGCGATATCCGGGAGATTCTTCAGGAGAGCGGCTCCCTGTTCGGCTCACACGGCGTTCTGCTCTATCTTGACGAAATTCAGTATCTCAACAAAAAACAGCAGCAAAGTCTGCTCGAATACATCGAGAACGGCAGCGTCACGCTGATCGCCTCAACCACGGAAAACCCCTATTTTGCCGTATTCAATGCGATCATCAGCCGCTCGACGGTGTTCGAGTTCAAGCCCGTGACCAGAGAACAGATCCGGCCTGCGATCATTCGCGCATTCCGCTTTCTCAGCGAGGAGCAGGACACTGCGATTCACTATTCCGATGAGGTGACAGATTTCATAGCTGCGGGCTGCGGCGGCGATGTCCGCAAGGCGGTGAATACCGTTGAGCTCTCTGTGCTGGCTGCGGAAACGCAGTCCGACGGGCTGCATATCACCATGGATACCGTTTCCGCACTGACACAGCGCAGCAGCATGCGCTATGACAAGGACGGCGACCAGCATTACGATCTGCTCTCGGCACTGCACAAATCTGTCCGCGGCTCCGACGAAAATGCCGCGATTCACTACGCAGCACGGCTCATGGAAGCCGGCGACCTGCTCCCTCTCTGCCGGCGGCTGCTCTGCATCGCCTCAGAGGACATCGGGCTGGCTTATCCCATGGCAATCCCGATCGTCAAGGCGGCGGTCGATACCGCACTTCAGCTCGGCCTGCCGGAAGCGCGGCTCCCGATCGCCAATGCCGTCATTCTGCTCGCAACTGCGCCGAAATCAAACAGCGCTTATCTCGCTGTCGATGCCGCCTCTGCGGATATCCGTGCGGGGCTTTCGGGCGATTTTCCGCGTGCGCTTCAGAATGTACACTTTGACGGCGCGGATGCGGCGGTCAGGGGGCAGCATTATCTCTATCCGCACGACTATCCGAATCACTGGGTCCGGCAGCAATATCTGCCCGATACCCTCAAAGACCGCGTGTATTATCACGCACAGGAAAACAAAACCGAGCAGTCCGCAAAGGCCTACTGGGAAAAAATCAAAAAGTAAAAAATACCGCCGCCCGCATTCCGGACTGACCGGATGCGGGCGGCACTTTGTATCTCTATTCAGAAGCGGTTTTTGTAATCGGAGAAATCAAAGCTGCGGAGAATTTTGCAGTTTCCGTCTGTTTCGCGGACGGCGACCGCCGGCATCGGCATGCCGGTATACATTTTCGCCTTGGTGAGCGTATTGATCGCCATATCGCGGAATACCAGCCGTTCGCCGATCTGAAGCGGGTGGTCGAAGGAATAATCCCCGAAAATGTCCTCCGGCAGACAGCTTCTGCCGCCGAGCCGGTACTGATAGGGCAGCACATTCGGCTTATCCGCGCCGATCAGCGGCGGACGGTACCGCAGCTCGGTGATATCCGGCGCATGACATACAGCCGAGGCATCCAGAATCGCCAGCGGCATGCCGTTGTCAATCAGGTCAACGACCGTTGTGATGAAATAGCCAGCCTCCCAGACGATCGCCTCACCGGGCTCATAATACACGGTCAGATTGTAGGTCTCCTGAAGCATCTCCGTGACGGCCGCCAGCTTTTCGAGCTGATAGCCCTCGCGGGTGATATGGTGTCCGCCGCCGAGATTCAGCCACGCCATCTGCGGGAGCCATGTGCCGAATTTGTCTATGACGGCCTTCACGAGCCGCTCCAGCGCATCCGCATTCTGCTCATAGAGCGCATGCACATGCAGCCCCCGAATCTTCGCCGCCAGCGCTTCGGGAAAGCTCGCGGCGGTCGTACCCAGGCGGGAGCAGGGCGCACAGGGGTCGAATTCGTCGAGCTGCTGAGACAGATACTCCGGGTTGATGCGCAGACCGACTGAGCAGCCGTGCGCGACCGCAAGCCCGGCATAGCGTTCGAGCTGCTGCGGCGAATTGAACGTGATATGGTCGCAGATCTCTGCAAGCTGCGTCATTTCATCGGGGAGATAGGCCGTCTGGCAGACATGGTTTTCGCCGTGAAAATACAGATGCGCGAGCTGAGCCTCATAGGCAGAGCAGGAGGCTGTACCGTCCAGATAGCGGGCAATCATCGAATAAAACGGAAATGACGAAAACGCCTTCTGCGCGAACAGGATCTTGCAGCCGGTATCCCGACGCAGATTTTCGAGAATGGTGAGATTGGCCTTGAGCTTTGCCTGATCTATGAGATAACAGGGACTTGGCAGGGCTGATTCCTGCATGTGCCGGACACTTCCTTTCTCTGCGGGATCATTCTGCTTTCAGTATACCACATTCTCCGCAGAAATTCAATAGCTGCGCGGCGAAAGGGAGCGGCCGATCGGGATTTTTTATCTGATGTTTTCCGGCAGCTTCAAAGAAAAAGCCGATGCTGCATCCACAGGCCTTCTATGCAAACAGAGCGGAGCACTGATGTGCCCCGCTCTGTTCCGGAATGAATGAGATCAGAATTATGCCTTGCCGACAGAGCCGAACAGGGTCATCTTCTCCTCAACCTTTGCACAGATTGCATCAAAGCCCGGTGCGAGCAGCTTGCGCGGGTCAAAGCCCTTGCCCTGCTTATCCTTGCCGGCCTCAACATAGCCTCTGGTTGCCTCTGCAAATACAAGCTGGCACTCAGTATTCACATTGATCTTCGCAACGCCCAGAGAAATCGCCTTCTTGATCCGATCGTCCGGAATGCCGGTACCGCCGTGCAGCACGAGCGGCATATCGCCGACCTCCTTGTTGATCTTCTCAAGCGTATCAAAGCTCAGGCCCTCCCAGTTTGCCGGGTAGACACCGTGGATATTGCCGATGCCGGCTGCGAGGAAGTCAACGCCGAGATCAGCAATCTGCTTGCACTCAGCGGGATCTGCACACTCGCCCTTGCCGATGACGCCGTCTTCTTCGCCGCCGATCGCGCCGACCTCCGCCTCAATGGAGAGACCCAGTGCATGTGCGACATTGACCAGCTCGGTCGTCTTTGCGACGTTCTCGTCGATCGGGAAGTGGGAGCCGTCAAACATGATCGAGGTGAAGCCTGCCTTGATGCACTTATAGCAGCCGTCATAGGTGCCGTGATCGAGGTGCAGAGCAACCGGAACGGTGATGCCGAGAGACTCGTCCATTGCCTTGACCATTGCAGCTACAGTCTTGAAGCCGGTCATGTACTTGCCCGCGCCCTCAGATACACCGAGGATGACCGGGGAATTCAGCTTCTGAGCGGTCAGAAGAACCGCCTTTGTCCATTCGAGGTTGTTGATGTTGAACTGACCGACCGCATACTTGCCGTCTCTGGCCTTTTTCAGCATCTCTGTTGCAGATACCAGCATTGATTTTTCCTCCTAAATCGCTTTCATTCAGCCGGACAGCCTCCGGCCGTTTCGCAGCATATGCCGGCGGACACGCCCGCCTGTACACCTGCCACATATTATTATACACGATTTAGCCGCAAAATGCAAGAGCCATTCCGGAAGAAATGTCTGTTTTTCGCAGGCAATGACCCTCTCAGGCGGAAAATTTTTCTTTTCAGTCCTGCATAAACACACGAAAATGCGCCAGAATGAATCCGGAAAGACTTTTTCGGGAGGCTGATTTACATGAAATATGCATTCAGATTGCTGGCGATTCTGTTCTGCGCGGTGCTTGCGGCGAATCTGCTGCAAACGGAGGAAATGCTGGAGGAGGTCGAGCACAGCGTCATCCGCCTGCATATTCTCGCGGATTCAGACAGCACGGCCGACCAGACACATAAGCTGCTGGTGCGGGACGCGCTTCTGGCGCATGCGGATACATGGATTCCCGCGGGTGCGGACTGGGAAGAGGGCTGCGAGGCACTTCGGTCGCATCTGCCGGAAATTCAGCAGACCGCGCAGGACACCCTCCGGGATGCCGGCTGCGGCGATTCCGTGACCGTATCGTTCGGCGAGGCGGATTTCCCTGTGCGGGAATACAGCGGCTTTACGCTCCCCGCCGGCCGCTATCAGGCGCTCCGTGTCGTGATTGGCAGCGGCAGCGGTCAGAACTGGTGGTGCGTCATGTATCCTGCGCTCTGCCTGCCCGCAGCTTGTGACGGTGCGGACAGCACCGTTTCCGATATGCCGGCACTGACGAAGGAGCCGGAAACCTATGAGCTCCGGCTGAAGTGCGTCGATATGCTGCGTGCCCTCCTGCGCCGGCTCCGCGGTGCATAGCAGAAAAGCAGCAGCACGCAAAAGCTGTTCGCTTTCACCGATTTCTCATCCAAAAGCACTTGACATTCCGGCTGTTTTCCGGTATAATGTAAGAAGGAAAAAATGGCGTTTTTTCCGAAATTGTACTAGGAGGTCTGCATTATGTCTCTGACAAAGAACCCGAATGTCAACAAATGGGTCGAAGAAATGATCGCTCTGTGCAAGCCGGACAATGTTGTCTGGATTGACGGCTCTCAGGAGCAGCTCGATCAGCTCATTGAGGAAGTTACCGCTCTGCCCGACGGACACCCCGACAAGCTCTATAAGCTGAACGAGGAGAAGTATCCGGGCTGCCTGTATCACCGCACCCGCCCGAACGACGTCGCCCGTGTGGAGGACAGAACCTTTATCTGCTCCCGCAGACAGGAGGATGCCGGCCCGACCAATAACTGGATGGATCCGAAGGAAATGTATGCCAAGCTGACCCCGCTCTATGACGGCGTGATGAAGGGCAGAACCATGTATGTTATCCCGTACAGCATGGGCCCGATCGGCTCTCCGCTCGCAAAGGTCGGCGTTGAGGTCACCGATTCGATCTATGTTGTTCTCAATATGAAAATCATGACCCGTATGGGCACGCAGGCCTTCGAGAACCTCGGCGATGTCTCCAATGATTTCGTCCGCGGCCTGCACTCCAAGGCAAATGTTGACCCGGAGAACCGCTATATCGTGCAGTTCCCGGAGGACAACGCGATCTGGTCGATCAATTCCGCTTACGGCGGCAACGTCCTGCTCGGCAAAAAGTGCTTTGCACTGCGCATCGCGTCCTATCAGGCAAAGAATGAGGGCTGGATGGCAGAGCATATGCTCATCCTCGGCCTCCAGAAGCCGGACGGCGATACCAAGTACATCTGTGCAGCATTCCCGTCTGCTTGCGGCAAGACCAACCTCGCGATGCTGATTCCGCCGGAGGGCTATCAGAAGGCCGGCTACAAGGTCTTTACCGTCGGCGATGACATCGCATGGCTCAAGCCCGGCCCGGACGGCAGACTGTATGCTATCAACCCGGAAAACGGCTTCTTCGGCGTCGCGCCGGGTACCAATGCAAAGTCCAACTTCAATGCACTGGCCTCGACCAAGAAGAACGCGATCTTCACAAACGTCGCGCTGGATAACTCCGACAATACCCCGTGGTGGGAGTCGCTCACCAAGGAGATTCCGGTCGATGCAACCGAGTGGAAGGGCGCAAAGGTCAACGGTCCGGAATACTGCGCACAGCTTGATGCAAACGGCAAGCATCTCACGCTGGCACATCCGAACAGCCGCTTTACTGCGCCGGCTGAGAACTGCCCGTGCATCAGCCCTGAATTCAACAACCCGAACGGCGTGCCGATCTCCGCAATCATCTTCGGCGGCAGACGCGCTTCGACCACTCCGCTGGTCTATCAGTCCTTCGACTGGACACACGGCACCTATATGGGCTCCGCTGTCTCCTCCGAGACAACCGCTGCCGCAACCGGTGCAGTCGGCGTGCTGCGTCATGACCCGATGGCCATGAAGCCGTTTATCGGCTACAATGTCGGCGATTACTGGGCACACTGGCTCGAAATGGGCAAGGTGCTCGGCGACAAGGCTCCGAAAATCTTTAACGTCAACTGGTTCAAGAAGGACGCTGAGGGTCACTTCATGTGGCCGGGCTTCGGCGACAACATGAGAGTCCTCGACTGGATCATCAAGCGCTGCGAGGGTACCGTTGATGCTGACGAAACCGCAATCGGTTATCTGCCGAAGCCGGAGGATATCAACATCGAGGGCCTTGAGGGCGAGGTCGATACAGACCGCATGAAGGAGCTTCTGAAGGTCGATACCGAGCTCTGGAAGAAGGAAATCGCTGAAATGCGCAGATATTATGATGAGGACATCGCAGCGAAGGGCGGAAAGATTCCGGCTGAGCTGTACGGTGTGCTCGATAAGATCGAGGCAAACCTCAATCAGTAATTCCCGTATAGAATATGATCCCCGCTGCTTCAGTTCAGGCAGCGGGGATTTTTGCTTTTATTCATCGGTTTCTGTATCGGCATCATCGCCAAGGGCCTCCGTCAGAAAGTCCTCCATGTACCGCTCACGCGCAACCGCAAATGTGCGGATCATCTTCGTCTGTTCCTGATAGCCCTGATACCAGATCCAGATCGAGCTGTCAGACTGCTTCAGCTTTTCCAGATGCTTGAAATAACGCTGCATCTCCGAAAAACGGTCTGCATTGAGCCGGTCGAGCGTTTCGATGATATGCTCTGACGAAAGCGTCCCGTGCATCAGCTCCCGCACCTTTTCCCTGAAATGCGATTTGCAGTCCTCACGCTGCATCAGCGCGGCAAACAGCGGCGCATAGCGGTTGCTTTTTTCATCCAGAATCTGCGCAAGATTGTTATATTCCGCCTGCGTTTCCGTCTGCTCATACAGTCCCTCGGCATAATCCGTGTCATGAATCCAGAAGCGCCAGCGGCCGTCAAGCCGGCTGCCCTCCGACCGGTCATAGCCGGATTCGCTGTCGGCAGCAAAGCGGTAGAGCTTTTGATTGCCCTGCGGCCAGTCCTTGTTGTTGATGCAGACATTGAACGCAAAATAGTCCAGATAATTCTCCACATCCATCCATTCGCAGACCTTCTGATAGTTTTTGTCATCGGTCAGGTCAAGCGCAGAAAACGCCTCATAGTCCGCTTCAAACGCCTCCGCAGCGGCGGCAGTCTCGTCATCATCCTTCGGAACGGTCTTTTCGCGCTCGCGTCCTTCTAAAATCACGAATTTACCGAGCTTGTTTCCGCCGTACTTATCCTTCAGTAGATCGTCGCAGATGCTCTCGTGCAGCCAGTGCATACCGTAGTAGCTGCCGTTGAGGTATACCACGACCGGCAGCACGCCCTCGCAGTCGGTATAGCCCGCCTCTGCCGCGAGCGTCTGGTTCAGCTCATCGCGGATGAACGCAAACTGAAAGTCGTTGCCCGCGTTCCGCACGACCAGCTTGTCATATTTCCCGATGACTCCGCCCTCTGCATCTGCCGTCCCGAAGCCGTCGTAAGCAAATTTCCCGTGTGCTTCATCATAGGATTTCCGCGCATACAGCTTCACGGATTTGATCGAGGATTCCCGCGAGGCCTTGCCGTAAATGCGCAGACCGGCGTCCTGTGCAAACAGCTCGCTGCCGCTGTCATCGACAAACTCGACCGAGACCGCCCGTTCGGAGCTGCGTCCGGTTTTCTTGGCATTCTCCCCATAAAAGATGCCGTCGGGCTTTTCGGTAAGCTCCGCCGGCTCGCCGGTCAGCGAGATCACCGGATTGTGAAAGGCCGTGTCAATATCGCCCGCAGCCCAGAAGGTCTGCGTCGCAGTGACCGATTCGCTGCCGTCGGCAAAATACGCCTTTGCGCGAAGCACCGTGCAGACCGGAAAATCGGCAATGCGCGTTTTGATGCAGATCGGCTCGGTGTATTTCTCCGCATTTTTTTTGTCCGGCACGCTGCCGTCAAGCGTATAGTAGATCTCCGCGCCCTCCGGCGCGGTCAGCACAAGCTGCGACTGCTCCTTCAGGAAGCGCTGCGGTGTTTTCGTCACACCCTGCGCCGTAAACCGCATTGCCTCTGCGGTTTCAGCCAGCGGCTCAGAGCTGCTCCCGCTGTCTGCGCTGCCGCTTTCCTCCGGATTCGCTGTGCTGCTCTCCTCCGAATCCGGACTATGCGCTGCACCCTTGCAGCCTGTCAGCGGTGTCAGCAGACAGGCACAGAGCAGCCATGACATCAGCCGCCTGTTTTTCATCAGATTTCCCCCTAAGCGGTGTTATTTGGCTTCTTTCTTTTTTATGTCGGTCAGACGCAGGATCAGTACTTCGATTTCCTCGCCTTCGTGCTGCATTTTCTGTTTTTCCAGCCTGCCCTCGACCGTGACCGTATCGAAGTCCTCCAACCCGTCAAAGCTGACATCTTTGCCGTCCAGCTCGATGCCGATGCCGTGACCGTCCGAGCCCTCCGCATAGACCGAATAGAACTTTTCTCCGGAATCGTGATCGGTACCCGGATAAAACTTTCCGGATATATGATAAATCTTGCCCAGATAGCTGTCAGGGTCGGCATACATATCGGTGATCGTATCATAGGTCACGGAGGTTTTGATATAGTGAATCGTATCATCGGAGGATGCATCTCCGCATGCAGTCAGCAGCAGCCCCGCCGCTGCCGCCGCAATTATGATCTGTTTTGCCGGCATCATAAGCACCTCATTTCATTCGCATGATCGGTCAGTTTTCAGGCGCAGCTTCACCAGCGGCACCCATTCGTCCTCAGTCATCGTTTCGCCGGTCAGGACAAAGCCGTTCCGCTGATAGAACGCGATGCCCCGCTGATTGTATTCGAGCGCCCAGAGCCACGCTGCACCGAGCGTTTTCACTGCGAATTGCAGCAGCTTCGCTCCGATGCCCTGCCCCTGAAACTGCGGCTCGACATAGAGCTTGACGATCTCATCGTCCTGCACGCGGATCATACCCCTGACCACGCCGTCATCATAGACATAGGTGCAGCGGAGTGCCCCGGAGCCTTCGGCATATTCCGCAGCAGTGTCCAGCACATTCAGCTCGCCGAAATAAAACGGATCATTCCGGAAAAACGGGTAAAAATTCACGCGGTAATTCGTCACGATCATCTCCGCGATGCGCGAAGCATCGGACGCCTTCGCCGGTCTGATCTGCTGCATCTCAGTCTCCTTTCGTATCTGCCAAAGCTTTACAGCAGCGCCGTCAGCACCGCATTCGAGACAAGCCAGCCCGCCGGCGTCATCGCAAGCGTGCCGTCAGTCAATGTGAGATACTGCGGCATCAGCGGCTTGGCGCGCCGCAGGATGCGTGCCCGGTCTGCGTCGGGCAGCATGTCTGTCCGGATGCCCTCTTTGAGCCGCAGTCCCAGCATCACACGTTCGGTGACGCTCTCCGCCTCCGGCTCGGTGACATCCTCCTGCTGCACCGCGTCTGCGATGAAGCCTGCAAGGTCACGCGGCACCGCAAAGCGTTTTCCGTCATGGCAGGAATGCGCCGCAGGGCCGATGCCGTAATACGGATGCAGCCGCCAGTATTTGCAGTTATGGCGGCTCCCGAAGCCCGCACGCGCAAAATTGGAAATCTCATAGTGTTCGTAGCCCGCCGCTGTCAGCAGCCCGTGCATTTGCAGATACCTGTCGGCCTGCGCATCGTCATCACAGCGCGCAGGCGGCTGTGCGGCAAAGGGCGTATTCTGCTCTATTTTCAGCATATATGCAGAAATATGCGGGATATCCATTTCAGTCAGCGCATCAATATCCGCCGCGAGACATTCCGCGTCCTGCACCGCCAGCCCGAACATCAGGTCGGCGGAGAGATTGGCAAAGCCCGCGTCCTGTGCCCGCAGCACCGCAGATTTTGCCTGCTCCGGCGTATGCCGCCGTCCCAGAATCCGCAGCACCTCCGGCTGCACCGACTGAATCCCCAGCGAGAGCCGGTTGATGCCCGCCGCCTTCCATGCGTTCAGAGCGGCGGCTGTCACGGTCAGCGGATTTGCTTCGAGCGTCACCTCCGCATCCGCATCAAGCTGCACGGCCTCCCGCACGGCTTGGGTGATCTGCATAAGCTGCGCCCCGGAAAGAAGCGAGGGCGTTCCGCCGCCGAAATACAGCGTATCGGCGTGCAGTCCGGCCGGCAGCGCACGCAGATTCCTGCACACGGCCTCCGTATATGCCTGCACCGTCTGCCGGTCATACCGCTGCGAATAGAAATCGCAGTAGGGGCATTTTACCGCGCAGAACGGCACATGGATATAGATTCCCGCAGGAGCGGTCATTTCCGCGTTTTCAGCGCCGGCACCAGATCGCCGACAAACATATTGAACAGAATGCGCATGATGATCGTTGCGGCAAACGGAATCACGCCGGTCAGGAACACATCGCGGTAGCTGCGGAACGTAAAGTAACAGTAGAGGATCGCGACGAGGCCCATGACCGAAAGCACAGTGTTCGCGATCAGTGCGGTTTTGCCGTTGACACAGCGCCGTCCGCATTCGAGACAGGGCTTTCCGTAGGATGTCATTCCGCCGCAGCGCATCTTCCGCCACGGGGAAAAGGTTTCTTTGCCGCAGTGCGGGCATTTGAATTTCATCGCAGGTACTCCTTATTCATCAAATTTCAGCACGGCCATGAATGCATCGGACGGCACCTCGACCGTACCGAGCTGACGCATGCGCTTCTTGCCCTCTTTCTGCTTTTCGAGGAGCTTCTTCTTTCGCGTGATATCACCGCCGTAGCACTTGGCAAGAACATCCTTCCGCAGCGCCTTGACGGTCTCTCTGGCGATGATCTTTCCGCCGATCGCCGCCTGAATCGGAATCTCAAAGAGCTGGCGCGGGATATTCTCCTTCAGCTTCTCCGCGATTTTCCGCGCTCTCGGATAGGCCTTGTCCTGATGCACGATAAATGACAGCGCATCGACAATATCGCCGTTCAGCATGAAATCGAGCTTCACGAGCTTGCTGCCCTCATAGCCTGCAAGCTCATAATCGAGCGAGGCATAGCCTCTTGTGCGCGATTTCAGCGCATCAAAAAAGTCGTAGATGATCTCATTCAGCGGCAGCGTATAGTGCATCTCCACGCGCACATCGTCAAGATACTGCATGTCCTTGAACACGCCGCGGCGCTCCTGACAGAGATCCATGATGCCGCCGACATACTCCTTCGGCGCTAAAATGCTCGCCTTGACGACCGGCTCCTCTGCGTCGGCAATATTCGCGGGATTCGGATAATTCGACGGGTTGTCGATCATCATGACCTCTCCGCTTGTCAGCGTCACGCGGTAGATAACAGAAGGCGCGGTCGTCACAAGGTCAAGGTCATATTCGCGCTCCAGACGCTCCTGAATGATCTCCATATGGAGCAGGCCGAGGAAGCCGCACCGGAACCCGAAGCCCAGTGCCACGGAGCTTTCCGGCTCGAAGGTCAGCGCGGCATCGTTGAGCCGGAGCTTTTCCAGTGCATCGCGCAGATCGTTATAATGTGCGCCGTCGGCGGGATAAATGCCGGAGAACACCATCGGACTGACCTTGCGGTAGCCCGGCAGCGGCTTGCCGCAGGGCCGGTCTGCAAGCGTCACGGTATCGCCGACTCTGGTGTCGCCGATGCTCTTGATCGAGGCTGTGAGATAACCGACCTCACCTGCCTTCAGAATGCCGCGGTTGATATGCTCGGTCGCGCTCATTACACCGGCTTCGACGACCGTGAACTCCGCGCCGGTCGCCATGAGCCGGATGCGGTCGCCGGTTTTCACGGTACCTTCTTTTACGCGGACATAGATGATAACGCCCTTATAGGAGTCGTAATAGCTGTCGAAGATCAATGCCTGAAGCGGTGCGCTCTCATCGCCCTGCGGAGCGGGAATATCGGTGACGATGCGTTCCAGCACTTCTTCGATATTCGTGCCCATTTTCGCCGAAACGCGCGGCGCGTCCATGCACGGGATGCCGATGACATTCTCGACCTCCTGCGCAACGCGCTCCGGCTCGGCGGAGGGCAGGTCTATTTTGTTGATGACCGGCAGAATTTCAAGGTCTGCCTCAACTGCCAGATAAGTATTCGCGAGCGTCTGCGCCTCAATGCCCTGTGAAGCGTCGATAATCAGAATCGCGCCCTCACAGGCTGCCAGTGATCGGCTGACCTCATAATTGAAGTCCACATGGCCCGGCGTGTCAATGAGATTGAAGCGATAGACCTCGCCGTCCTTTGCCGTATAATCGAGCGCCACGGCACGCGCCTTGATCGTAATGCCGCGTTCCCGCTCAATGTCCATATTGTCGAGGAGCTGCGCTTCCATGTCCCGGACGGCAACCGCACAGGTCTTTTCGAGAATGCGGTCGGCAAGCGTCGATTTGCCGTGGTCGATGTGCGCGATAATGCTGAAATTGCGGATATGCTGATCTGCCACTTGGGATTCCTCCGTTTCACTGTGTATGCGCTACTATTATACCATAAAACGCAAAAAAGTTCAATGGGAGCAGCGAAATAAAATCACCGGGCAGTGCCCGGCTCCGATTTTGCTCCCATGCTTCCATTCCTGTCGGTTTTTCTCATATTCCCCATTGCACTTTTTCATATAATATGCTATAATACAGGTAGAATTGGCAAATATGAGGAGGGAATTGTTATGCCTACATCCGAAAAGCATCCGAATACCGGTAAAAAAAGCAGGCGGCTGCAGTTGATTTTTCTGGCCTTCGCACTGCTCCTGAATCTGATCGGCATTGGCATTGCAGCTCTGCTGCACATGCCGCTTCAGCTTGACACAATCGGAACAATCCTTGTATCTGCGTCCGGAGGCTCCCTCCCCGGCATCATCATCGGATTCCTGACCAACATCATTTACGGGCTGTTCCGGCCGGAGGAAATGTACTTCGGCACGCTCAATATGATAACAGCAGTCGTTGTCGTCTTTGCAGCGCGCCGCCGGTTTTTCCGCAGCAAAACAAAGCCGTTTCTGCTGATTCCGGTGCTCGGCCTGCTGACGGGCGTGCTCGGCGCTGTGCTCACATGGTTCCTGAACGGCTCGGATATCGGCGGAATGTGCAGCGGTCTCGCACTGCACTTCTGCAAGGGCGATGCAATGGGACGGTTCCCTGCACTGCTGCTCGCCAGTGTGCTGCTGGAGCTGCTGGATAATGCGATCACCGTGACTGCGGCAATTCTGCTGTACCGCTTCATTCCCGCTGTCCGCCGGAAAAAGCACCGGCTCGGCGGCATCTGGCAGGCACCGCTTTCCGATAAAATGACCGCCGCAGTCAAGGAAAGCAGATGCCGCTCCATTTCGCTCCGCACCAAGCTCGTTCTCATTATGACTGCCTCTGCGGTTCTGCCTGTAGCAGTCTCCGCCGCAATCAGCCTGATGCTGTTTCAGCGGTCTACAATCAGCAGCCATATCAAGATCGCAGAGGGCGTTACCGCAATGACCGCTTCCGCGCTTGACCCTTCTCAGATTGACAACTACATTGCGCTCGGTGAAGCTGCACCGGGGTATTCGGAGACAGAGCAGCAGCTCAGCCTCATCATGAAAAACACGCCTGACCTGACGTATCTTTATGTGTATCAGATTCAGGAGGACGGCTGCCATGTCGTGTTTGATCTCGACACCGCCGAAACAACCGGCTCAAATCCCGGCGATGTGATTGAATTTGACCCGTCCTTCTATCATCTGGTTCCGTCGCTGCTGGCCGGCGAGGAGATTGAGCCGATCATTTCGGATGATTCCTACGGCTGGCTGCTGACGGTTTACAGGCCGGTCTGCGATGCGAACGGCAAATGCGTCTGCTATGCGGCTGCCGACATTTCGATGAATCTGCTTACATCCAGCATCACCAGCTTTCTGGCAAAGCTGGTCTCCCTGCTGACCGGCTTCTTTATCGTTATTCTGTCCGTCACGATGTGGCTGGTCGAGCATAACCTCATCCTGCCGGTGAATACGATGTCTTATGCCGCAGGCGCCTTCGCCTACAACAGCAGCGAGGCTCTGGAGGAAAATGTCGAGCGGATTCGCAGACTGCGCATCCATACGGGCGATGAAATCGAAATACTGTACCGCGCATTCTCCAAAACAACCGCAGACAGCGTCCGCTATGTGACCGACATCCAGCACAAAACCGAGACCATCTCCCAGATGCAGAACGGCCTGATTATGGTATTGGCAGATATGGTCGAAAGCCGCGATAAGAGTACCGGCGACCATGTCCGGAAAACAGCAGCATATGTCCGGATCATTGCGGAGGAAATGCGCAGACGCGGCATGTATCCGGAGATCCTGACGGATGAATTTGTGGAAAACCTGATGAATGCCGCCCCGCTGCATGATATCGGCAAAATCCATATTTCAGATGTGATTCTGAATAAGCCGGCCCGCCTGACCGAAGAAGAATTCGTGAAGATGAAAACGCATACATCGCTCGGCAGCGCGATTATCGACCGGGCTATTGCAATGGTTCCGGATTCAGCCTATCTGGAGGAGGCACGGAACCTTTCGGAGTATCATCACGAAAAATGGGACGGAACAGGCTATCCGAACGGCATCAGCGGCGAGGATATCCCGCTTTCTGCGCGCATCATGGCCGTAGCTGACGTCTTTGATGCACTGGTTTCACGGCGAAGCTATAAGCCGCCGTTCTCCTTCGAGCAGGCAATGGACATCATCCGGGACGGTGCAGGCACGCACTTTGACCCGCAGGTCGCAGAGGCCTTCCTCGGTGCTTCCGACCGCGTCCGGAAGGTCGCAGAGGAATTCAGCGCGGAGGAGCCGAAAACATAACCGCACATCCGGCTGACCGGAACACCGGCCGTCCGGCAGAAAAAAAGGAGGATTCTTATGATTTTCTATTTCACCGGCACCGGCAATTCGCTGGCTGCGGCACGCAAGCTGCTCGTAAAGGGCGAACAGCTCATTGACATGGCGGAGGCACGGCGCAAAGGACAATTCCGCTTTACCGTCCCGAAGGGCGAGCGCACAGGCTTTGTCTATCCGGAATATTGCAGCTCCGTCGGCGCGACTGTGCGCGATTTCATCGAGCATCTGGAGCTTGAGAACGCAGGGTATGTGTATGCGGTTGCGACGCTCGGCGGCAAGCACAGCATCAGCGCCGGATTCCTGAAAAAGCTGCTGAAGCAGCGCGGCCTCCCGCTTCACAATGCATTTTATGTGCGCATGCCGGATAACTGCATCATCTATCTGGTACCGCCCTCCGAGAAGGAATGCGCAGAGATCCTTGACAGCGTGAACGGTCAGATTCTAAAAATCCGTGAGGAGATCGTTCACCGCACATCGCGGGCGATCCCGATGAGGCTGCGGGATCAGATGATGCAGAAATGCTATCTGCTGATGAACCGCACCAAGCCCTTCCGCGTGACGGATGCCTGCATTCACTGCGGAAAATGTGAGAAAAACTGCCCGTCACAGGCAATCCGCACAGAGAACGGAAAGCCCGTATGGGTCAGCCCGCGGTGTGATCTCTGTCTGGGATGCATCAACCGATGTCCCGTGCAGGCGATCGAGTACGGCTCCAAGACTGTCGGCCGCAGCAGATATGTAAACCCGATTCTGCGCTGAGAAATCTGCGATGCATTGATAAAGAGGCTCCGCCCCAAACTCCGACAAAGGGATAATATCCCCGGCAGAAATCTGAGGGCGGAGCCTTTTTTCTCATTTTCCGTGCAGCAATCCCGAATTATAATATCACGGGAAAGCCGATGTTGTTGACCGTGCCGACTGAAACAAAGCCGTCAAGAATGGCGCGGAAATCGGTGTCCTCCTCGGCTGCCTGCGTCAGCTCACCCTCGACCATAAACCGTCTGCCGCCGCCGGGGAGTGTCTCCAGCATATTATAATGGTCGCGGAAGATCATGCCGCGGGAAACCTTCGTATTCCAGCGGATGCCCCTGCATGCGGAAAGCGGGCAGCTCGGAAAATTGACGTTGCGAATCTGACCGGGAAACGGCTCCTCCTCCAGCAGCCGCGCAAGCACCTCATGCAGATAGGCGTCGGTGACTGCATGATCGGAAACGGCATCCTCAGAGAGCGCGATTGCGCGGAGCTCCTGAAAGGCTGCCTCAAAAGCAGCGCCGGCCGTCGCGGAATACTGGATATCGGAAGCGACATTATAGCCGTAATTGATGCCTGACAGCACCGTATCAGGAGCGTGCGGCATGATGTTCAGGCTGCCGACCCGCACACAGTCACCGGGCGTGCCGCTGCATGCAAATGCGTGTACGCCTGCGACCGGAAAATCGTGCGGGAAAACGTCAATGTGACTGTGCAGCGAGATGCTGTGTGAAGCAGCGCTGCGCTGGGTTTCCGGCGCAACGACCCACACCTCGCCGAATTCCAATGCCGCCTGCGCAAGCCGGATCAGGCCGCCGGCGGTGATGCCGTCGTCGTTTGTAATCAGAATGGAATGCATATGGGTTCTCCTTCTTTTGTAGCCTTTGCATGCTTTTATTATAACACAGACAGGCCGGGTTTGTAAAGGGGCACAGCACATACGGCACAGCAACAGCATTTACTTTTTTATGCGGTATCTGCGATGCATTGATAATAAGGCTCCGCCTCATACTCCGCCGGAGGCACCATATAGAAGTAAATGCTGTTGCCGTGCTCTATCAGCGAAATGGGCTTGCAATCTGAACGAAAATGTGTTATAATAGGGTAACGGTGTCCGAATGGAGCATTTTCCGCTGAATAAACAGTATCAGGCGTTTGCGGGAACTGCGTTTCCTCGAAGAACGGCTTGTTTCTTTGGCGCTTTGTTACCTTTGACTAACAAAATAATCATCCGGCATCCTATCTTTTTTCCTGATCGGAGGAGCATTCATGACCTTAAAGGATATCAAAGTCGGCGAGGCGTGCAAGGTCACGCATATCGGCGGCGACGGCGCACTGCGGCAGCATTTTCTGGATATGGGACTGATTCCCGGAACAGAGGTGCAGGTCGTCAAGTATGCCCCGATGGGCGACCCGGTCGAGCTGCGGCTGCACGGCTATGAGCTGACACTCCGGCTCTCGGACGCAGCGCAGATCACAGCAGAGCCGATCTCTGCAAAGGAGCATTCCGCAGTGCAGAAGCAGACGCGCAGGCATGCCGAGCATCCCGGTCTGGGCGAGGGCGGACGGTTTCATCCGAAGGGAAGCGGCAATCCGCTGCCGGAGGATACTGTGCTCACATTCGCGCTCGTCGGAAACCAGAACTGCGGCAAAACCACGCTGTTCAACCGGCTGACCGGCGCAAAGCAGCATGTCGGCAACTTTCCCGGCGTCACCGTTGACCGCAAGGACGGTGCAATCAAGGGCTTCCCGAACACCAGAATCACGGACCTGCCGGGCATCTATTCGATGTCGCCCTACAGCAGCGAGGAGATTGTTTCGCGGAATTTCGTGCTGAACGAAAAGCCTCATGCGGTCATCAATATCGTCGATGCAACGAATATTGAGCGGAATCTGTATCTGACAATGCAGCTCCTTGAGATGAACATTCCGGTTGTTGTCGCGGTAAATATGATGGATGAGCTGACTGCAAACGGCGGAAGCATCGACGTCAACCGCATGGAGCAGCGGCTCGGTGTACCGGTCGTTCCGATCTCGGCTGCGAAGAATCACGGTATTGAGGAGCTGATCGAGCATGCGGTGCATATCGCCAAATATCAGGAAAAGCCGCTGCGGCAGGATTTCTGCGCAAAGGACGAAAACGGCGGTGCCGTTCACCGGTGTCTGCACGGCGCTGCACATCTGATCGAGGATCATGCGGAAAAAGCAGGGCTGCCGCTGATGTTCGCGGCGGCAAAGCTCGCAGAGGGCGATACACTTGTCACAAAGCAGCTCGCGCTCGATGAAAATGAAACGAAAATGATGAACCACATTGTCATGCAGATGGAAAAGGAGCGCGGTCTCGACCGCAGTGCGGCAATCGCAGATATGCGGTTTTCGTTTATTCTGCGGCTCTGCGCGGATACGGTCACAAAGCCGCAGGAGAGCCGCGAGCATATCCGCAGCCGCCGCATTGACCGGATTCTGACCGGAAAATATACCGCGATCCCGATGTTTATTTTCATCATGGGGCTGGTGTTCTGGCTGACATTCAATGTCATCGGCGCATTTTTTCAGTCGCTTCTGGAATCCGGCATCGACAGGCTGACAGAGGCGGCCGATGCCGCGCTGACGCGGTGGCATGCGAACGGCGTCCTGCACAGCTTCATCATCGACGGCATCTTTGCGGGCGTGGGCAGCGTCCTGAGCTTTCTTCCGGTCATCGTCACACTGTTTCTGTTTTTATCGCTGCTGGAGGACAGCGGCTATATCGCCCGTGTTGCGTTCTTTATGGATAAGCTGCTGCGGAAGATCGGCCTTTCCGGACGGAGCATCGTGCCGCTGCTGATCGGCTTCGGCTGCTCGGTGCCGGCTGTCATGGCGACCCGCACCCTGCCCAGTGAGCGTGACCGGCGCATGACAATCCTGCTGACGCCGTTCATGAGCTGCACTGCAAAGCTGCCGATCTATGCGTTTTTTGTCAATGCATTTTTCCCCGGAAGGGGTGCGCTCATTATGGTCGGGCTGTATCTGCTCGGCATCATCACGGGCATTCTGATCGCGCTGCTGTATAAGGGAACGCTGTTTCGCGGCGAAGCGGTGCCGTTTGTCATGGAGCTGCCGAATTACCGGCTGCCGGGGCTGCGGAATGTGACGCAGCTCCTCTGGGAAAAGGCGAAGGACTTTCTGCAAAGAGCCTTCACGGTCATTCTGATTGCAACGGCGGCAGTCTGGTTCCTTCAGAGCTTTGATATGCATCTCAATATGGTCACAGACCGGGAGCAGAGCATCCTCGCGGGGATTGCCGGCATGCTTGCACCGGTGTTCCGTCCGGTCGGCCTCGGCGACTGGCGGCTGATTGTGTCGCTGTTCAGCGGCTTTATGGCGAAGGAAAGCGTCGTTTCCACAATGGAAATTCTGTTCGGCGGCGGTGTGGCCGGCGCCATGAGCAGTCTGACGGCCGCGTCCATGCTTGTTTTTTCGCTGCTCTATACGCCCTGCGTTGCGGCGGTCGCATCGGTCAGACGGGAGCTCGGCGGCAAATGGGCTGTGACGGTTGTCATCTGGCAGTGTGTGATTGCGTGGTGTGCGGCATTGGCGGTGCGGCTCATCGGAACAATGATTGCGGGGTGATGCTGATGCAGTGGATTGATGTGATTCTGCTGATTCTGCTTGCCGCGGCACTCTCTGCTGCGGCTGTGAAATGCATCCGCAACAGGAAAAGCGGAAAGCACGCCTGCTGCGGTGACTGCTCATCCTGCGGCGGGTGCTGCCGTGAACAGAAACGGCGCTGATATCCGGAAAAGCGTTTTGTCACGTTTTTGAGGACAGCTTTTTCGACAGACTGAGAGCTTTGAACGTGCATTCAAAGCTCAGCTTGTAGAAAAAGGTATCGCTGCGCGATGATTGATAATGGGCTTCGCCCAAACCCACCAAAGGGACACTGTCCCTTTGGAATCCCATATTCATCAAAATGAAAGGAAGTACATGCTTTTTATAATATGGGATTCTTAAGGGCTAGTAGCCCTTAAGCAGGGGCTTGGGGACGGAGTCCCCATTATATATCTGTCGGAGACACTTTTTCGACAGACTGAGAGCTTTGAACGTGCATTCAAAGCTCTATTTTTTTTGATGCAGGTAACACTTCCTGCATTTTTGCCGACTGTAAAGATAACAGGGATCCTTGAAAGGGAGGTGAGGAATACGGAGGACAATGAGATCATCAGACTGCTGTTTGCAAGAGATGAGCATGCAATCCTTGCCGCAAACGAAAAATACGGCGCACTCTGCATGTATACAGCCATGCAGATTTTGCAGCGGCGGGAGGATGCCGAGGAGTGTGTGAATGACGCTTATCTGCGGCTCTGGAATGCGGTGCCGCCGGAGCGTCCGGCGCATCTGACGGGCTTTTTGCTGACGCTCGTGCGCTGTGCGGCGCTCGACCGCTGCGACCTGACACACCGGAAAAAACGCGGCGGCGGAGAAACGGCGGCAGTGCTTGATGAGCTGGAATCCGTGCTCCCCGCCAAAGAAGATGTGCAGCAGCAGGCCGAGCAGCATGCGGTCGGGGAGGCAATCCTGCGCTTTGTCAGCGCACTGCCCGAAAAGCAGCGCCGTATGATGCTCAAGCGTTACTGGTATCTGCAAAATTCGCGGGAAATCGCAGAGGATATGCAGGTACCGGAGAGCACCGTCCGTGTGACGCTGCTGCGTCTGCGCGAAAAACTGCGCGCATTTCTCGAAAAGGAGGATTTACTATGAAAGCAAACGATCTGCTTCATGCAATGAATGCACTGCCGCCGGAATATGCGGAGGATGCAGCTCCGGCAGGCGGCATTCCCGATGTGCAGCCGGATATCAGCGGCGTGCTGGACGCCATTCGCGGAGAAAAGGAATCTGCATCCGCAGCAGTTATTCCGCAGCGCCGCAGATTCAGCAGAATTCTGCCGGCTGCGGTTACGCTTGCGAGTGCAGCGGCCTGCATCGCACTGGTCGGCGGTATCATGCACAGCGCAAAAAAGGACGATATCCAAACCGCACAGAACAGCGATATCACCGAAATCACCGCGGAGCAGACAACAACAACTGCGGAACAGACCGAATCAGCCGAAGAAGCCACAACCGGAAACCATACGCGCTCCGCCGTACAGACGGACAGCTCCGGCACCACGGTCACCGGGGATGCCGTGCAGATACACCTGCCGATCGCGACGGGCGAGCTGACCGGCGAGCAGACCGTTCCGCAGATTACGAAAAAAGGAGAATCCGTGACGCACGACACATGCATCACAACGACAACCGGCCCGCGCAGCAGCACCGCAACGACCGCTGCCGCAGCTCCGACTGTCAGTTACCCGCAGGATGCGTATTCGTTTATGCTGCATGTCCCGAATGACAGCTATGACAGCTCGATGCATCTGCTCAGCGCTGCGGACTGGTCATCACAGAAATGGGCCGTGCCGGCGCGTCAGGCTGATCTGCCCCCGACTGCACAGCAGACCGCAGGCTATCAATATCTGAAAGCGCATATCAACGATTATGACATCATCTGGTTTCAGGTGAAGGCAGATCTCAACGGCAATGTGCCGCAGGTCGCAGGCGTGGAGGTCAACTCGGACGGGCAGATGACCCTCATTGCCGGAATGATCCCCGCGCCGGAACCGGATGCGCTGTTCCGGTATGAGGATGCGCTCTGGCGGCTGGTCGTACCGGTGCCGAAGGGCACGCTCTCCCGCGTGAGCGGCTGGAAGCTGGTGACAACTACCCCTCAGTACGGAGAAATGCGCGTCGGAGTGCCGCAGTTTTATATTTCCCGCGGAGCACTGACGCTGGACACGCTCAAAGCGCTCCATGCAGAGAAAAGGGAGCACTTGAATTATTTAGATTTTCTCGAATATGACCATACGGTCGAATCCTACGATACCTATATCTACCCGCTGGAAGCGCCGTGGCAGCTTGTCGTGAGAAAAACGTGGAGAAACTTCCGCGTAGAGGATCTCACACTGCGGTGGAATGCCGGTTCGGGCGTCGAGATTCGTGATCTGACGCCGGAGGCACTTCTGGATTATATCGAAAACCGCACAATCACGCTCCGTGATATTGCCAATCTGGAAATACTGAACGCGGGCATTGCGTGGCGCGATCTCACGCCGTATGCCTGCACGGATATCGGCAGCGGCACCTCGATTCTGGAATACCGCATTGCGGACACGCCGAATTACCGGCTGCTCGCGTTCGGTGCTGATATGGAGGGCAATTCGCCGAGCCGCCTGATTCTGGAGTATATCCCGGACGGCTCCCGTTATCAATTCTATCTTCCCGGCGATCAATCCCATGAAGGTACGGTCACAGATTTTCTCGAAGAACACGGGTTATAATAAATGAGAGGCAGCCCCGGAATGAGGCTGCCTTTCTGCATGGGGAGAAATATATGAGGTCAATGCTTGTTTCTGCTGCGGCGCTTGCCGGTGCTTGCGAACGATACGCACATGCCCAGTGCGCCGATCGCGCTGATGACTGCAGCGGGCATACCGTCGCCGGTTTTTGCGCCGACAGCCTTGGTCGTGACGGCAGCCTTGCTCTCCTGTGCTGCTGTAGTTGCAGAGGAGGCGGTGGTGGTTGTCGTCGATGTAAGCGTCGCCGCGGTTGTTTCGGTGGTTGTCACGGCCTCAGCGGAACTGACCGGCGCAGCCGCCATATTTGCTCTTGCAACATGATAGGGGAGGCACGCAATGCCGTTGCCGATCCGGACATCAATGATGATATTGCCGCCGGCGGGCAGGGTCACGGATGCGCGGCCGTCCTCATCGGTAAAGATGCCGGAGGGCTGATCGTTGATATAAAGCTCTGTATTTCGGATGACAGCATCATTGAGATTGCATTCTCCGGCTGCGTGCTTCATTGCGATGAGCTGCACCGTGCTGCCGGGCTCGGTTTTGTTTCCGCGCTTTGCGTCCATGAGATAATAGCACCAGTCATGCTCAATCATCGGATTGACTTCGACCGTGCAGCCGTCGGTCAGTGCGCAGAAGCCGGGTACATAATTCCCGTCCGGATTGTAGCAGTCGTAACGGTAACGGTTGTCAAGCGTCCAGTCAGGCTGATTCAGCGCAGTGCGCACCGCATCCTCAATATCGGGCATGCCGTTTTTATTCAGGTCGGAGACTTCGATTTCTTTCTGCTCCAGTGCAGTACCGTCCGGCAGTTCGCCGTTCATTCTGATCTTGACCGAACCGTCAAAGGGGAGCCACTGCGCTTGGATCTGAAGCGAATAGCCGTCCTTCAGACCGGTATAGCGCTCCGCAGCCTCGCCGTATGTCAGGTCGCTGCCGTTTTCATCAGAAATGTAGCAGCCGAACGCGCCCTCGCGCCCCCAGACTGTTTGATCCGTCAGGCCGACCTTCGCCCCGCCCGGATAATAGAGGTCATGCGCGACGATCAGCGCATCGTCATAATCGAGCTTTCCGTCGCCGGTCACATCCGTTACGGTGATCTCAGTCGGATTCAGCACATAGCCCTTATCCATTTCAACGGAGACTGTGATTTTCGCGCTGAGCACCTCAGCAGCAAAAGCGGGTGCGGTCAGCGGTGCAGCGGTCAGAATAACGGAAGCTGCGGTCATCATCATAACAGTAATCTTTTTCAGAATCATTTCTCCCTTTTCAAATGTGAATCATTCTGCGGGCTGCCGGCTGTCGCGTTCAGTACAGCAGTGCCGCTTTGTGGATTGATACGATCGTATATTGTTTGATTTCCGGGCTTTCACCGCCCTTCACCTATTACGACAGAAAACAAAACGGCGCGGTCACAAAAAAACGAAAAAAATTTTCGCCGCATTCTGAATATCACAGAATACGGCGAAATTACGTTGTTTTCAGTCTTATTATTTTTACGGCTCCGGTGCAGCAGACGCACGCAGCGCCCAGAATGCCACGGCACTTGCTGCTGCAACATTCAGCGAATCGACGCCGTGTGACATCGGAATCCGAACCGTATAATCGCAGGCGGCAATCGTTTCGGGCGCAAGCCCCTCGCCCTCTGTACCGAGAACGATCACGAGCTTTTCCGCCGCCCTGAGCTGCGGTGCATCTATGCTGACGGAATCGTTCCGCAGTGCCATTGCGGCGCTCTGCCAGCCGTCCTTCCGCAAATCTTGCAGTGTGCCTGCGGCCTCCGGCGCATCCGGCAGAATGTACCACGGCACCTGAAAGACCGTTCCCATGCTGACACGCGCAGCACGCCGATACAGCGGGTCGGTGCAGCCCGCTGTCAGCAGAACCGCGTCGATGCCGAGTGCAGCAGCAGAGCGGAACACCGCACCGAGATTCGTCGGGTTCATGACGTTTTCCAGCAATGCGAGCCTGCGCATGCTCTGCAATACGGTATGTGAAAAAAGCAGCGGCTTTCTCCGCATTGCGCAGAGCACGCCCCGCGTCAGATTCATGCCGCGGATGCTGTTCAGCACCGCATTTTCTGCCAGATACACGGGTATACTGCCGCACTGTGCGATCAGCGCCTCTGTCTGTGCGCCGAGCTCCTTCCGGTCAATCAGCAAGGAAACCGGTTCATATCCCGCCTGAAGTGCGCGCGCAATGACATTCGGACTTTCGGCGATGAACAGTCCCGGCTCCGGCTCATAGTAATGGTAAAGCTGCGGCTCCCGGCAGCTCAGCCATTCCGCCCACGGGCTGTCTCCGAGCGCTTGCAGTTCGATCTGCATTCCGCATTCCCCCTTTTGGTTTTATTGTACCATAAGATGCAGAAAAACGCAATGGGGGACGATGAAAGGGACACGGCAACAGCATTTACTTCTATATGGTGCCTCCGGCGGATTGATAGCGGGGAATCCGTCCCCTATCGGTCAAAAGCGTGAAAAGAGGGTGTTTGGGGGAGAGAAAAAGTCTATCATCCGCATAAAAAGCACAAGAAAGGAACAAATTATTTTGAAATGGGGAAAGCAGCCCCGTTGCACGGGGGTACTTTCCCCAAGCCCCTTTCTTCCCGTGCTGTAAGGCAAAAGAGTGT
>JAFXZM010000002.1 GCA_017541275.1 Oscillospiraceae bacterium | reverse complement strand
TGTATATAACTGTTTGGTTCGCTCTTTTAAGCTCCCCGAACCGTTAAATCCCAGTCATTACGATTCACTCGCAATTACTTTTCCGTGTTGCGCTTTATAGTCTCGCCTCGACTTGAATTTTTCCCTCCGCTCCTCCCGGAGCTTCAGTCAAATTCGGAATCTTCAAGGGTTCTCTTTCTTGGTTGCATTGTTCAATTTTCAAGGTGCCGGGGCGCTGTCCTTTCTTTCGGACAGCTTATTTATTATAGCACATTTTTTGAGGTTTGTCAAGCCCTTTTCAAAACTTTTTTCAAGTTTTTTCTTCCAAGCTCTCTCTTTTTCCTCTCCTGCGCCTGCCCCCGCTCTCGCGGCGACTTAATTATTCTACCACATCTTACTGCTTTTGTCAAGCCTTTTTCCGATGTTTTCCCTTTTACACAAAAAGCGGACAGATTCCGGCAGATTTCACTGCAAAATGAAAGTGCAGATTACGTCGCAAAGACACAATCTGCACTTTTTCTCATTTTCTCATCATAACAGCCGCCCAGCCGGCGCTCTGCTCGACCTGTACGAGCCTGAAGCCGGTCTCCTGCATTGCCGCCAGAACGTCATCCAGACGTTCATCAATAATGCCTGAAAGCAGCAGAGAGGCACCGTCCTTCATAAAGCAAAAGAACATTTCGCGCATCGCAATGAGGATATCCGCAACAATATTCGCGCAGAGCACATCATAGCCGCTGCCGAGCGCTGCCGTCAATGCAGCATCCTCCAGAATATTTCCGCAGTATGTATGATATGTTTCCGCCGCAATGCCGTTTCGCGCCGCATTTTCGGCAGCTGCCTCGGCCGCATTCTGTTCGATATCGACCGCATATGCCTCACCGGCACCAAGCAGCATCGCACCGATTGAGAGAATGCCGCTGCCGCAGCCGATATCCAGCACCCGGCACCCAGGCGTCACACACTGCTCCAGCAATCCGAGACACAGCTTTGTCGTGTCGTGCTGACCGGTACCGAAGCTCGAACCCGGATCAATATGCAGCGCTGTCCGGCCTTCAGGAACGGGCTCATCAACCCAAGTCGGCGTTATCCAGAGACGTTCGCCGGTCGGCAGCGGGCGAAAATACTGTTTCCAGTTATTTGCCCAGTCCTCCTCCCGGATGCCCTTGCCCGTCAGCTTCAGCGAACCGAAATCATCGGCATCGCTGCGCTGTCTGAGCTGAGCGATCAGTCCCCTGACAGCAGCCAACTGTTCAGCTCCCTGCGCATTCTCCGGCACATAAACCGTCACGCTTGGGGCACCGGCGGTCAGCTCGGCCTCCAGTCCTTCCTCAAGATAATCCCAGTGCCCGACCTTACCGGCCATCAGCTCATCAAAATCATCCGGGTCATGGATTGCAAAGCCCTTGAACCCGATATCCGTCAGAAGCGCGCAGAGGATATCCAGACCGGCTTTTGCGGTTTCGATCGTTACCTCTGTCCAGTTCACTCCGCATGCCCTCCGAGTGCCAGAATCGTGCGGGCAGCGGGCTCCAGCCAATCGCCTTCAAACAGCTCAACCATGCCGGCATCGCAGGCCGCAGCGAGCTTCGGGTTCATCGGAATCTTTCCGAGCACCGGCAGGCCGTGCGCGGCTGCGATTTCATCAATCTTGCTGTCGCCGAACACACTGATATGCTTGCCGCAGTCCGGGCATACCGCATAGCTCATGTTCTCCACAAGGCCGAGAATCGGCACCTTCATGGTTTCGGCCATTCTGACAGCCTTTTCGACAATCATCGAAACAAGCTCCTGCGGAGTCGTGACAACCAGAATACCGTCAACCGGGATGCTTTGGAACACAGTCAGCGGCACATCGCCGGTTCCGGGCGGCATATCCACAAACAGATATTCGTCATCACCCCAGATAACATCGGTCCAGAACTGCTTGACCGCACCGGCGATGACCGGGCCGCGCCAGATCACAGGGTCCTCCGGATGCTCCAGCAGCAGATTGACGCTCATGATATCTGTGCCGAGCTTGCTCTTTTTCGGATAGATACCCTGATCGTCCGCATCAGCATTGCCCTTGATGCCAAACATTTTCGGGACAGAAGGCCCTGTGATATCCGCATCGAGAATTCCGACGCTGTGGCCGGAACGCTGAACGGAAACGGCAGTCAGCGCCGTGACCAGAGATTTGCCGACGCCGCCCTTTCCGCTGACGACAGCAATCACCTTGCCGATGCGGCTCAGGGCATGCGGCTTTTCATGCAAATCCTGCGGCTCCCTGCTTGAACATGCAGCACTGCATGTACTGCAATCGTGGGTACATTCACTCATTTGATCTACCTCCGTTGTTGATTGATATGATATCCAAATATCCGTTTCAGTATACCACAATTCCGCGTTTCTGTCAATTCCTATACACAAAAACACGGTGATGCCGAAGCATCACCGTGTTTGGTATCAGACTGTATTGTCCGATAAGCTGTCAGGAATTAGTCTTCCTTCTTCTTGGATGCAACTGCAACAGCAGCGCCAGCAGCCAGAAGCAGACCTGCAACAGCAGCGCCTACGCCTGCATCACCGGTCTTTGCACCAGGAGCCTGTGTGCCAGCCGGTGTGCCGCCCTTCGGGGATGTACCGGTTGTGCCGGTAGTACCAGTGCCGGAGGTGGTGGACTCGGTAGAAGTGGAGGAAGTATCAACGCTTGTCGTGGTGTCGCTGGTTGTGGTCTCAGACGTTGTGGTCTCAGAGGTCGTGGTCTCAGAGGTCGTGGTCTCGGAGGTTGTGGTCTCAGACGTTGTGGTCTCAGACGTTGTGGTCTCGGAGGTCGTGGTCTCAGACGTTGTGGTCTCGGAGGTCGTGGTGGACTCAGTGGTCGTGCTCACTTCCTTAACCTTGATCCAGCCGTTAACCTTTGTGAACGCGGTATCATCGGAGTTGTCATCCAGGAACATTGTGATGGTCAGCTCAACCGGGAACTCATCGCCCGGCTTTGCGCTATCCGGAACCTTGAAGTATGTGTAGAACATCAAACCGTCAGGGCAGGAGTTGACCTTCTCACCGATGGTACCGAATGCAAATCTGTGAACATTGCCGTTCAAAGACGGAGTCATGTACAGAGCCGGATTTCTGCCGTACTTTGCAGAAGTCGGGGTATCAGATTCGCCGTAGGTGAAGTCCGGATCGACATCAATGCCCATGGATGCCTCCCACGGAACAGACTCTTCCGCAGTATCGTTCTCCCAGACATACGGAGCCAGACGCTCATCATAGATGAAATAGCCGTTGCAGGAGGAGAAGCCTTTGTTGTTCGCAAGGAACAGACCGTACTGCACCTTCTCGCCCGGCTCTGCATAGACTTCATCAGCCATCAGAGTAGGGCCGTCAGCGGCAATTTCAGATGCTCTGTCTTCTTTGGTAAGGGTCTCCTGAGCACCGGCCAGCATCGCTGTTGCACTGAGTACAACCAGAGTTGCTGCGCTGCAGACAATTGCAGCGGTTTTCTTGAAGATAGATTTGCTCATGTGTTTCAATCCTTTCTGTTTTGTGTTGGAGCATTGCCAATTTGCCTGTCAACGCTCCGTACTGTTTTCGGCGCCCCGACACCGCAGATGAGCATGTGCCGGATTGCCTAGGCATTCAGAACGCTGCCTGAATCACCCTGCATTCTGCCGCTCCGCCTGACACAGAGCAGCAGCGATACAATCTCAGTGATACAACTGTATTTTATCACAAATTACAATTAAAGTCAAGCACGACGGGACGTTTTGCCATCCAATTCCGAGCATAATTTACACTGATTTTTTGTATATCTTTCACAAAGCGGTTTTATTTTTTTCACAATCCTGCCATTTTCGGCAGAAAAATCCATCGAAATTCCATGCTTTTAGTTTTATATTGCCGCAAGATTACGCTTTCTTAAATTTCTGTTTCATGCGCAGGGAATTGTCGAGAATGCGCTTGCGGATACGCAGATGCTCCGGGGTAACCTCAAGCAGCTCATCCTCCGCGAGGTATTCGAGGCAGTCCTCAAGGCTCATATCCTTGGGCGGAATCAGTCTGAGCGCATCATCGCTGCCGCTTGCGCGGGTATTGGTCAGATGCTTTTTCTTGCAGACATTGACGACGATATCCTCCGCCTTGGGGGAGCATCCGACGACCATGCCTTCATAGACATCGGTGCCGGCGGGAATGAACAGCGCACCGCGTTCCTGTGCATTGAACAGGCCGTAGGTGACGGCCTCACCGGTTTCGTAGGAAATCAGCGAGCCGACGGCTCTGCGCGGGATCTCACCCTTATACGGCGCATACTCTGCAAACACGGCGGACATGATGCCCTCGCCCTTGGTATCGGTAAGGAACTCGCTCTTATAGCCGAACAGGCCGCGGGACGGAATCAGGAATTCCAGACGCATTCTGCTGCCCTGCGGGTGCATTTCCTGGAGCTCTGCTTTTCTGCCGCCGAGCTTTTCCATAACAGCACCGACAGCATCCTCCGGAACATCAATCACGAGGCGCTCGATCGGCTCATAGCGCTTGCCGTCGATCTCCTTGAACAGCACATGCGGGGGCGAAACAGCGAGCTCATAGCCCTCTCTGCGCATCGTTTCGATCAGAATGGAGAGATGCATCTCGCCTCTGCCGGCAACGAGGAACGAATCCGTGCTGTCGGTATCGGAAACGCGCAGGGAAACGTCCTTGAGCAGCTCTTTATAGAGGCGCTCGCGGAGCTGGCGGGAGGTAACGAACTTGCCCTCTCTGCCGGCGAGCGGGCTGTCATTGACCGAAAAGGTCATTTCGACGGTCGGCTCACTGATCTTCGTGAAGCTGACCGGCTCAAAGCTGCCGGCCGCGCAGATCGTGTCGCCGATGTTGATGCCCTCGATGCCGGAGACCCAGACGATATCACCGACGGTCGCCTTCTGGGTCGAAACGCGCTGAAGCTGCTCGATCTGGAGCAGTGTGACGAGCTTGGCATTGACCGGCTTTTCCTCGCTGTGGTAATTGCCGACCTGCACCTGCTGGCCGACGGAAGCCGTGCCGCGGATGATTCTGCCGACGCCGATTCTGCCGACATATTCATTATAGTCGATCGAGGATATGAGCATCTGAAGCGGCTCATCGGGCTCGCCCTGCGGCGGCTCGATGTAATCCAGAATTGTATCGAACAGCGGCTTCAGGTCTTTTCCGGGCTCATACTGGCTGATCGAAGCGGTGCCGCTTCTGCCGGAGCAGAACAGAATCGGGCTTTCGAGCTGTTCGTCATTGGCGTCGAGGTCGAGCAGCAGCTCCAGCACCTCATCGCCGATCTGGTCAAGTCTGGCATCGGGGCGGTCGATCTTGTTGACAACAATGATAATCTTCTGTCCCATTTCCAGTGCCTTTGAAAGCACGAACCGCGTCTGCGGCATCGGCCCCTCGGCGGCATCGACGAGCAGCAGCACGCCGTCCACCATGTTCAGCACACGCTCGACCTCGCCGGAAAAATCCGCGTGACCGGGGGTGTCAATAATGTTGATCTTGACGCCGTTGTACATGACAGAGGTATTTTTCGCAAGAATGGTGATGCCGCGCTCACGCTCCAGATCATTGGAGTCCATGACGCGCTCCGCAACAGCCTGATTCTCGCGGAAGGCGCCGCTCTGCTTGAGCATTTCGTCCACGAGCGTGGTCTTGCCGTGGTCAACGTGCGCGATGATCGCGATGTTTCTTAAATCATTCCGAACCAATTTTCTTCTTCCTCCTGCTTATTTCTTCGCCCTGCCCGATTTTTCCTTATCCATGCGGGCTTTCAGGCGTTTGATCGCATCATCAAAGAACGGGACGCGAAGCTGCCCCGTCGCATTGGAGACAAAGCGCTTTCCTCTTTGCAGCCAGCTCATCGCCGTATCGAGGTCGCGGTTCACGCCCATGCCCATTGCATAGTGCTGTGCGAGCTGATTGGAGACCGTCGCATAAGCCTGCAAAAGCTGCTTTTTTGTCTCATTGAAATCGACGAAATTCGGCTGTGTATAGAAGGCCCAGTAGCCCAGAAGCGTCTGCTCCGCCTGCTGCGACCACGCAAAGGACTGCGTGTGGTCGATCTTCGGGCCGATGCCGCCGTAGGCCTTCGGGCCCTCGCGGTAGGCCGCACAGAGGTTCAGCATGGCCATCCACGAGCCGTTCTGCGCCGCGAGATTGAGCCACTCGAAATACTTTTCGTAATCCTGCTGCACAAAATGCCCGTCGCGGTAGCATTCCGCGATGAGAAACTGCGCGTCCTGCACATCCTGCTCTGCTGCCCGCAACAGATATTCATAAGCCTTTTCATAGTCCTGCGCAGTGCCCAGCCCGAAATAATACCGCTCGCCGAGCTCCTGAAGCGCGCCGCGGTCATTATCCTCAGCGGCATGCTGCTCCAGCTCATGCATCGGAATCGCCGCATACGGCCGATAGACATGCACAGTCTTTCCCTTGCCGTCCTTTGGCGTAAAATCAGTGCAGACCGCCGGCAAAAATGCAATTTTCACGGATTCCGTTCTCCCCTCTCAGTTGTTTGCTCACCGGCATCATCCAGCAGCTTGCCCGCTCCTGCTTCACCGATCACCATGCCGGCCAGCATGCAGCCGGACAGATCGAACCAGCCGTCCCTGCAATGACACACGACCGGCAGATCATCCTGCTCATCCGTGCGGTTTCCGGTTTTCAGCGTCAGATGCACGTCAAGCACAATACAGTCGATCTGATCGCCGTCCATATAGCGTTCAATGTTCTCAAGCTCTTCCTTCAGCTCGCTGATCTGATTGCTTTCATCGGCAAAAGCCTCCTCCGGCGTTTTTTTGCCGCGCACCGTATATTCGACCGTCGTTTTGGTGCCCTTCAGCGAATCCCTGATGACCGGGATTGCCTCTTCCTCGGTGAGATTCTGCTCCTCCAGCAGATTCTCCCGCAGGCTCTTCGGCATCGCATAATAGAGCATCAGCCCGTCCTCGCGGTTGACCGCCTCATAGGTATTGGCAAAGGCCTCCTCCGGCGTATCGAACAGCGCTCCGGCGATCCGCGCCTCCGGCACATTGTCAGAGGCAGACGGTGCTGCGGACAGATCGGGCGTTGTGCTGTCAGCAGCCTTGGTTGTCTCCGTACCTTCTCCGGAAGTTTCCGAAGATGACAGCGCCGCCGTTGTTGTTTCCGCCGGCAGGGTTGTCGTTTCAGAAGCCGCTGCCGTTGTCCCGGGCGTAGTTGGCTCCGATGAATCCGGTGAACTGTTCTCTGTTTTTCCGCAGGCCGAAAGCAGCAGGCATGCCGCGCTGACCGCAGTCAGAATTCTGTAACGCATCATCTGCATTATCTCCCCAGATCAGTCGTCGTAATCATCTTCAACGTCCGGGTAATCCGTGTAATCCTCCATGTGGTTATGCACGAAATCCCCGGAGAGCGTATCATACCAGCGGTCGCCCAGCTTGAACACGGTAATGCCCATGTTCCATTTTTCGTCCTCGTCCGGATAATCAATCAGCACGCGCACGACGCCGTATTCAGGCTTTTCGCCGTGATAGTTCCAGGTTTCGAGCATTTCGCAGACGGATTCCTCAGCTTCCTCAGCATCGTCATATCTTGCATATTCAAAGGTATCATCGGTATCCAGAAGTGCATCCGCCTGTGCAAAGGTCAGGAATTCCATAATTTCATACGAAAAGACATGATCCTCGTAGGCGCTTTCCTTAGCCGCCATGTCCTCGTCAAATTCCTCCTGCATATCCTTCATGCCTACGGCAGTGAGCTCGGTGCCGAGCGCATCCGCAAAGCACTGCGGCATGCAGGCAAACATCGCAGAGGCATCCGCCGCGATATAGGCATCCATCGCACGCTTTACGGCATCCTCAGGCGCCGCAGAGCCGGTAAATGCGTCAGCAGGGAACACCGCCGAAGAACCGCCGCCGGCGGGCTTCGTGTGCACCTCCGTCTGTATAGCAGCGGTTGTATCCGTATCTGCGGTTGTTTGTGTTACTATTTCCGTGGTCGTGCTGTCCGTTGTATCAGTCTCATCTTCTTTCTCCGCATCCCTTGCTTCATTCAGGGCAGCGGTTGAAGTTGTTTCGGCAGCAGAGGAGCTGTTTCCGGCGGAACTGCTGTCATCCTTGCCGCAGGCGGTCAGCAGCAGGCATGCCGCGCCGAGCAGCGCAAATACCGTGTTTTTTTTCATATGGATCGCCCTTTCACACAATTATCCGCTGTACGCATGCATAAACGCACAAATTAACACTTGATTATAACATCATTCCGGCGCCGCTGTCAAGAATCGGGGAAGATTTCGCACATATTCGGGGCTTTTTGCGGCCGGGCGCGTATGTTTTTCGGTGAATATTCCGAAACCGCAGGAAACAGTCTGCAAACAGCGGCGGCACCACCCGCAGGATGATGCCGCCGAAGAAAAACTGATTATATCAGCCGGAACGTATCGAGGCTGCTGCGGAGCGGCTGATAGAGCGTGCCCTCCTGCGCGGGGTCGATTGCGTAGCTGATGCGGACGATCTCGCCGTCCCGCAGGTCATAGTATGCATCCATCTGCACCGAGCCGGAGATGCCCTGTGCGGGGTCGCCCTCCGATTTCACAGTGATGATTCTGCAATGTGCGCCGCCGGGAAGCTCGGAAGCGGTATCCTCCGTCACCTCCCATTTTCCGGCGGTACCGAGCTCTGAGAGTGCCCGGACGCCTTCAAGGCGGTGTCCGGCTGCGGTATCCGCGCCGTCACAGTCACGGATCCATTCGAGCGTAAAACCGGTCACGCCCTCAGCGGAGGCGGAGGAATCGAACATCAGCGGCACAATATGGTCAGCGCCGTATTCATCGGTATAGCGCTCCTCCGGCGGCAGGTAGGCATAGGCATCCAGATTGCCGCAGTCGAGCATATACTGAGCAAACATGACCTCCGCAGGCAGCTCGGCGGTAAACCCGATATCCGGATTCCGGTAGCACAGCGGCGAATCCGTCTGAACACCCCAGAGCCGCGCCCATGCGTCAAAATCAAACGCAAAATAAATGCCCGGTTCGGTGATCTCCGCGCAGAGGCGGTGCTGCTGCTCGTCGGTCACAGTATTCTCAATCGGATAAAACTGTTCTCCACTGTCATCGTCGGGGTCAAAGCGCATAAGCATCGTATGACTGAGCAGTGAGCCGAGCTGTTCCGGGTCATAGGAGACCCAGAATGTCACGGAGTCTGCATTCGCCGGAAGATCATTCACTATGACCGGGTCGCTGAGGATCACAGATTCCAAGTCCTGCAGCATCACATACCGTTCGCCCTCCGTGCAGAGCGGATTGATGTAAACCTGCACATCCAGTCCCGCTTCTGTGAAGAACGGATAATGCGCGGTATCCAGTTCAGCCGTCGGACAGAACAGCTCCGGCTCGGTTTCCGCGGTCATCTCCGGAGAATCCGTCTGTCCGGCGGCGGTTGTCCCGGTCTGCTCCGTAATGTCGGAAAAGGCAGCGTTTTCGGGTGCATTGGCAGGCGTATTCTGTCCGCCGTCCCTGCCGTGGAGCAGAAACAGCGCCATAAGCGACCCGACCGCCGCAACCGCAGCCGCAGCGAGAATGATGCCTGATTTTCTGAACTGCATGAAAATCCCTCCTGACAATGAAGTGATCTTTACCCTGAATAGCAGCACCGTTATTCCGAAACATCCGGCTTGACAGTTTTTGCAATCTCCGCCATGATCGCGCATTCCATGCGCTTGCGGAACAGTCTGCATCCGTATTCATAGACGCCGCGCACGGAGCCTGTCGCGTGGTAGGCATTCGCCGCACAGCCGCCGGAGCAGTAAAGCTTTGCCCAGCAATCCCTGCATTCTTCGCGCGCATAGACGTTGCACGCCATAAAATCATCCTGCACTGCGGTATTGTCGATTCCGTGCCAGATATCGCCGAGCCGGAATTTCTCCTCGCCGACGAACTGATGACAGGGATAAAGATCGCCCCACGGGGTAACGGCCATATATTCGGTGCCGGAGCCGCAGCCCGAAATGCGCTTGTAGATGCAGGGGCCGCCCTTGAGGTCGATCATATAGTGATAGAAGGTAAAAGGTCTGCCGGCCGCGCGCTCAGAGATCATCAGTGCCGCGAGCTTTTCGTACTGCTCCATGACGATTTGCAGATCATCCTCAGTCAGCGCAGAGGGGTCGTCCGCCGGACATACGACCGGCTCCATGCTCAGCTCACGGAAGCCGAGGCCGAGCATAACCTTGATATCCTCCAGAAAATCGGGATTTGCGTGCGTAAATGTGCCGCGCATGTAATAATTTTTCCCGCCGCGCGCCTGCACGAGCTTCCGGAATTTCGGAACGATCTTCTCCCAGCTTCCGTTTCCGGCATGATCGACGCGGAACCGGTCATGGATTTCCTTTCTGCCGTCCAGCGACAGCACGACATTGCTGCATTCGCGGTTCGCGAAGTCAATCACATCATCGTCGATCAGCATGCCGTTTGTGGTCAGGGTAAAGCGAAAATGCTTCTTTTTTTCCTGCTCGATGCTCCGTGCATAGGCAACGAGATCCTTGACGGTCTGAAAATTCATCAGCGGCTCGCCGCCGAAGAAATCGACCTCCAGATTATGCCGCGAGCCGGAATTCTCGACGAGAAAATCCAGCGCACGCTTTCCGGTCTCGAAGGACATGAGGGCGCGCTCGCCGTGATATTTTCCCTGACTGGCGAAGCAGTAGGAGCAGTTGAGGTTGCAGGTATGCGCGATATGAAGACACAGCGCCTTGACGACACCAGCGGTTTTGCGCTTCAGGGTACCGGCCATGGGCTCGAAGGTATCGGGCGAAAAGAGCTTTCCGGCGTCCTTCAGCGATGTGATATCGTCATAGCATTCTGCGATTTCCTCCCGTGTGATGCCGGGTGCATCCTGATATTTCTCCCAGACAGTCTGTTCGACGGTCTCGCGGTCATTCTGTTCGTACATTGCGATCATGTCATACGCGAGAGGATCGACGGCATGCACGGAGCCGGAGCAAACATCCAGCACGATATTGTATCCGCCGAGCTGATACTGATGAATCATACGGTTCTCCTTTTATTATAGTCTCATTTAAGAGGTTCTTCGATCAAATGAAATATGCCGGCAGAAATGTTTTTCTGAAACGGAAGTTTACAGACGCTTTACAGCGGCGTAATATCAACAGGAACCGTCGCATCCCGGAACGGCAGCTCTCCGGAAAAATACGGTCTGCCGTCATTTGTAACCGCAAAGAACTGCGGGGTCTTGAGGCCGGGCGCATCGCGGACGGTAAACGCAGCAAGCCCGGTCCATGTGCTGAGGTCAATGCCGGGAACGGGCTGATCGGTAATGAGGCGGCCGCTTTCGAGCAGGCCGGCGCAGACACGGTTCACCGATTTCACGGCAATGACCCGTTTCCACGGCAGCACGGCATCATCCGCGGCATTGTTCCGCGAGACCAGATGCACGCGCCCGTTTTCATCAAGCCCGACGCCGACAAAGTCACTGACGGAAATCGCAATGATATTCCGCCATTGATCGGTGGCCTTT
The DNA here is from genome assembly GCA_017541275.1 of Oscillospiraceae bacterium. Classification (GTDB taxonomy): domain Bacteria; phylum Bacillota; class Clostridia; order Oscillospirales; family Ruminococcaceae; genus Firm-04. The sequence goes on along the minus strand of JAFXZM010000002.1, from coordinate 8,244 downwards.
GCGAAGCAGGTATCGGAACTGCTGTCGCCGGAGAGCACGGAGCCGTCCTTCAGCAGAATGAGGTAGAAATCAAATCCGATCGCATAATCGACAACCGGATTTGCGGGCGGAACGCGGTGCATCCGGCTGTAGCATGCGGCCTGAACGCCGGTTCCCACATGATACTGAAACGGGATGCGCAGCGGATTATAGGGGGTCAGCGCAGGCTGATAGCCGTTTCCGATGATGTATTGTTTGTTGTCAGTGCGCAGTCCGGTCACGACGCCCTCCCGCTCAAAGGTCTGGATCGAACCGACCTGCTCCCATGAATTGAGCTCCTTTTCCCAGTTCGGAGCGGCATGAAAGCATTTCAGCTTTTTCTCCGGTGTTATGACAACGATTCCGTTGCTGCCCGCCTCCCCCGAATGAAAGAGCTTTGCGCTCTTTGCCGTCCGGGTCATAATCTGCGGCAAAAAAGCGATTTTCCCGCAGTTTTCGAGTGCAATCCGCGCATGTGCAGCAAGAGAGGCGTCCTTTTTCCCGGCGGAGGGCTTTGCGGCTTTTTTGACGGTACTTTTTTCCGGCGCAGCAGTTTTCTCCGGCACGGCAGTTTTCTCCGGCACAGCAGTCTTTTCCGGCTCCGGAGTGTCCATATCGGGCGACCAGCTCCAGACCATTCTGTTTTTCGGCTTCTCCGGCTTTTTCGGAGATTCGGCTGGCTTTTCATGCTTTACGGGGACCGGTTCCGGTTTGGGAGCGGGCTCCGCCTTGGGCAGACCCTTCAGCATTTCCTGTACAGCGGGCTGAAAGGCAGCCTGCTCTGCGGGGTCGAGCCCGGAATGACCGAGCTTTTCCCGCAGTGCCCGAAGCTGTCCCTCCGAGAGCCCGGCAGCAGCGCCGAGCAGCTCCGAAGCAAATGTACGCAGCATGCGGGCGCCGGCAGGCGTTCGGGTCAGCATCATAAGCTGATCCTGTAAATAAGCGCGATAGACCGCATTCCGTTCGGAATGGTCAAGCGGATAGCAGGAGCGGATCCTCTGCGGCATTGACATTCACCTCTTTGTCATCGCGGGATGACGGTATAATTGGGCTGACAGCCTGCAAAGGCGGAAGCGCCGATACAGGTCGAAAGAATCTTTCCGGAATTGGTAACAGCCATGATCTGCCGGTTCCGGAGCGTAAACCCGGCGACCTCATGCCAGCCGGACACCTTCCGGGAAAGGGAGGGGCTGGTCGTGACGATCGTACCGCCGGAGGTCAGGCCGGCGGAGATATCGCCGGAGGCTGCGATCGCAATGATATTGTTCCAGCCGCCGGTTCTGCACTGTCCTTCCATATTGCTGCCGCAGGCGAGCACATAGCCCTGCCGCGTCAGGCCGAGAAAATGGCGTCCGCCGGCAGCGATGCTGATGATCTGCTCCCATTCTCCGGCACCCGCGGCGCTCTCGCCGAGCACGGTGCCGTCACGCATCAGAATGAGGTAGCCCTCAGGGATCACGAGGATGCTGCGTGCCTCCTGCTCAGGGTGCAGCGGAATCGCAAGCGGATAGGTGCTGCACGGCTTGCCCATGACGGTGATGCCCATGAGATGCTCCGCACTGAAGGCGGCATGGAGCAGTGCCGGCCATTGTCTGCACTTCATCTGAAGCGCAGGATTGCCGCAAATCTCAAAGGAACCGTTATAGTGTACGCCGGCAACCGAATCCGAGGACGCGGTGATCTCACGGATACTGCGCCAGCTTTTGACATGCTTCATGATATCGGGATTCCCGCCGACGGGAAAAACGGAGCCGTCCTTCTGCACAATCAGCATAGACGGAACCTTATTGCCGGCAGGGCCGAATGCAAGGATGCGGCTGTTTCCGGCGGCAATCGCGGCCATCATGGTAAAGTCCTTCTGCGGCGGCTTTTTTACAAGAATCGGCTTCTCCGCAGGTGTGCCTGCGGGCGCTGCACCGGAGACAGAGGCAGCGGACGGTGCGAGCTTGAGATTCGCGGGCTGCTTTTTGGGCGTATCCGCATGGGCAGCGGGCATTTCCTCAGCAGCCGCAGTTTTCAGCCCGTCGAACAGCGGCATCAGCATCCCGTCAAATTCCTGTTCTTTGGTAAGATACGGCGAAAGCCGTTCATTCAGATGCATGCGGCTTTCGGCAGAAAGCGCCTGCGCCCGGAGCATAAGCTGTGCGCCGAAACGGTACAGCAGCCGGATCATCCTTGCGTCGGAGGGCTTTCCCGCAGCGATGAGCTTTTGGAGCTGTGAATAATTCTTTTTCGGCAGAGCATCCAGCCGCGCAGAAAGCTCTGCATCCGCATTTTGTTCGATCTGGGCAGCAATTCGCTGAAACTCGCCGGTTTCAAGGAATTCGTCGGTAATCGACTGCAAATACTGCGCACTGATCTGCCGCTGCTCGCGCGTATCGAGCGCATAGCAGGTGATAATCCGCTTCATGGGCACAGCTCCTTTCATATCAGAGGATTTCGCGAAAAATGCCGCCTCAGAAGCGGGGCGGCATTGATCGGTTGCAAAAACCAATTATTCTGCGGATTTCTGCTCAGTGTTTTCGCACTGCTGATTGGCGATGCCGCAGCTGGTCTTGCAGGCGGACTGACAGGAAGTCTGGCACTCGCCGCAGCCGCCCTTCTTTGCGCTCTCGCAAAGATCGCGTGTTTCGATTGTCTGAATATGACGCATGTTCCGTATCCTCCTTCAAGCGGTTGTCTGCGGAGGCGCTCCGCAGCATGAGCCCCCGGAGAACGCTCCGGCATATGAACTCATGCTCATTATAGCACAAAACCGCAAAGAAGTCAAGCCGGCATCCATTTGGGGAGTGGCTGATCGGGCGCAGTTCATCCGCATCGTCCGGATTATCGGAATCACAAATATCCGCGCGCAGCTCAGACTGCCTCCATCGACCTTGCGGCGACGATACTGACACCGGTGCCGAGAATATCCGGCACAACAACATCGCCGACGGCGACCGGCGCCTGTACCTGCACAGTCCGGAGCACCTCCATCGCCTCGAAGATGCGGTCAAGCGGCAGCTCGCGCTCAGAGATTACCGGCAGAACGCGGTGAATGCCGCCCATGATGCGTACAGTTGTGGTCAGGATGCGTTCCGGGCGGATGCATTCGGTTTCGGCATAAGCCTTGCCCTTGGGGCAGCGGTTGCCGCTGACGGAAACGACAGTATCATTTTCGATCACAGCCGTGAGCCGGCAGCCCATCGGACAGTTTACGCAAATCAGTTCCTTTTCCATGCTTATTCCTCCCCCGTGATCTCAACGGTGATATCGTCCGTCAGGCCGTTCATCTGTTTGCCGAGCAGCACCGCCTCCTCCATGACGGAGGGCAGCAGCTTCCGCTTTTTGACTTTCCGGATAATCTGACCGCCTGACCGGATGACAAGCGTACCCGCATCCAGCGGTGTCCGGACGCGGAAATAGACCGTGAGCTTTTCAGCGGGGTCATCCGGATAAAACTGTGACGGAACGCAATAGCTGACCTGATTGCCGTTTTTGATCTGAAGCGTGCTGCCAAGGGGCTTGCCGTTTTTCAGATAAGCGGCTGCGCCCTCAGCGGCGCGCTCGGCCTGAAGCGATACAAAATCGACCAGATCATGCACATGCAGGCCGTTTCCGCAGGCAAAAATGCCCTCGGCGCTGGTCATATAGCGATCGTCAACAACGGGGCCCTTAGTTGCAGGGTTCAGGACAATGCCGGCGTGTTCGGCAAGATGATTTTCGGGAATCAGGCCGCAGGAAAGCAGCAGCGTATCAACATCGAAATACTGCTCGCTGCCGGGAATCGGATTGCGGTTTTCGTCCACCTCCACGACCTCGATCCGTTCGAGCCGCTCCTTTCCGAAAACCTTGGAAACGGTATGCGAGAGCATCAGCGGAATATTGAAATCCTCAAGGCATTGCTTCATGTTGCGCGGCAGACCGTTGGAATAGGGCATCAGCTCGGCAACACCGATCACCTCAGCGCCTTCGAGCGTCATGCGTCGCGCCATAATGAGGCCGATATCGCCCGAGCCGAGAATAAACACGCGCTTTCCGACCATATAACCGTCGATATTGAGATAGCGCTGAGCCTGTCCCGCAGTAAAGATACCGGTCGGACGGGTACCGGTGATATTGATGCCGCCGCGCGGGCGCTCATAGCAGCCGACGGCAAGAATGACCGCGCCGGCCTGAATCTGCACGCAGCCCTCCTCCGCATTGACATATTCCACAATGCGGTCTGCGGTAAGATTGGTCACCATGGTATTGAGCAGAATTTTGACATTCAGCTTTTTTGCCATATCGGCATAGCGCTCTGCATAAGCCGGGCCGGAAAGCTGCTCCTTAAAGGTTTGCAGACCGAAGCCGTTGTGGATGCACTGCTCCAGAATACCGCCGGGCTCTCCGTCCTTTTCGATCACCAGAATATCCTCAATGCCCTGTTTTTTCAGCGTAACGGCAGCCGACAGCCCGGCGCTGCCGCCGCCGATGATAACAGCGTCAACCTTTTTCATACGCGGTTCTCCCTTTCCAGAATATGGGAATCCTTTGCACCGTATTCAACCTCCAGCGGTGAAATGCCGAGCTCCCGAGCCAGAATATGAACGACACGGGGCTCACAGAAGCCGCCCTGACACCGGCCGAAGCCGGCACCGACGCGCTTTTTGATGCCCTTGACCGACCGTGCGCCGCAGGTTCTGCGGATACAGTCAACAATCTCGCCCTCGCTGATCTGACAGCATCGGCAGATCATTCTGCCGTAAGCGGGATTCTCACGAATCAGCGCATTGCGCTCCTCAGGCGAGCATTCCGCAAGCACGACGGGAGCCTTGCGGGTCATGACGGCCTTTTCATTCGGAATCAGCTCCAGCGATTTTGCCAGAATTTCGATCAGCCTGTCCGCGACGGCGGGTGCCGAAGCAAGACCGGGCGATTCAATCGACACCGCGTCGATGAAATGCGGCACATCCGCAGCTTCCTCAATGATAAAATCGGGGCAGGTCGTGGTCGGCCGGACGCCGGCGAAGGTTCTGATTGAGCGGTTCAGCGGGATGTTTTTGAGTGTTTTGCCGATATTTGCGCAGACATATGCAAGGCCGTCAACGGAGGTGCCGTTGTCATCCGGATCGTCAACAAAATCGCTGTTCGGGCCGATGAGCGTATTGCCGTGAACAGTCGGGATTGCAAGAACACCCTTGCCCTTTTCCTTTGAGGGCACGGGGAAGATGATATGCTGCACCGGCTTTGCGTCCTCATCAAGCACATAATATTCGCCTCTGCGCGGGGTCATATGCCACGAAGGCGCTGCGACCATTGCGTGGATATCCTCTGCGTGAACACCGGCGGCATTCACGATATACCTTGTCTGAATATCGCCCTGCGGCGTTTCGATGACAAAGCAGCCGTCCTCCCGGCGGATTGCCTGACATGGGGTATTGAGGAACAGCTCAACGCCGTTATTGCATGCACATTCCATGCAGGCATTGGCGACCTCCCACGGGTACACGACCGCCGTTGTATAGAAATCGAGCACAGCCGTCACGCCGTCAGAAAGATTGGGCTCCTCTGTAATTGCCTCCTCTCTGGTGAGCCGGCGATAAGGCACGCCTCTTGCATCGGCTCTTGCGGCGAGAACACCGAGCTGCGCCTCCTCCTCCGGGCCGCAGGCGGCAATGAAAGCGCCGACGGTTTTGTACAGACAGTGGAGCTCGCGGCAGATTTCCTCATACTGCTGCGCGCCCTTCACATTCAGCTCGGCCTTGAGCGTACCGTCCTCAGGGTCATAGCCCGTGTGAATGACCGCAGAATTGGCCATCGTCGCGCCCTCTGCGGTATCATTTTCCTTTTCGAGCACGGCAATTCTGAGCTGATAGCGCGAGAGCTTCCGGCTCAGCATCGCGCCGGTGATTCCGGCACCGATAATCACAACGTCATACATAATGCTTCTCTCTTTTCGCTTTATTTGCGGGATCCCCCGCTGTTATATTATAATTATACATTTTTCCGGCAATTTGTCAAGTAGGAATCATGAAATACATACATGAATTCCCGCAAACCGCAGAGAAATTGCGCGAAAAACAGGAGCAGCAAACTAAATGCTGCTCCTGCGTGTGATTCGGCATCAGCTGAATGCTGCAAGCTGCTCCCTGACATTGTCCTCCGTGATCGAATAGCCGTCTGACTTATAGCTCCATTGCTTCTGATTCGGTACATTGTCGTAGTTTTTGGCCTTGTCGGCATCTGCCTCGGCCTTGGTAACCTCCTGATAGTTACCATTATGAGTAATCGAATATTTCATCTCACCGAAAACCGGAATGTCATAGTTATACTCAGTTATGATTTGAGTTTCACCGTTCTGAATTGACAGTTCATAAAAGCATTTGGTATCATATGCGCCGCGGCCGTAGGAAAAAATGCGGTTGCAGCGTTCGATATACTTGAAATCTCCGTAATCACTGTAGGTTGAGCATTCACAGATTTTATCCTGATACAGCTTATAGATCAGAATATGGCTGCCGCCGCTGACAACGATCTCCGGAATATCGTCATCGTCAATATATAGAAAACCAAATTTCTCACTGCCGACTGCATTGTTCCGTTTGCTGTAATTCAGGAGGAAATCCTCATACTGTGCCTGCCAGCCGGAATATGTATCCGCCGTGTCCAGATCGTCCGCATTCGGATTGACCAGATAGGCACCGGTTCTGACCGTGCAGACGGTTGTCTCGCTGTCATAGTAATGGTTCTGCACATAATCGAGCAGTGTAACCGAATTGCCGCTGCCGGGTACCGTACCTTCCCGCATGCCGCTTGCATTAAACTGGATTGCGGATTCGTTCGGCCGGTCGGGATTGCCTCTGACGCCGTTGGAATGCGCGATGACAAGCGTATGCACCTCCGGATAATAGGTCAGCAGGTTCGAGCAGTAATTGCCCTCCCAGCGCGGGTCACGGTAGTATGCACTGTCGCCCATAATCCGCTCGTTCGCGACTTCATATACCTCCTTTTCCCCGTTGATCGAATACAGTGCCAGCGAAATATGCGGGCCGTACTCAATATTATCCTCTTTCTCCCGGTACAGAACCAGCATATCCGTCATATCCGTTCCCATGATGTTGTCGATCATGACCGCGCAGACGCCGATATATTCCGAATCATTCACATTTTTCTCGCCGTCCTGCGGCATCACGGTCTTGCCGTATTCCGGATAGACCGTTGTTTCCAGATAGCTCTCGTACAGCGCAGCGGCCTCCTTCGGGCTGACAAACGGTGTTGTGGTCGTTGTTGTCGTAGTGGTGGTGGTCGTTGTCGTGGTCGTGGATGTCGTTGTCGCTTCGGTTATCACGTATTCCGACCAGCTTACATGGCTGTCTGTGTCTTCAAAGTCATGGAAGATGACCTTGCCGTCCGAGGTACGCTGAATCGAAAACATATTCTGTTCTGATGCATCCGGCGAACCGATCGAGCAGACATTCTCCTTCTGTACGGATCCGGTCGTGTCAGAAAGTGCCCGGTCGATCATTCTGTTTGTCCCGTCTTTTCCGATTGTAACAGTAATTTTCGAGACCGGCTGCTCCATTTCGTCAAACACATCGAAGAAGCCGCTGTAGTGCTGCTCACGGAAGACTTCAGGGGTATCGTTCTTTGCGCGGTATTCCGTCACATAGAAGTCGCTGTTCTGCATGCGCATGACGATCATGGTGCGGTCGGCGACATAAGCCGAGATCACGCCCTCTGCGTGTTCGGGGCTGATCGGGGTGTCATGCGGCACACAGCCGAACTTGGGCAGCACATTATCGCTGAGGTAGCTGTAATAGCGTTCGGCGCCGTACAGCTCCCCGGAGGATTCCTCTTGATTTTTGCCAAGATGCTTCAGCACCAGTATGACGCCGGCGGCGATCAGTAAGAGCACAACAGCCGCAATGATAATCCAGAGCGGCTTTCTGCTCCGTTTTTTCTGAACGGGCTGCTCCGGCGGTATCACCGGCGGCTGTACAGGCTGCTGCACGGGCGGCTGTATTGGCTCCTGAACCGGCGGCTGCATAGGCGGCTGAACCGGCGGCTGCACGGGCTGCTGCATCGACGGCTGTACAGGCGGCTGAACCGGCGGCTGTACAGGCGGCTGCATGGGCGGCTGTACAGGCTCCTGAACCGGCGGCTGCATAGGCGGCTGAACCGGCGGCTGAAAAGGCGGCTGAACCGGCGGCTGCATAGGCGGCTGAACCGGCGGCTGCATAGGCGGCTGAACCGGCGGCTGTAGAG
>JAFXZM010000019.1 GCA_017541275.1 Oscillospiraceae bacterium | reverse complement strand
CCGGCACAGTCCGTGACGACCTTCGTCATCTCGACCGGCGAAGCAGAGCCCGATCCCAACGGCTATCTGTTCCACTACACCTTCGAGAACGGCACCGACGGCTTCTCCGGCAGAGGCAGCGCCTCCGTCGCAAACAGCTCCGATGCTTATGAAGGCAGCAAGTCTCTGTCCTGCACGGGCCGTGAGGCTGCATGGAACGGTGCGACTCATTCGCTGCCCTCCAAGCTCAAGGCCGGCGAGACCTACGCTTTCAGCGCAGTCGTAAAGCCCGCCACCGGCTCCGACACCTTCCACCTGACCCTTGAATACAAGGATGCAAGCGGCGAAACACAGTGGCCGCAGATTGCTTCTGTCTCCTCCGCAGGCGACTGGGCACAGCTCTATAACGCAGAGTTCACGATCCCGTCTGATGCAACAAATATCCAGATCTATGTGGAAGCGGAATCCACTACCGGCAGCTTCCTCGTCGATGAAGTCATCGCCGCACCGAAGGGCACGCAGATCGACGGCCCGAAGGGTGTGACCCCGATCAACTATAAGCTCGCTGACCTCAACGGCGACGGCAAGACCACTGCGATCGACCTGACCCTCGCAAAGTACGGCATCCGCAAGGGCTTCGCAGTAAAGGCAGCCGAAAAGGCAGCCGATGTCAATTACAGCGGCACCGTTGACAAGGATGACATCAGCTGGTTCGTGCAGTTCCTCACCGGCCAGACCGCAGAATTCCCGGAGCGGCAGATTCAGCAGGTGGACTTTACGGAAATGGAAAAGAAATTCGGCAGCGTCAGCCTTGCAAAAAGCTATAAAAACGAAAACGAATTCAATCCGCTGATCTCCAACTATTTCGGCGCCGACCCCGGGGTAATGGAATATGACGGCAGAGTCTACATCTATATGACAGATGACCATTTGCTGTATAATAACGGACAGGTCACAAAGGAAACCTACAGCACGATCAACTGCCTGCGCTGCATTTCCTCCGACGATCTCGTCAACTGGACGGATCACGGCCTCATCAATGCAGCCGGTCAGAACGGCATCGCAAAATGGGCAGGCAACTCATGGGCACCGACCGCCTGCCACAAAAAGATCAACGGCAAGGAAAAGTTCTTCCTCTACTTTGCAAATAACGCAAACGGCATCGGCGTGCTGACCTCTGACAGCCCGATCGGCCCGTGGTCCGATCCGAACGGCAAAGCAATGATCGACCGCAAGACCACAAACTGCACCGATGTCCCGTGGGTCTTTGACCCCGCCGTGCTTGTCGATGACGACGGAACAGGCTATCTGTATTTCGGCGGCGGCACGGACGGCAAGCCCTCCGATCATCCGAAGTCTGCCCGCTGCGTCAAGCTCAGCGACAGCATGACCTCGATCGACGGAACGCCGCAGGTCATTGATGCGCCGTATATGTTCGAGGACAGCGGCATTCACAAGTACAACGGCAAGTATTACTACAGCTACTGCACCAACTGGAGCACCGGCGGCAACCAGTACGGCCTTTCCACAGCCGCGATTGACTACATGGTCAGCGACAGTCCCCTCGGCCCGTTCACCTATAAGGGCGAGGTGTTCAAGAATATCGGCAACTTCTTCGGCACGACCGGCAACAATCACCACACCATCATGGAATTCAACGGACAGTGGTACCTGTTCTATCATGCACAGTATCTCCAGGATGTGATGAATCTGAAGGATATGGGCTACAGAAGCACGCATATCGACAAGATCACCATGAATTCCGACGGCACGATGCAGCAGGTCAAGGGCACCAAGACCGGTGTTTCCCAGGTCAAATCGCTTGATCCGTTTACGACAGTCCGAGCAGCAACCTTCTCGCATGAGGGCGGCATTCAGATCGAAGGCAGCGGAAACTCGACCGTTGCCGCGGAAAAAGGCGACTGGTTCCGCGTGACCGGCGTTGACTGCAAATCCGCATCTGCGATTACTGTCAAGGCTTCCGCACAGAGCGGCGGCATCATCAAGGTCTGCACCGGCAGTGCATCCGGTACACCGGTTGCATACATTGAGATTCCGGCAGGCGGCTCGATGCAGGAGATCACGACGGCTGTATCCGGTCTCTCCGGCAAAACAAACCTCTATTTTGTATTCAACAGCAATATTTCCATGGATAGCTGGAGCCTCAGCTAAGCATCAATCAGAAGCACCTGCTGCATTCCTTCCCCTTCGGGATGCAGCAGGTGTTGTTTTGTCTGCACGATGATTCACAGCGCCGCCCTCGACCCGCGGGCTTTTTGAAGGAATGCGAACGCCGGCAAAGCTGAGTTACCAAAAGCTTTATTTTGGCAGCAGCGGAAATCACCTTATAAAATCCCCCCCTGAATGTCCGCATCTTTTTCCATGGCTCCCATTGAACTTTTCCGTATTATGTGGTATAATAGCACTGGAAAGCGAAGGGAGGTGCCGCCGTGAAACACTTGCATCTGATCGGCCTGACCGGGCAGACCGGCGCGGGAAAAACGACGGTGAGCCGTATGTTTGCCGAAAACGGCTTTGCAGTCATCAACGCCGATGAAACGGCGCGGGCGGTCGTCGCGCCGGGAACGCCGTGTCTGGCGGCACTGCGGCAGGTATTCGGCGAAGCACTCCTGCATGCAGACGGCAGCCTGAACCGCCGTACCGCCGCCGCGCTGATTTACAGCGATGCAGCATCGCGGGCACGGTATCAGGCGATCATATATCCGTATATCACGCAGTCAGTCCGGCAGGAGGCAGCGGCATTGGCCGCAGCGGGTCACCGGCTGATTCTGCTGGATGCACCGACGCTGTTCGAGAGCGGCATCGACCGTTTCTGTGTGCGCATTGTCTCGGTCATTGCCGACCGGGCATGCCGCCGGGCGCGCATCATACAGCGCGACGGTCTCACGGAGGCGCAGGCCGATCAGCGAATGAATGCGCAGCATACGGAGGCTTTTTTCCGTGCGCATTCCGATGCCGTGATTGAAAACAACGGCACCGCGGCGATGCTGGAGGCAGCCGCCCGCACCGTGATCGGCAGGCTGAAGCAGGAAGCGGCGCGATGTCCGGAAGGACAGCACAATGAAATACTGAAGGAGGAATCCGATATGGACAAACAAGCAGAGATCAAGGCGCTGAAGGAAACGCTCCTGATGCAGAAAAAGAATGCGGCACAGGTTCTCAGCGATGAAAAGATCGCGCAGGCGGATGCATTCTGCGAGGACTACAAGGCGTTTCTGAATGCCGGCAAGACAGAGCGTGAGGGCGCGGCATATGCGGCGGCACAGCTTCAGGCAAAGGGCTTCCGGCTCTGGAAGCGCGGAGATGCGGTACAGGCGGGCGATAAGATCTACACAGTCAACCGCGGCAAGGCGATTGTCGCAGCAGTGATCGGAACAGACCCGCTGGAATCCGGCATCCGGCTTTCGGCGGCACACATTGATTCGCCGCGTCTTGATCTGAAGCAGTGCCCGCTGTACGAGGACAGTGAGCTGGCGCTGTTCAAGACGCATTATTACGGCGGCATCAAGAAATATCAGTGGACGGTACTGCCGCTGGCGCTGCACGGCGTGATTGTGAAGAAGGACGGCACTTCTGTGCCGGTCACGGTCGGCGAGGATGAGAACGACCCGATTTTCTGCGTAACCGATCTGCTGCCGCATCTGGCGCAGGAGCAGGTCAAGCGCACGCTCGGTCAGGGCATCAAGGGCGAGGAGCTGAATATCCTGATCGGCTCACGGCCGTTCCGGAGCGACGAGGGCAGCGATCTGGTCAAGCTGCGGATTATGCAGATATTGAACGAAAAATACGGCATCACCGAGGCAGATTTCCTTTCGGCGGAGCTGGAGGCAGTCCCGGCGGGCAAAGCGCGCGATCTCGGCTTTGACCGCAGCATGATCGGCGCATACGGCCATGACGACCGGGTCTGCGCATATCCGGCACTGGCGGCGCTGCTTGCGGCAGAGCACCCGCAGCACACGGCCGTACTGATTCTCACGGATAAGGAGGAGATCGGCAGCGAGGGCAATACAGGTCTTTGCTCGTCCTATTTCCATGATTTCATGAAGGATCTGTCTGCTGCATTCGGCACACAGGCGCATACGGTCTTTGCGGCATCGCAGTGCCTTTCGGCGGATGTGACCGCAGCCTATGACCCGACTTTCTCCGATGTGAACGACCGGAAGAACTGTGCCTATCTGAACTGCGGCGTCTGCATGATGAAGTTCACGGGCGCACGGGGCAAGAGCGGTTCTTCGGATGCGTCGGCGGAATTTGTCGGGAAGATGCGCACGCTGTTTGATGAGGCGGGCGTGATCTGGCAGACGGGCGAGCTGGGCAAGGTTGATGCAGGCGGCGGCGGAACGGTCGCGGCCTATCTGGCGAATCTGAATATTGATACAGTCGATCTGGGCGTACCGGTGCTGTCGATGCACGCACCGCTGGAGGTCGTCAGCAAGCTCGACGTATTCATGTGCTACGAAGCGATCCGCGCATTCAACGAATCATAAGCGGAATCTCCGACGGATTTATCATGAGGCGCTGCAAGGAAGCAGGCCCCATTTTGAATCCGTCGGAGGTGCTTTTTTGAGGCAGCCGGACTCCGGCCTGCCTCTTTTGCATTCATTACCAGATGAATATTTCATGAAAAAAGGCACAGCGGACTTTCTTTTTCTTCGGAATTATGTTATAATGGCAGTGTATCATGCCGCAGTATGCGGTTAAGGAGGTTGTTCCCCTGTGAAGCAGCAGGTGTATTCCCTTGGCATTGACGTTGGCTCAACGACGGTCAAAACAGTCGTGATCGACGAAAACCACAACATACTGTCGCACTGTTACCAGCGGCATTTCTCGCGGGTGCGGGAAACGGTCACGGAGCAGCTCGGCAATTTGCAGCAGCAGTATCCGGAGGCGCTGTTCCGCGTGTGCATAACCGGCTCAGCGGGTCTGGGACTGGCACAGAGTGCCGGGGTTGCATTCGTACAGGAGGTGCATGCCGCATTTCTGGCGGTAAAGGCGGATTACCCGCAGGCCGATGTGGTCATTGAGCTGGGCGGCGAGGATGCAAAAATGATCTTCCTGACCGGCGGTGTCGAGCAGCGGATGAACGGCTCATGTGCAGGCGGCACAGGTGCATTCATCGACCAGATGGCGACGCTGCTGGGCATTTCGGCCGACGACATGGACGCGCTGTCGCTGAAGGCGGAGAAGCGTTATCCGATCGCCTCGCGCTGCGGCGTATTTGCGAAATCGGATATCCAGCCGCTTCTGAATCAGGGAGCAAGGCGGGAGGATATCGCTGCGAGCATCTTTCAGGCGGTGGTCGATCAGACCGTATCGGGACTGGCGCAGGGCAGAACAATCGAGGGCACGGTTCTGTTTCTGGGCGGGCCGCTGTCATTCCTGAAGGGACTGCGTCAGGCATTTGTCCGGACGCTGAAGCTCGACGATGCGCATGCGGTTTTTCCGGAGCACGCACCGGTTTTTGTTGCATACGGCTGCGCGATGTACGCAGAGCAGACGGTGAAGCCGCTGCCGCTGGCGGAGACCTGTGAAAAGATCGCAAATGCGAAAACCGGCGGCAATACGGTCACGGGCAAGCCGCTGTTCACCGACCGGGCGGAATACGAAAAATTCATTGAACGGCACAAGGCGAACGATCTTCCCTTTGCCGATATCCATACGGCGGCCGGCAATGCCTACCTCGGCATTGATGCGGGCTCGACGACCACAAAGCTCGTGCTCATCACCGAAAAAGGTGAGCTGCTGTATCAGTATTATGCTGCGAACCGCGGTCAGCCGCTTGACCGCATCGTGCATCAGCTTCAGAATATCTATGCAGAAAAGAATCCCGCACTGCATATCCGTGCATCGGCGGTCACAGGCTACGGCGAGGACTTCATCCGGGCGGGTCTGGGCATCGACTTCGGAATTGTTGAGACCGTCGCGCATTTCAAGGCGGCATCGTATTTCTGCCCGAATGTTGATTTCATCATGGATATCGGCGGACAGGATATCAAATGCTTTAAGATCCGGAATCACAGCATCGACAGCATCATGCTGAACGAGGCATGCTCATCGGGCTGCGGCTCATTTATCCAGAGCTTTGCGCAGGCAATGGGCTATGATATTGCAGAATTCTCACAGCTCGGCCTGTTTGCGAAGCATCCGGTCGATCTCGGCTCACGCTGCACGGTGTTCATGAACAGCTCGGTCAAGCAGGCGCAGAAGGACGGCGCAACGGTCGAGGATATCTCCGCAGGTCTGTCCGCATCCATCATCAAAAATGCGGTATATAAGGTAATCCGTGCGAAATCGGTGGAGGAGCTGGGCAAAAACATCGTTGTGCAGGGCGGTACATTTCTGAATGACGCCGTGCTGCGGTCATTTGAAACGGAGCTGGGGCGTCCGGTAATCCGTCCGGCGATTTCCGGCCTGATGGGCGCATTCGGAGCGGCGCTGTACGCGAAGGAGCACGCGCCGGAGCAGACTGCGACGATCTCCGCAGAAAAGCTGGCGAATTTCTCATATAAGACCCGCAGTGCGAAGTGCGGCGGCTGTACGGCGCACTGTGCGCTGAATATCGTCATTTTCCCGGACGGCGGCCGGTATATCTCCGGAAACCGCTGCGAAAAGGGCGCAGGCAAAAAGAAAACCGATGAGATACCGGCGCTGTACGATTACAAATACCAGAAAATACTGGCATGCGCGGAGAAAAAGCCCGCATACAAGCCGGTCGCGACGGTCGGTCTGCCGCTGGCGCTGTCCTATTACGAGCTGATGCCGTTCTGGACGACGTTCTTCACGAAGCTGGGCTTTGCGGTGAAGCTCTCCGGCGAAAGCAGCAGAGATGTCTATTATCAGGGGCAGCATACGATCCCGTCCGATACCGTCTGCTATCCGGCCAAGCTGGCGCACGGGCATATCGAGGATCTGCTCAGCAAGCGCGTGAATTTCATTTTCTGGCCGTGCATGGGCTATAATCTGGATGAGGGCGAAAATGACAATCACTATAACTGTCCGGTCGTTGCATATTATCCGGAGCTGCTGCGTGCAAACAACAGCCGCCTGACCGCACAGAATTTCATTATGCCGTATCTTGATCTCAACCGTCCCAAGGGGATGCTGAAGACGCTGAAAAAAGCGCTTGCCGGGTATCATTATGCGGGAAATCTGAAGGAAGCGCTGGATGCGGCCTATACCGCACAGGCGGAATACCGGATGCTGCTGGCACGCGAGGCACGGAAAACAGTCGCGCAGGCACGCAGAGAGGGCAAAAAGATCATCGTGCTGGCCGGCAGACCGTATCATATCGACAAGGAGATCAACCACGGCATTCACAAGCTCATCACGAGTCTCGGCATGGCCGTCATCAGCGAGGATTCGATCGCATCGCTGGCACATACCGGCAGGCTGGGCGTGCTGAACCAGTGGACCTATCATGCGCGACTGTACCGTGCGGCGCGGTTTGTTTGCTCGCAGCCGGATATGCAGCTTGTGCAGCTTGTGTCGTTCGGCTGCGGCATCGACGCGGTGACGACGGACGAGGTGCGCAGCATTCTCGAGCAGGGCGGCAAGCTCTATACACAGCTCAAGATCGACGAGATCAACAATCTCGGCGCGGCGAGAATCAGACTGCGCAGTCTGGTCGCGGCGATGGAGGAAGCCCCGGTGCAGAAGCCGGCGCAGCAGGCATCAGCCGTGCGCGAGGCCGTCACGGTGTAATGCATCCGGCATTACGGAAAAGGAATCACAGGCCATGAACAGGAAACAGATCACTGCATGCGCGGCGGGCGCCGCAATCGGCGCATGGGGCATCGCGGAGAACACGCTGCTGCTTTGTACGGCGGAATATGAAGTACCGGTGCGCGGACTGCCGCGGCTTGTGCAGATCAGCGACCTGCATAAGCGCAGGTTCGGCGCGCATCAGAGGCGCCTGCTGGAAAAAACAGCGGCGCTCAGACCGGAACTGATCGTGATAACCGGTGATCTGATCTCCCGGACGGCGCGTGATTTTACGGAAACAGGACGGCTTCTGCGGGGTCTGAGCGGCATTGCGCCGGTGCTGGCGGTACCGGGAAATCACGAGGCCGACCTGCCGCCGGAGCTGTACAGGGCATACCGGCAGACCGTGCGGGAAAGCGGCGCGGTCTGGCTTGCGAATCAGACCGTGCTGATTCACGGCATCCCGTTTGCGGGGCTGGCGCTGCCGCATGAATATTACAGAGGCGGCGGGCGGTTCGGCTTTATCGGAAGGAAAGCCGTGACGGCGGAAACGCTCCGCCGGCGGCTGGGGACATGCATGCCGGGAACAGTTCTGCTGGCGCACAATCCGCTGTGGTTTCCGGCGTATGCAGAATGGGGCGCAGCACTGACACTGTCGGGACATGTTCACGGCGGCGCGGTGCGGCTGCCTGCGGCGGGCGGAATACTGTCGCCGGAGCGCAGGCTGTTTCCGAAATATGACAAGGGCTGTTTTACGGAGGGCAGCTCCGTGATGATTGTCAGCGGCGGGCTCGGCAAGCTCAGACTGTTCAATCCGCCGGAGCTCTGCGTGATCTCCGGGTCAGATGCGGAGTCCCTTATATGACACGAACCCGAACAAAGCAGCCCTTGCGTTCCGATGAAATGCAAGGGCTGTGTATGTTTTCCGAAAAAACGGGCAGAATTTTCATGCAGCGGTCGTCAGAGAGGAGGTCTGCGGCATGAGACGCAGCGAGACAAAATACCGGCATCTGGTGACGGGCGCGGCAGGCTGGCTGCTGCTGGGGCTGCTGACGCTCTGGTACGGCATCATCTGGTGGCGGTACTACGCGGATGTTATCATCGCGCCGTTTTTCCGGCGCGGAAACTGGGTTGTGGTGCTGATTTACACGGTGCTGACGGCACTGGTTTTTCAGGTTTACCGCTGTTTCCGGTTCGGATATCTGCGGCGCAGCGATCTGGTATATTATCAGCTTACGGGCATTGTGCTGGTGAATTTCATCACATATTTTCAGATCAGCGTCATCGGCCGCCGGTTCATGGCGGTGTCGCCGATTGTGCTGCTGACAGGACTGGACTTTGTGACGATTGCGCTCTGGGCATCGCTGATCAGCCGGGTATATTTCCGGCTGTACCCGCCGCGGCGGCTGGTGATCGTCTACGGCTCGGAGGAGGCGGCGGAGCTTGTCATGAAAATGAGCAGCCGCGTTGATAAGTATATGATCTGCGAGAGCGTGAGCTGTGCAGTCGGCATGCAGCAGATTACGAAGGCGGTGCGGCATTTTGACGGTGTAATTCTCTGCGATCTGCCGCCGAAGCTGCGCAGCCGGCTTTTGAAATATTGCTGCGGCCGGCGCATCCGGACATACACATCGCCGGAGATCTCCGACATTCTGCTGCGCGGCGGTGAGGAGCTGCGGCTGTTCGATACACCGCTGATTCTCTGCCGGAACGAGGGTCTGACTTTGACGCAGCGGTTTGTGAAGCGGTGCTTTGATATTATCGTATCGGCGGTGCTTCTGGTGCTGCTGCTGCCGGTTCTGTGTATATGTGCTGCGGCGGTATATCTGGAGGACGGCGGCCGCGTGCTGTACCGTCAGAAGCGCCTGACGCGCAGCGGCAGGGAGTTTGCGATTCTGAAGCTGCGGAGCATGAAGCCGGACGCAGAGGCGGACGGCATCGCCGTGACAGCGGCGGAGCACGATGCGCGCATCACAAAGGTCGGCCGCATCCTGCGGCGGTTCCGGCTCGACGAGCTCCCGCAGCTCATCAATATCCTGAAGGGAGACATGTCGCTGGTGGGGCCGCGACCGGAGCGACCGGAGCTGCATGCGGAGATCGTGAAGCAGTGTCCGGAATTTGACTACCGGTTGCAGGTCAAGGCCGGGCTGACCGGCTATGCACAGGTGTTCGGGGCATATGACACCGCACCGGTTGACAAGCTGAAAATGGATCTGCTGTACATCGAGCAGTACAATGTGCTGCTTGATCTGCGTATTCTGCTGATGACGGTAAAGACCGCGGTCATCCCGCCGCAGAGCAACGAGGCACAGCGGGAGGCGCGGCAGAATCATAAAAAAAACTGAGAGCTTCCGGCGGCTGCTTTTCATGCGCCGGAGATACGGAAAGGATGTGAACTGTATCATGAAACGGTTTCAGAAGCTGCTGCTCATTCTGCTTGCAGTCTGCACGCTGCTGCCCTGCGCGGGGCTTTTGATGAAAACCGGCACACGCGCCGTCCGAGCGGATTTCGGAGACTTTGCCGGCGGCGGAGACTACGGTGGCGGCGGAGATTACGGCGGGGGCGGTGACTACGGCGGCGGAAATTACTACGGCGGGGATTCTGATTCATCTTCGTCTTCTTCCCATTCCTCCAAGCCTATGACCGGAAAACAGTGGGCAGCGTTTGGCATATGGTTTATCGTGATCTGGTCGGCTGTCATACTGCGGCGGCTTTGGAAAATTCATCGTCTCGGCGGAAAGATCACGCGGGAGAGCATCCGCCCGTATTCCAAACGGCTGTTCATTGTGACTCCGTTATTAACTTTTTACCCTGCACTCATATTGTCTGCGTCGATTAAGAAATTTATTTTTATGATTTGTGTGTTCGGCTTTTTCGCTTCTCCGATCTTCATTCTGATTCTGAGAGACAAGGCAAAGGAGAAGCATAAGAAGCAGATGAGTATCGCCGCACATGAAAAGGCAGGCTTGATGATTCCGGACTATTCCGAAACAAAAATGCATGAATGGATTGAGAAGGTCTATACCGCGCTGCAAAAAGGATGGCAGGAAAAAGACCTGTCCGGTGTCCGGCAGTATCTGGATGACAAATCTTACCGGAAATATGACATGATGCTGGAGGTAATGTACCGTAAGACCGGCTTAACCAACATCATCACGAATATCAATGTCAGCGATATCAGGCTTGCGGATATACAGCAGAACAACGGGTTTGATGTTCTGATGTATGTGGTCACGGCAGAGATCACAGACTATGTTGTCAATGACACGACCGGACATGTCGTGCGCGGCAGTCAATCTGCACGCCTGCAAATGACCTACAGCTGGGCGCTGACGCGGATGCATGATGTGCCGATGATAGCGCTGATTTGTCCGTGCTGCGGAACGGCAGCAGAGGCAGGTTCTGATACAGCATGCCCCTGCTGCGGAAAACCGATCATCAACGGGCGTTTCGACTGGATCATCACGGATATTCAAAGCATCAGGAAGAAAACACTGGTTCCCGGCATAAGCAGCTAACAGACCGGAAATCCGGCAGCATCCGAAATACATCCCACAGCAGAAGAAAGGAAGCAACGGCATGAATCAGACAGCAGTGATCATGGCAGGCGGCATCGGTGAGCGGTTCTGGCCGCAGAGCAGAGCGCACTGCCCGAAGCAGTTTTTGTCGCTGACGGGCGACGGGGAGACCATGCTGCAAAAGACGTTCCGCAGGGTATGCGGGCTAATGCAGCCGGAGCGTGTATTTGTGGTAACAAACGGCGAATACCGGTCACTGGTGCAGGAGCAGCTTCCGGCGCTGCCCGCAGAGAACCTGCTGCGGGAGCCTGTCTCGCGGAATACCGCACCGTGCATCGCCTATGCGGCAGCGGTGATAGAAAAGCGGTTCGGGAGCAGTGTGATGCTGGTGCTGCCGGCAGACCACATTGTCCGGCACGAGGCGATCTGTGCGGACGCGCTGACCCGTGCGGCGGCGGCGGCCGAGGAAACCCGCGGCCTTGTGACGATCGGCATAACACCGTCCTATCCGGAAACGGGCTATGGCTATATCGCATTTTCGCGCGCATCGGATGCGCCGGCGGGGGTCTATCAGGTAGACAGCTTCCGTGAAAAGCCGGATGCGGAGACCGCGCGGCGCTATGTCGAATCGGGCGAATACCTGTGGAACAGCGGCATGTTTGCATGGCGCACAGATGTTTATCTCGAAGCGGTGCGGACGCATCTTCCGGCGGTAGGCGAGATCGCGCAGAAGCTGTACGAAGCGAGCGGCACGCCGGAATTCGGGGCGGTGCTTGATGCAGAATTCCCGCAAATGCCTTCGATCTCGGTCGATTTCGGCGTATTGGAGCATGAAAAGCGGCTGTTTACGATTCCGGGGAGCTTTGGCTGGGACGATGTCGGGAGCTGGCCGGCGCTGCGCCGCATTGCCAAGACCGACACGAACGGCAACTACCGCAGCGGCGATGTGCTGACGGCCGGCACAAAAAACTGCATTTTGCAGAGCAGCGGCCGATTGCTTGCGGCAGTCGGGCTGGAAAACATCATCGTGGTCGATACGCCGGATGCGCTGCTGGTCTGCGACGCGGATTCCGCGCAGAGCATCCGCAAGATCACCGATATGCTGCGCGAGCAGGGCCGCGGCGAGCTTTTGTGATCGCGGCGCAATGATTTGGAAAACAGGAGGAAAACCGATGAAAAAAGCACTGATTACCGGCATTACAGGGCAGGACGGCTCGTATCTGGCGGAGCTGCTGCTGGAAAAGGGCTATGAGGTCTGGGGCATCATGCGCCGCAAGAGCTCTGCGGACTACGGCAACGCCGCGCATCTGCGGGGGCAGGTACGGTTTATCTATGCAGACGTGACCGATCTGGTCTCGCTGATTGCGGCGATGCGCACTTCGCAGGCGGACGAGGTCTACAATCTGGCGGCGCAGAGCTTTGTTGCGACGAGCTGGGAGCAGCCGGTAGCGACGTCCGAGATCAACGCGATCGGCGTGACGAACATGCTGGAGGCAATCCGCACGGTAAAGCCGTCAGCGAAATTCTATCAGGCCTCAACATCGGAGATGTTCGGCAAGGTGCAGGCGATCCCGCAGAACGAGCACACGCCGTTTTACCCGCGCAGCCCGTACGGTGTCGCGAAGCTGTACGGCCACTGGATCACGAAGAATTACCGTGAGAGCTTCGGGCTGTTCGCCTGCTGCGGAATTCTGTTCAATCACGAATCGGAGCGGCGCGGCTATGAATTTGTCACGCGGAAGATCACGGATGCAGCGGCGCGCATCTCGCTTGGTATGCAGGACTGTGTGGAGCTTGGCAATCTGGACGCGAAGCGCGACTGGGGGCATTCGGCGGATTATGTCCGGGCGATGTGGCTGATGCTTCAGCAGGAGAAGCCGGATGATTACGTGATAGCGAGCGGAGAAACGCGGTCGGTGCGGGAATTTGCGGAATGTGCATTCCGCGCCGCGGGCATGGAGCTGACATGGCAGGGCGACGGCATGCACACCATTGGCATAGACGAGGTCAGCGGCCGGACGGTCGTGCGGGTGAATCCGGCGTTTTACCGTCCGGCGGAGGTCGAGCTGCTGCTGGGCGACCCGACCAAGGCGGAGCGGGAGCTGGGCTGGAAGCGGGAGATCGGCTTTGACGAGCTGGTGACGCGCATGGTGCAGCACGATCTGGCGCTGGTGAAGCAGCAGCGATGATGCATATAGCATTTGACGCCTCCCCGCTTACGGGCGATCTGATCTCCGGCGTGGGCTGGTGCGAGGCGAACCTGACGGCAGCAATGACGCGGCTGCATCCGGAGATGCAGTACCGTTTTGAATATTTCACATTGCGCAGTCCGGAGGAAAAGGTGCGGCGGATGCAGCCGTTTGTGCAGAAGAACACGCCGCTGCATCCTGCACGGTTTTCGCCGCTTGCCTATCGGATGCTGACGAATTTCGTGCCGGTTCCGTACCGCATGTTTCAGGGAAGCTGGGCAGATATCACACATTTTTTCAATTATATCGTGCCGCCGGGGGTTCACGGAAAAACGGTCGTGACGGTGCATGACATGGTACTGCACGCCTATCCGGAAACGATGCGCACACGGACGCGGCTTCTGCTGAAAACGGGGCTGAAGCGTTCGATGCAGCGTGCAGACCGCATTGTTACGGACAGTGAATTTTCGCGGCGGGAGATCGCAAAATACTACCCGGAATTCGCAGAAAAGGTGCGGGTCGTGCCCTGCGGCGTTGACACAAAACGCTTTGCGCCGCCGTCCGATGCAGAGATCGCCCGCGTAAAAGCGGCGCATCACCTGCCGGAGCGCTATTTTCTGTATCTCGGCACATTGGAGCCGCGCAAGAATCTGGTACGGCTGGTGCATGCCTATGCAAAGCTGCGGGAGAAGTACGCAGACGCACCTTCACTGGTGCTTGCGGGCGGCAAGGGCTGGCAGTACGGGCAGATTTTTGAAGCGGTGCGGGAGAAACGGCTCACGCAGCATGTGCTGTTCCCGTCATATATCCCGTCGGGCGATATGGCGGGGCTGTATGCGGGCGCACTGGCATTTGTATTTCCGTCGCTGTACGAGGGCTTCGGGATGCCGCCGCTGGAGGCAATGGCCTGCGGCTGTCCGGTGCTGACATCCGATGCAGCATCTCTGCCGGAGGCGGCGGGGAAAGCGGCGCTGTACTGTCATGCAAAAAGCACCGCTTCGATCGCAAAGGGCATGGAGCGGCTGCTGACAGATACCGGCCTGCGGGAGAAACTGCGGCAGCGGGGATTCATCCGCGCACAGGAAATGAGCTGGGAAAATGCAGCAGAAAAGCTGCTGAACGTATACAAAGAGCTGGCAAGGGAGTGAAGCATCATGCAGCACAGCGGCACTGTCACACTGGAAACCGAGCGTCTGATTCTGCGGCGGTTCCGGCCGGAGGACGCGCAGCGGGTGTATGACAACTGGACGTCAGACGCAGAGGTCGCGCGGTATCTGACATGGGAGCCGCACAGGAGCGCCGCAGAAACGGCGGCACTGCTGGACATATGGATTGCGGACTATGAAAAGCCGGAGACCTATAACTGGGTGCTGGAGCGGAAAGCCGACGGAATGCCGGTCGGGAATATCTCGGTCACACATTTCGCAGCAGAGACAGCCTGTGCCGCGCTGGGCTGGTGCCTGAGCAGATCACTCTGGGGGCAGGGCTATATGCCGGAAGCGGCAGAGGCGGTGCTGGATTATTTGTTTGAGACAGTCGGCATGCTGCGCATTGAGGCGACACACAACATTGAGAACCCGAAATCGGGGCGCGTCATGCAGAAGATCGGCATGACGAAGGAGGGCGTTCTGCGGCAGCACGGCTTTGCGCGGGGCGTGATTGTCGATGAGGTGTGGTACAGCATACTGGCAGATGAATACCGGAGCGGCGCATATGGAAAGACACAGTGAGAAGCCGCGCCTGCTGATCGCGGGCAAGGCGTATGCGCCGCATATCGGCGGCATTGAGACCGTGATGCAGCAGACGGCGGAATACATGCGCAGATACGCAAAGGTCAGTGTCCTGTGCTGCCGCGACGGAGCGGGCCTGACGAAGCGCGATAAAATAAACGGCATCCCGGTGACGTATTCATCGAGCCTCGGCACAGTGGCCTCCTGTCCGGTATCTCCGTCCTATATCGGAGATTTCCGGCGGCGGGTCATGGTCTCGGACGCAGTCGAGCTGCACCTGCCGTTTCCGATCGCAGATTTATCGCTGCTGCTTTCGGGATACAAGGGGCGCGTGGCGGTCGCATGGCACAGCGATGTCGTGCGGCAGAGGAAGCTGCTGAAGCTGTATCAGCCGTTGATGAAGCGGCTTCTGAAGCGAGCGGATGTCATCATCACCGCAACGCAGGCGCATATCGACAGCTCGCCGTACCTGCCCGATTACCGGGAGAAATGCGTCGTCATCCCCTACGGCATCGACCCGCAGGCATATGACCGCCGCCCCGGACAGCATCCGCTCGATGCGGCGCTGCATGATAAAGCCGCAAAGAAGATTCTCTTTGCCGGGCGGCTGGTTTACTACAAGGGCGCTGACGTTCTGCTGCGCGCCTTTGCGAAAACGCAGGGGCATGCAGAACTGTTTTATGCGGGCGGCGGGGTGCTGGAGCCGGAGCTGAGGGCGCAGGCACAGTCGCTCGGCATCGCAGACCGCGTGCATTTTCTGGGCTGCCGCATGACGCCGGAGCTGCGCGACATGTTTGCAGACTGTGATATATTTGTGCTGCCGTCGGTCGCAAACAGCGAGGCGTTCGGCATTGTGCAGCTTGAGGCAATGTACTACGGCAAACCGGTCATCAACACCGCGCTGCCGACGGGTGTCCCGCTTGTGAGCCTTGACGGTCAGACCGGCCTGACGGTTCCGCCCGGCGATGCCGAAGCACTGGCTTCGGCGCTGGACACACTGCTTGCCGATGACTGGCTGCGTGCGAAATACGGCGCAGCAGCGCATGAACGGGTGCTGCGGGAATTCCGGCTGTCACATGTGATGCAAAAAACGCGGGAGGTTCTGCTCAGCGGGCAGGGTATCCTGCGGAAAACGGAGGACTGAATGGAGACCGCAAACAGCATTCAGGCTGCGAAAACCAGCTTTGAGGCGCGCTTTTCCGAGGGCAGCTATTACAACAGACAAACGCAGGATCAGGCGCATCTGGACGCGATTCTCGCGTTTCTGCCGCTCCGCCGCGGGATGCGTGTTCTTGACCTCGGCACAGGGAGCGGATATCTGGCATTTGCGCTGGCGGCACGGCATCCGGCGCTCGCAGTCACCGGACTGGATATCGCGGAGAAGACACTGGAACAGAACCGCATCCGTGCAGCGGCGGAGCATCTGCACAATCTTGATTTTGTAGCCGGGAACGGCATGACGCTCCCGTTTGCGGACGCCGCATTCGATCTGGTTATCACGCGGTATTCCCTGCATCATTTTCCGGATATCCGGGGCAGCATCGCGCAGGTGCGGCGCGTCCTGAAGCAGGGCGGCGCATTCTTCCTCTCCGACCCCGCGCCGAATCCCGGCGATGAAAACGGCTTTGCCGATGCGTATATGCGGCTGAAACCGGACGGCCATATCCGGCTTTACACGGCGGCGGAATGGCAGGCGCTCTGCGGGGAGCAGGGTCTTGTGCTGCATGATTTGTTTGAGAGCAGCATCCGGTTTCCGCGAAAAACGGAGCAGATGCCCGGACTGGACGCATTGCTGAAGCAGCATAATGCGCAGGTCATTGCCGGTTACGGGCTGGAAATCGGCGAAACAGAGGTCTGGATCACGGAGCGGGTGAGCAATCTGCTGTTCAGAGCAGAGGACGACGAACGATAATATCAAAAGGAGGCGGCAGGATGCGGATACTGATAACAGGAGCGGCGGGCTTTGCCGGCGGATATGCGATCCGGCATTTTGCCGGCAGACAGGGAATGGCGGTTCATGCCGCGAAGCTGCCGCAGGAGCGCATTCCGGAGGCGATACAGAAGCTCTGCACCGTGCATGACGCCGATCTCACCGATGCAGAGGCGATGCGCGGCCTGCTGCACGAAATAAAGCCGGACTGCATCCTGCATCTGGCGGCGCAGAGCTCGGTCGCATTGTCATGGAAGCGTCCTGCAATGACCGCGCAGGTGAATGTGACGGGGACGGTCAACCTGCTCGAAGCGGCGCGGGCGCTTGAGCGGATGCCGCGGATACTGAGCATCGGGTCGGCGGAGGAATACGGGGTACTGAAGCCGGAGCAGTGTCCGGTCGGCGAAGAAACGCCGCTGCATCCGGGGAATATCTATGCAGCCACGAAGGCGGCAGCGGAGCAGCTCTGCGGGGTATATGTCAGAGCGTACAGCCTGCCGGTGATTTGTGTACGGGCATTCAACCATGCAGGCGCGGGGCAGAGCACACAGTTTGTGCTTGCTGATTTTTGCAGACAGGCGGCGGAAATTGCGCTGGGCATGCGGGAGCCGGTCATCCGGACGGGCAATCTCACGGTACAGCGTGATTTCACAGATGTCCGTGATATCATCCGTGCCTATGCGCTGCTGCTGGAGCGTGGCAGTGCAGGCGCGGTATATAATGTCGGCAGCGGCAGAGCACAGCCGCTCTCGGCGCTGCTGGAGGAGATCCGGGCGCTGTCCGGCGTGCATTTCCGCATTGAGACCGACCCGCAGAAATTCCGGCCGGCGGAAACGCCGCTGCTGTGTGCGGATATCAGAAAAATCACGGCGGACACCGGCTGGGCACCGGAGATTCCGCTGCATGAAACGCTCGCAGACATGCTGCGGCATGCGAAGGAGGAGGTACTTCATGCGTCGGCTCCGTGAGCTGTATCAGTACCGCACGATGATTGCGAGCTTTGTCCGCAAGGATCTGAAGGGGCGCTATCAGGGCAGCGTGCTGGGATTTCTTTGGACATTCCTGAACCCGCTGCTGCAATTACTGGTGTATACGCTGGTCTTTTCGGTAATTCTGAAAAGTGCGGTGCCGCATTATTATCTGCATTTATTTGTCGCGCTGGTGCCGTGGATGTACTTTGCCTCAGCGCTGACGACGGGCGCGAAGCTGATTCTCGATCAGAAAAACATGATCCGGAAGATTTATTTTCCGCGTTCGGTGCTGCCGCTTGCGTATACGGTCAGCAGCCTGTGCAGCATGCTGTTTTCGTTTGTGATTGTGTTTGCAGTGATTGCGGTGATGCATCTGGGCATCAATTTTGCGGCACTGCCGTGGCTTGTTCCGGTGATCGCCGTACAGTTCATACTGGTGCTGGGCATGAACCTGCTGACCTCGGCGCTGACGGTCTATCTGCGCGATCTGGAGCACATCATGGGCGTACTGAGCATGGCGTGGATGTATCTGTCACCGGTCGTATACGGAATGGAGTTCATTCCGGCGCAGTGGCGGCGGGTATATCTGCTGAATCCGATGTCGCCGCTGATACTGGCGTACCGTGATATTTTGTATTATCAGAAGGCGCCGGACGGGAAGCATCTGCTGCTCGCAGCGGGCATGAGCATACTGGTGCTGTGCATCGGCACAGCGGTTTTTGAGAAGCTGCAAAAGCGCTTTGCAGAGGTATTATAGGAAATAACGCATGCCGCCGTTCCGGGAATACCTGTCTCACTGCGTTGTCACCCCCGATACCGGAGATGAAGCAGCGCAAAGCATATTTCATTCAGCAGGGAGAAGCCGGTAATTGATTGGGCGTGCAGGGAGGTGAATGCGTTGTCCGCGATCGAAATTCAAGACCTGAAAAAGAGCTTCCGCATTTACAGCGACCGCGGCAGCGGACTGAAGGACAGGGTACTGTCGCCGAAGCGTCGGCGGTACGAGCAGCGCACCGTGCTGGACGGCGTCACGCTGACCGTAAAGCAGGGGGAAGCAGTGGGCCTGATCGGCAAAAACGGCTGCGGCAAATCGACGCTGTTAAAGCTCATCAGCCGTATTCTGTATCCGGATGCAGGCAGTGTCACATGCAGCGGCCGGGTCAGCTCGCTGATCGAGCTGGGCGCGGGCTTTCACCCGGATATGACGGGCCGTGAAAACATATACACGAACGCCTCAATTTTCGGCCTGACGCGCCGGGAGATCGAAGCGCGCATGGATGAGATCATCGCATTTTCGGAGCTGGAGCCGTATCTGGACGAGCCTGTCCGCACCTATTCATCGGGCATGTATATGCGGCTTGCGTTTTCGGTAGCGATTCATGTCAGCGCCGATATCCTGCTGATCGACGAGATTCTCGCAGTCGGCGATGCGGCGTTTCAGGCGAAATGCTTTGACCGGCTCATGGAGATCAAGGCAGCCGGCACAACGGTCGTGATTGTGTCGCACAGTCTGGCGCAGTTAGAGCGCATCTGCGACCGCACGGTCTGGCTGGACGGCGGCCGTATCCGGGCAGAGGGCGCACCGAACGAGGTGCATCCGGAATATATGGCATTCATGGGGCAGCAGCGGAAGCCCGCGGCGGCACCGGCACAGACCGCGGCAGAGGAAAAAACGGAATCGCCGGTGCATTTTACGGAGATTTATCTGGAAAACGGAGCGGGCGAGCGGATCGACCGCCTCTGCACGGGCGAAGCCGCAGAGCTGGTGCTGCGGTATGAAGCAGAGCCGGAGGCAGCGGAGCCGGTTTTGGTCGGGCTGGCGCTTTACCGTGCAGACAATGTGCTCTGCTACGGCACGAACACGGAGCGGGAGCATCTGCCGTATCTGAAGCCGGCGGCATCGGGGGAGCTCCGCTGCAAATTCACCGCCGTGAATCTGATTGCAGGGCGGTACTGGTTTGATGCCGCACTGCGCCGCAGGGATATGTTTGCATATGATTATGCAGCAAAGGCGGTGCAGTTCACGGTATACAACACGATCGACGAAACCGGCGTCGCGCGCATCTGCCACACATGGGAAGGGCTGCAATGAAAAGGGAAGAAAAAAAGAACGGCAAGCGGATGAAATATCTGTGTCTTGCAGTATTTATAATATATCTGTTATTACTGATCGGTTATTCACTGATTCAGGCATATTCCAAGCCGATCATCGGCGGAGCTTCCATGCCGACAGTTCTGTTCACATTCCGACAGACAGTGAGATCGCGAAAGGGCATATTTGCCTCATGTATCGGACTTCCGGCGCTTGTTCTGTTTCTTGCATTCGCAGCAGGAGACAGACACAGGAAACGGAAAAGCCGGCGCAATACCGTTCAATCGTAAAAAAAGACGCAAAGGGGGCGTTAAACATGAGTCAGAAGGATGACATGAAATGGATCCGGCGAAATCTGGAGCTGATGAACAAGCTGAAAACGAGCTTTTCGGAGCTTCCGCCCTATGACAAGCCGGGGATGCTTCAGCGCATGGGCAAAAAGCATACGGAGTGGTACGTGCAGCCGTTCGGCACCGCGCAGAACAGCTATAATGCGGCAGCGGTTGAGGTCATGAACGTGCTGGTCGATCAGATGACGGAGATGCAGGCGCAGGTAGCGCAGTTGACGAAGCAGACGGTGCGGGAGCTGACAACGCTGAAGCAGGAGCACCGGCAATCGCTGAGCCTTAGCCGTGCGGAGCAGGAGGCGGCGCTGGAGCAGCTCACGGCAGAGCTGGACAGCACGCTGTCGGCGGCATCGCCGGAGAGCCGGACGCAGGCGGGCACAGAGCCGCTGACAGAGCTGCCCGCGCTGGGAACGGAGGCGCTGTTCCGCGAATTTCACGCAGTACAGAAGGCGGAGGATTCCGCCGCTTCGGAGGCAGCGCTTTCTGCATTGGAGACACAGTATGACCGCGCACTTCAGGAGCTTCTGAGCCGGCAGGTCGGAGCGGAGCGCGCGCGCCCGATTGCAGTGCTCTGCCGGAGCTACGGCAGCGCAGCGGGCATGGAGGCGATCCGCAACGAGGCATATGATCTATTTCAGCTTCTGCGGCATGCGAGCCGGTATCCGGCGGTACTGGTATCGGTCGAGCCGGCAGGCGGTCAGGTGACGCAGGCGGGTGATATCTGCAAGGTGCCGGAGAACCGTCTGGGCGAATGGGTCACGCGCAATGAGCCGGCACTGCTGGTGATCTGCGAGAGCACACCGGAGCTGCTGACGGCAGGGAATAACTGTCTGCTGCTGCGCAATGCGATCGTGCGGCTCAGCGGGCAGAATCCCGCGCAGGGGCTTGGCGGCAGCCGCATGCAGGAGCTTCTGCATCTGAATGACTACGGCCTGCACCGGTATTACACCGCATCCGCACAGGCCGCCGATACGCTGGAATCGCACGGCTTCCGGCGGCCGCGTGTGATGTATCCGTATATTGACCCGTCGCGGCCGGTGCTGCACCGAGCCCCGCGCGCATTTGACCCGCAGCGGTTCACAGTCGGCTTTGCGTCCTCCCCGATGGAGGTGCAGCAGGCGGAATCCCGCGGCATTCCTGCACTGTGCGAAGCAGTGCGGATGAATCCGGACATGCGGTTTATCGTGCTCTGGCGGGATGAAACGAACGTGCATGTACCGGAGGTGCTGAAGACAGCGGCAAACTGCGAGTTGCGCACGGGCAAATGCGACATGGCAGCATTTTACAGTGAAATTGACTGTGTCCTGATTCCGTATGCGGATGCAGATTATAACCATGCCTGTCCGCTTTCGGCACTGGAAGCGATGCAGCTCGGCATACCGGCAGCCGCGTCGCCGGCGTCGGGAATTTCGGAGCTGATTGCGTCCTGCGGCATGGGCGTGACGGCAGACGGCACAGATGCCGCCGCACTGACAGCCGCGCTGAAAACCGTCCGGGCACAGTATCCGGCATTTTCGGCGGCATGGCGGCAGAACCGGCTGCACGCGCTGACCGCTGCGGCGGGCTTTGTGCATGAGGCAGAGGAGATCATCGCGGCGGCGATTCCGGAGCCTGTCCATACGCTGTATGAATGGAACCGGCAGCTCAAGCTGGAAAAGCGGCATCTGGTCAAGGGTGCCGCAGCGCTGAAGGCATATTATCAGCGGCAGGAGGTCGCGGACGGCTATGCCGAGGAGCGATTTTCGGTTTATCCGCAGAACTGCTTTGACATAATGGAGCGCGGGAGCGTGCGCGGCCTGCTGCGGCATTTCTTCGGCAGCCGGAATGACCTGACGCTGCTGGATATCGCGAGCGGAACGGGGCGCATACTGGGGGAGCTGCTGCCGTTCGGAAAATGCAGTGCCTATGATGCCTCTCCGGCGATGCTGCGCGCACTGCGGCGGCGCTTTCCGGATGCGGAGATCATGCTGCGGGAATCCGACCTGCTCAGCGGCGGCATACTGGGAAAGTTTGATGTGATCACGGTGTTCCGGTTCCTGCGGCATTATGAATACGGCACACGGAAAAAGCTCTGGGCGCTGCTGCGGAACGCGCTGCGGGAGGGCGGTGTGCTGCTGTTTGATGTACCGAACCGGAATTTCGAGCTGCCGCACCGTGCGCGGAACGGCTGGGGAAATTATCCGATCTACGATATTTTCTGGACAAAGGAAACGCTGCGGGAGGAGCTTGCGGCAAACGGTCTGCGGCTGACGGCGCTGGTTCCGGTCGGGCAGGGCTTGTACCCGCTGCCTGCGGAATACCGCAGTGAGCCGATGACATGGACTGCCTGCGTGCAGAAAGACTGACACATAACGGAAGGCGTGATGAAACGATGAAGCAGAACACAGCCGGCGCACTGTATGCGATTGCAGCGCGGCGGATGGCCGCAGCGGGTTCAGAGATGCCCTGTTCTGCGGCGGTATTCACGGTGCTGTCGCAGGCAGAGCCGGAGCAGGTGCGGTATCCGCTGCTGGCGGGTCTTGAGAATGCCGATTTTCTGGAGGCAGCATTTCTGCTGCTGCTGGAGCGGCCGGTCGATGCAGAGACAAGGGCAGCATGGAGCCGGCGGTATGACCTGCCGCGGCCGCAGTTTCAGACGGCAGTGCTGCGTTCGGTTCTGCATTCGCAGGAATACACCGCCCACATGTTTTCGCGCCCGCTGACGGGCTGTCCGCTCCCGCTGACGGATGCCGATGCAGGGGTACGGGTGCAGGTTGCGGCGCAGCCGATGCCGGAGCGTCTTTTGCGCATTTACCGGAGGATGCCCGGGCCGATGAAAAGGCTGGCGAAGAAGCTGGCGGGAAAGGAGTGAGGCGGCATGCAGCAGTCAAAGACCCGTGTATATGTTGATGTATCGCGCCTCTGCCTGACGAAATTCACGACCGGCATCCAGCGTGTAGCGAAGGAGATTATACTGCGTTTTCTGAAGGATCCGGCACTGGAGGTCACGCTGCTGAGCGATTCGGGCACGCACGGAACATGGCGTGTGATTCCGGAGGCGGGCTTTCTGGCAAAATACCGGGACGGAGCGGCATCGCTGTTTCAGGATGAAGCGCCGCGCCTGCTGACGCCGCAGGAGATCCCGACCGATGCAGTATTTTTCGATCTGGACAGTGCGTGGAATATGCCGATGCAGCGCGGCTGGCTGTTTCCGCTGCTGAAGAGCCGGGGCGTGACGGTCGTGTCGCAGCTTTACGATCTGATTCCGGTCACAGAGCCGCAGTATTTTCACGCGCAGACGATGCAGCAGTTTTTGCTCTGGGTGCATGCGGTGCTGCGATCCGCAGACCGTCTGATCTGCAATGCAGAGGCGACGCGGACGGCGCTGCACGGGCTGTGCCGGGAGCTTGGCGTACCGGCGCCGGCGTGTACGGTTGTTCCGCTGGGTGCGGACTTTGCCGCAGCCGCGAAATCCGCAGAGGAGCCGGATGCGGCGCTGCTGGCGAAGCTGCCGGAGCACCGGTATGTGCTGATGGTCGGGACGGTTGAGCCGCGCAAGAATCATGCCCTGCTGCTGGATGCAGCGGAGCAGCTAGCGGCGCTGGATGTATCGGTTGTATTTGCGGGGCGCATCGGCTGGAATATGGATGCCTTCGCGAAGAAAATGGCATCGCATCCGCTGAACGGCACACGGTTCTTCTTTGCGGAATCCCCGAACGATGCAACGGTCGCAGAGCTGTATGCACATGCACTCTGCGTTGCATTCCCGACAAAAAATGAGGGCTTCGGGCTGCCGGTTGTCGAGGCATTTCTGCACGGCACGCCGGTTTTGGCATCCGATCTGCCTGTGCTGCACGAGGTCGGCGGCGAATACGCCGATTATTTTGACAATACGAGCGTAGAATCGCTGGTGAAAGCGGTCAGAGCGCTGCTGGATGATCCGGCGGCGTATGCCGAAAAGCGGGCGAGGCTCCGTGCCTACCGGCCGCGCACATGGGATGAGACCGCGTCAGAAATGTCGCAGGTATTGCAGAAATGCAGCAAAAAGGCAGGGAATGTTCCGGCGGAGGTGCATATCCGGCAGATGGCGGTACTGACCGCACGGAATGACGATCTGCTGCGGACGCTGCCCTTTCTGGATGCCTGCATGCCGTTTATAGAGGAGCTGCTGGTCTGCTGTCCGGCGAAAAACGTGCAGGCACTATCGGAGGCATGGCACGGCCGGATGAAGCTGCGCTTCTGCACGGATGAGGAGCTGCTGGAAGGGCAGCCGCTCCCGGCGGATCATACCGAGCGGAATTTTCTGCTGCGCTGCCTGATGCTGGAAAAAGCGCCGCTGGACAGTGTATTCATCATGACCGATGACGACTACCGTCCGCTGTACCCGCTGACGGAGGAATTCTTCCTGCGGGACGGCCGGTATCAGGCGTATGTCTGTTATGATCTCCGCGCATGGCAGGGAACGCAGGGAAATTATACGTCTTATGACCGGAGCATGTTCCGGACGCGGGATTTTCTGATAAAGCAGGGCTTGCCGGCGCTGCAATATTCCTCGCATCAGCCGCAGGCAATCGACCGGAAGCTGTACTGTGAGCTGCTCAGCGCCTTTCCGGAGATCCGGACGCAGGGTCTTGACGAATGGAGCACGTATTTCAATTACTGCATTGCATATCATGCAGACTGTTTTTCGGTTCAGCCTTACCGCACCGCCTGCTGGCCGGGCACGGTCAGTGATTGGCGGCTCTGGTGCGAACCGGGGACACCGGCATTTGAGAATTTCTATGACGTGCTGTATGAGCGGGGGCAGATTTTTGAGGGGCTGCCGAAAACATACGATGCAGCGCGGTTTTATGAGATCAGCGCCGAGAAGCAGTCCCGCTGGAATGCCGCACTGCGGAGGCAGTATGCGGCAGAGCAGCAGCAGCGGTTTTCTGCGGAGCTTTCGCTGAACCGGTTTCATCTGCTCCCGCAGATCACGCTGACGGAGCAGGAGGGCAAAGCGGTATTTTCGGTGCCGGTACTGCTGGAGCTGCCGCGGAATACGGTTCTGCGTCTGCGCGTCTGCACGGATGAATCCGTGAGGAAGCGGGAGCATGAGCTGGTGTATGGGGTCAGGGCAGGCGGCGGAGAGGCCGTACCGGAGCAGCGGCTTGCGCTCTGCGGACTGGCGGAGGGAACCGAGCCGGAGCTGGTGCTGGCGCTGCCGCCGATGCCTTTGCACGGGCTGCTGACGCTGGAATTCGGGGAAGCACGCGCAGAGATTCCCGTGATTACGGCATAACAGAACGGAGGAATGAAAATGAGTATGCAGCAGACGGCGCCGGAGCATATCACGGAGCTTGGCAACCCGCGCAGACCGGAGGGAGAATACGGCCGGCTGATGCTCAGCCGCATGAACGAATCCCATGCAGCAGTCACGGAATGGGGACTTGGCTTTCTTGATCTGAAGCCTGCGCACAATGTACTGGATATCGGCTGCGGCGGCGGAGCGGCACTGCACCGCATGGCAGAGACCGTCACGGCGGGGCATCTGACGGGTGCGGACTATTCGCCGGTATCGGTAGAAGCGGCGCTGGCATACAATGCAGAGGCAGCCGCATCCGGGCGCATGGATATCATCGAGGCCTCCGTCGAGGCGCTGCCCTTTGCAGAGGATACCTTTGACCGCATCATCACGGTCGAGAGCTTTTATTTCTGGCCGTCACCGGCAGAGAATCTGGCAGAGGTACGGCGCGTGCTGAAGCCCGGCGGCCGTTTTCTGCTGATTGCGGATATATATGACTGCGGGCAGCTCAGCGAGCAGGAGCGTGAAAACATAAGGAAATACAATCTTTTCAACCCGACGCCGGAGGCATTCCGAACGCTGTTTGCGGCGGCGGGCTTTGCGGAAACGGCAGTGCATCTGCGTCAAGACGGCAAGCCGTGGATCTGTGTTGAGGGCCGGAAATAATCACAGCGATTACCCGAAAGGGTATTGCGCAGACCGTTTTTCTGTGGTATAATGATATCAGGCACAGAAAAAAGGAGGATTGTGCAATGTTTGCTGTGAATGTATTACAATACACACTTACTCTGAACCGCAGACCGTATTCCGCCTTTCGCGGAGATGAATGGCCGTTATGGTTTATTCTGCTGACGATCGGCGTCATTGCTTCTTTTATCTTTATTGGGGTCGCGCAGCATAAAAAAACAAAAGAAAAAGCAAGCGAAGGCATCATCCTGCCGCGCACGGTCGATTTTATGGAGTACGCGGAGATCTTCACGATGCGGAAAACAGATTTTAACGACATTGCGCAGCGGATCTGCAGCGTTCAGAATCACTGGAAATGGAAATACTATGTCGGTAATTATACCGTGCAGATCGAAAGCGGATACCGGCCGGGATACCGTTTGTCCGATAACGCCTGGGGCGCGGAATTCTGCGAATGCGAAACGCCGGACGGCCGCGAGGATTACAGCGTGTTCCGGATGCAGTTCACACATTTCAAGTCCTCCGGCACCGCAAACTGTGCCGAGGAAATGAACGAGCTCCTGACGGTGATCGAGAAGATCATTCTTTGCTTTGACCGGAATGCATGGGTGCAGTCCGAGCCGGTTGATTTTGATACAAAAACGCCGTTTCTGTAGGGAGGTGCCGGATGATGACAGCCTGCTTCTTATTCTTTTCAGGTGATGCAGACACCTATCTGTGGATGATCGTCGTCTTTGCGATCTTTGCGGTTGTTTATCTGACCATCCGGTGGCTGGTGAACCGCGCGGTAAACGGCCTGTTCAGAGGCGTTGCAAAGGGCATCGACCGCAGCCGTGCGGATGAGAAAATCCAGAACTCCCCGCAGCCGGAGCCGCTGATCTGGCGGTTTGAGGGCATCTGGGAACCGCCGGTATCAAACTATGTTCCGCCGTCAGTGGTGCTCGGGCGAAACAGGCAGCCTGCGGTGCAGCCGCAGCCGGCGAAGCCGCCTCAGAAAACGCTGAACGGCAGACCGCTTTTGCAGGGGGCGGCAAACCGCCGTCACGATTCCCCGGACGATGCGCCGGACCGCTATTGCTATGCCTGCGGGGCCGAGCTCAGAGCGCCCTATAAATTCTGCATGAAATGCGGAAAGAATCAGCAATAACCGATAGAAGGAGGCCATTGATATGCCGAAATACGATAAACACACGCTGCCGTCTGTCCACAGAGGGATTCTGCGGGCGGCCGTTATGCTGCTGGGACTTGAGGGGCATAACGCAGCAAAGCGCTTCACAGCAGACGATCTTGAAATCATGATCGGGGAGATCACGGCACCGGATACCCCCGGCGACCGTCTGAACGGAAAGGGCATGCATTATTACTGTGCAGTGCGGCCGGACGGCGCCCCCATGCCGAAGCATCCGGTGCTCGGCGGATACTGCAACGGAAACAATCAGCCGGCACCCTCACCGCTGACGATGATGGATGCGGAGTACCGGGCAGCGCTGTCGCTATATCGCTGCGGAAGGAGAGCGGCGGCACTCAAAAGCTTATCGCGGGCAGCGCACATGCTTGCAGATATCTGCTGTCCGCCGCATAGCTGCGGCATGACATATTTTTCCAAATATGCGCCGGTTCACAAGCGATATGAGAGTCAGGCGCAGCAGGTTTTCTGGAACGGAGAGGATGAAATCTCAGCGTCATATGCGTGGGCAAAGCGCGCAGCGGGCACAGTGCCGTATGAGGCATACAGGAATATTCTGCGCGGAACCCGTCCGCAGGAGGACGGCCGCTGGCAGAGCGGCGAGCTGACGCTGCTCTGCAACAGTCTGGCGCTTTCGGGAGCCGAAGAAATCCCTGCGGCAGCCGGCAGCAGCGACGAAGCGCGGGCGGCGTCGATCACGCGGCGCGTGCTGTTATCCATTTCCAATACAGCCGCATTGCTTGCGGCCTTTGACCGTGATGCAGCGGACAGCCGGCTTCGGTTCTGGGAGGAGGGGCGTCCTTACTGGCTCAAGGGTGTCGGCAAGCCGTATGCGGTATCCGAAGCAGCGCTTTATCTGCATTATGAGGATGACGGAGCCTTTACACTTTCCTCGGAGGATAAAAAATATCTGGCGGTATCCAAACTGGGCGCAGTGCGCCTGACCTGGCAGCCGGCAGGCATGACAAAGCGGTTTCGGTTCGGGCGCGAGCCGCTTCTGACGCTATATCCTGACGGAGATCCGGCGCGGCTGCTGATTATCTCAGGCGGAAAGCTTTATTGTACATATCGCCGACTGCATTTCCAGACCGAGATATTTACGCGGCAGGTATCATTTGTGCTGGTGCATCAAAAGCCGGAGGGCGTAAGGTTTCTGGTAAAATAGAAGGATATCTGATTATTATGCGGAGTCCGGGGGATTTGCCCGGGCTCCGCGAATTTTAATATTACTTTTCTTGTTATAGAAACAGAAATTGCGGGAGAAATACGCCCAATCAAAACAGTAAAAGCATAAGACTTACTTCTCCCCACAGGTCGGTGGTGACAACCCAAGGGCGGGGAGCCCGCGGGGAGCCCCCGCCTGCGATTTGCTAAAGCAGCGCATAGGCTCACTCTCCGCAGCAAGTCTTGCCAAGCGGCGCAGGAGTGCGCCGCAATTCACCTCATACTCCCCTGCAAAACAACAATCGGGAGCATACGCACATCTGCGGCGTTTTCGTTTTGCGATAACGGCAACAAAAGCAGTAAAAGCGCATAACGAAAAATCTGCGGAACTTAGGGGGTCAAGGGGTCAGGAAAGCGGGGGTTCGGGGGCGAAAACTGCCAGACGGGCTCCGTCCTAAGGGGGAAGGGAGAATGAGCGACCATTGGGAGCGATCTCCCTTCCCCCTTGGGTTGTCACCCCCGACTCCGAGGATGAAAAGGACGTATGGAAACTGATTTCAGCAGCAGGAAGTCAAATCAAGGCATATCATGCGATGTTTTCAGGCTCATTCTCCCAAGTTTCCAAATACACGCTGCTGATCGCAGCTTCTCATTCGTTTGCTGTGTCCCATATTTTGAGCCAAATGACAAAAGCAACCGTCAAAACATCCACACACAGCACAGCAAAAACGCATCGCCATTGTACAAAACAGAGAAATCAATTACTTAAATCAAATACTTTGCACGCAAACATGCAAAATCCCGCCGAATTGTACCCGTGTATAAGAGGATGCTATGATGCCGAGTTTCCGCAGCAGCCAAAATAGGAAACCGCCGGCAGCACAGAGGAACCGGGTGTCAGCTGTTCGCGCTGAGATCAGTGATGCGGGCAGGTCATCCAAAGCTCATGCAGGGCGCATCTTAGAACCTTGACAACTGAATCCTATTTCATATGCTTTTTCCCGTTTTTTTCATATAGCAGAGGATTTTTTATATAAAATGTTTGACAAGCGGGTGCATTTTATGGTATACTGAATCTGTATCATTTTGCAGAAAGCACAAGGAGGTCATTATTATGCTTACAGACATTGAAATCGCGCAGTCCGTTGAAATGCGTCCGATTACGGAGATTGCAGCAGCCGCCGGAATACCGGATGAAGCACTGGAGCAGTACGGCAGATACAAGGCCAAGATTGATCTTGGGAAGCTCAGCAAGTCCGGCAAAAACGGCAAGCTCGTGCTTGTCACGGCAATCAATCCGACCGCAGCGGGCGAGGGCAAAACGACAACAACGATCGGCCTTGCAGACGGCATGCGGCGCATCGGCAAAAATGTCATGGTAGCGCTGCGGGAACCGTCGCTGGGGCCGGTATTCGGCATCAAGGGCGGCGCGGCAGGCGGCGGCTATGCGCAGGTAGTCCCGATGGAGGACATCAACCTGCATTTCACCGGTGATTTTCATGCGATCGGCGCGGCAAACAATCTGCTTGCGGCCATGCTCGACAATCACATTTATCAGGGCAATGCACTGAATATCGACCCGCGCAGAATCACATGGAAGCGGTGCGTGGATATGAACGACCGGCAGCTCCGCTATATAACGGACGGTCTCGGCGGCCGCATCAACGGCGTACCGCGGGAGGACGGCTATGACATTACGGTCGCCTCGGAGATCATGGCGGTATTCTGCCTTGCGACCTCGGTCAATGACCTGAAGGAACGCCTTTCCCGCATTGTTGTTGCATATACATATGATGAGAAGCCGGTCACGGCCGGAGACCTGCATGCAGTGGGCGCAATGACTGCGCTGCTGAAGGATGCCCTGAAGCCGAATCTCGTGCAGACGCTGGAGGGAACGCCCGCGCTTGTACACGGCGGCCCCTTTGCGAATATCGCACACGGCTGCAATTCGGTTCTTGCAACGAAAACCGCACTCCGGCTCGGCGATTACGCAATCACGGAGGCAGGCTTCGGCGCAGATCTCGGTGCGGAGAAATTTCTCGATATCAAGTGCCGCATGGCCGGACTGACACCGTCCGCGGTCGTAATTGTCGCAACAATCCGCGCCCTGAAGCTGCACGGCGGTCTTTCCAAGACAGAGCTCGGCAGTGAGAATCTGAAGGCACTGGAGGCAGGTCTGCCGAATCTGCTGCGCCATGTCTCCAATATCAAGGATGTATACCGTCTGCCGTCGGTCGTAGCAATCAACCGCTTCCCGACCGATACCGATGCCGAGGTTGCGCTTGTCATTGAAAAATGCAGGGCGCTCGGCGTAAATGTTGTGCTGTCGAATGTCTGGGCGGAAGGCGGCAAGGGCGGCGAGGCACTTGCCCGCGAGGTCGTGCGGCTCTGCGAGGAGGAAAAGGGCGATTTCCGCTTCTCCTATGAGCTGGACGGCACGATTGCAGACAAGATCGAGGCGATTGTGAAGAATGTTTACCGCGGCGACGGCATCAACATTCTGCCTGCCGCGCAGAAGCAGATTGCACAGCTTACTGCACTGGGCTTTGACAAGCTGCCGGTCTGCATGGCAAAAACGCAGTACAGCTTCACCGACGATAAGGATGTGCTCGGTGCGCCGGAGGGCTTCACTGTCACAATCCGCAATGTCAAGGTATCTGCGGG
This sequence comes from Oscillospiraceae bacterium, assembly GCA_017541275.1. Classification (GTDB taxonomy): domain Bacteria; phylum Bacillota; class Clostridia; order Oscillospirales; family Ruminococcaceae; genus Firm-04. Next base: position 3,340 of record JAFXZM010000019.1, on the reverse strand, counting down.
CGCGGGCTTTATCGTCGCGCTCACCGGCGATATCATGACGATGCCCGGCCTGCCGAAAAAGCCCGCCGCCGAAAATATCGACGTTGATGCGGACGGCGTGATTTCCGGTCTGTTCTGAGCTGCTGTGAATCATCTGAACAATCAATATCAATCACCAAAATAACCAGACAATCATAAAAAAAGGGAGGTGCACCTCAATGGCGAATAATGTCATCGGTATTCTGGTTACGATCATTGTCTATCTGACCGGCATGATCGCAATCGGCGCCGTTTTTTCCAGAAAAAATAAAAACGTCAGCGATTTTTACCTCGGCGGCAGAAAGCTCGGCCCGCTCGTTTCGGCAATGAGCGCTGAGGCCTCGGATATGAGCTCATGGCTGCTTATGGGTCTGCCGGGCGTTGCCTATCTCTGCGGCATGGCAGAGGCAAGCTGGACTGCGATCGGTCTTGCGGCCGGCACTTACCTCAACTGGCTGTTTGTTGCGAAGCGCCTGCGCGTCTATTCGCAAAAAACAAGCTCGATCACCATTCCGGATTTCTTCTCCGACCGGTATCATGACAAAAATCACATACTCTCCGGCATTTCCGCCGTCATTATCCTGATCTTCTTTGTTCCGTATACGGCATCGGGCTTTTCCGGCTGCGGCAAGCTCTTTTCGCTGCTGTTCGGCTGGGATTACCGCCCCGCGATGATCGTCAGCGCAGTCATCATCATCGCTTACACGAGCATGGGCGGATTCCTTGCCGCAAGCTTTACGGACCTGATCCAGAGCATTATCATGACAACGGCGCTGGTGATTATTGTCTGCTTTGGCGTCAGCACGGCCGGCGGCTGGGGCGCTGTTGCAGATAACGCAAAGCAAATTCCGGATTATTTCCGGATGACTGTAACCCGCAGCTTCAGCGCAGAAACCGGTGAATTCACAAACGGCGTGCGCTATGGCTTCCTTCCGATCGTTTCGACGATGGCATGGGGCCTCGGCTACTTCGGTATGCCGCATATCCTGCTCCGCTTCATGGCAATCAAGGACGAAAAAAAGCTGAAAACCTCCCGCCGCATCGCGAGCATCTGGGTTGTGATCGCGATGGCAGTTGCAATTCTGATCGGCTTCATCGGCAATCAGCTTTCTGCAAACGGCAGCATCGGCGTGCTGTATCAGCAGGGCGAAAACAAATCGGAAACCGTCGTGATGGAAATTGCGATGCTGCTCTCCAAGCACGGCTTCCTTGCTGCAATCGTTGCCGGCCTGATCTTCGCGGGCATCCTCGCCTGCACCATGTCAACCTCGGATTCACAGCTCCTCGCGGCATCCTCCAGTATGTCTGAGAACATTCTCAAGGGTGTCTTCGGCCTGAAGCTCTCCCAGAAGGCTTCCATGCTCGTCGCCCGCGCGGTTCTGGTCGTAATCGCAGTTGCCGGCGTGGTGCTTGCATGGAACCCCGACAGCTCTGTGTTCCAGATCGTTTCCTTTGCCTGGGCGGGCTTCGGCGCGACATTCGGGCCGGTCATGCTCTCTGCGCTGTTCTGGAAGCGCTCGAACAAATGGGGCGCGGCGGCCGGTCTGGTCGTCGGCGGCGCAATGATCTTCATCTGGAAGTTCTTGGTTCGTCCGATGGGCGGCGCATGGGATATCTATGAGCTGCTGCCCGCTTTCCTCTGCGCGTTTGCCGCGATCATTATTGTTTCGCTCGTGACCGGAAAGCCGGCGGATTCTGTACAGGCCGAATATGATGAGGTTCGGGAAATGCTGAAGAAATAACCGATTTTCTGTATTCTGCCGGTCTTCTTTGTATGAAAATCTTTTGTCTGCAATCTGATGACAGCTTCGGTTTTATTCAGAAGCTGTCATCTTTTTTAAGCAGCACAGCACAGAGCCGGCGGTACAGATGCAGGCAGATGTGCCGCCAAACCGTCAGGCGGGCTTTGTACGGTGCTGCCCATTTATACCGCGATGAATTCGGAACCGGAAAAACCGTGCAGAAAAAATCGGGCAGTTTTTGCCCCGATGTGTTATAATTTGAATCGGAATGAGGTGACCGTGATGACTGACTGGATCCAGGGCTTTCAGGCTTCCATTGATTATATGGAACAAAATTTGACGGATGAGCTGAATATCGAACGGATTGCAAAAAAAGCTGCGCTGTCACCGTTCTATTATCAGCGCATCTTCGGCGCTATGTGCGGCATGACCGTCGGTGAATATATCCGTGCCCGCCGCATGACGCGCGCTGCGCAGGATTTGGCCTGCTCGGACTGTAAAGTGATCGACATTGCGCTCAAATACGGCTACGATTCTCCGGACAGCTTTGCCAAAGCCTTCCGGAACTTTCACGGCATCTCACCGGCACAGGCCAGAGAATCCGGGGCAAATCTGCGGTCATTTGCTCCGCTGCATATCAAAATCACATTGGAGGGCGGTAATATGCTGAATTACAAAATTGTTGAAAAGGCTCCCTTTACGGTTGTCGGCATCAAAAAACGGTTCAATGCCGAGACAAGCTACAAGGAAATCCCCGAATTCTGGGGCGAGTGGATGTCTGACATGAAGGGGCTCAAAGGTATGTTCGGAATCTGCTCCGACATGGACGGCAAATGCTTTGACTACTGGATCGCTGACCTCTATCAGCCGTGGGAGGATATCCCGCAGGGCTGCTGCACGTATCAGATTCCCGGCGGACTGTGGGCGCTGTTTCCGTGCAAAGGCCCGCTCCCTGACAGCATGCAGAAGGTCAATACGCAGATCTGGTCTGAATGGCTCCCGAATTTGCAGGGGTATGCACTGGCAGGCAATTATTCATTGGAATTCTATCTGCCGCCGGCGGAAAATCCTGCCGATACCGTCAGCTATATCTGCATCCCTCTGAAAAAGCTGTGACAAAGCGCGAAGCAATGAAAAAACTCCTGACTTTCATTGTCACAGTCCTGACAATCGCAGCCGTTATGCCTGTCCCGGTCTGTGCTGCAAATGCCGATTCTGTGATGCAGGATGCGGCATGGACCGATTATGTCGAACGCTCCATGGATATGGATAAAACGCCGGGGCTTGCCCACTCCTCTGCGGTGCGGGAGTGAATATTCCGGGGATTTATTGTTCAAATACCAGTCTGTACAAGAGCGGTACATTTTATTTTGTAATGGGGGAGAGAAAACTCTTGTTTTCTCTCCCCCCCAGCTTGTAGATAAACCCTAAATCAAAGTTTTTGGTACGTCAGCTTTGCTGGCGTTTGCTTTCTTTCAAAAAGCTCGCAGAGTCCAGAGACAGCGTCTCTGGTCGCTCACCGCAGTGAGCGAAACACTCTTTTGCCTTACAGCACGGGAAGAAAGGGGCTTGGGGAAAGT
>JAFXZM010000018.1 GCA_017541275.1 Oscillospiraceae bacterium | reverse complement strand
GCGGAGCTTAGAGAGGTGAGGATAAGGAAAGAGGGAGCGCGAGGGGGAGAACCTTAAGGAGAGGGGAGAATGAGTGACCGCAGGGAGCGATCTTCCCTCGCCTTGTGGTTCTTCCCCTCGCATTCGCGCCCCGCGCCCCGCGAAAATAAACGATAGGACACCGGATAAAGAGAAGATGACAAAAACAATTAGAATTCCTGATACCAATTCAACAGAGCAAGCCGCGGTCTGCCCTGCCAGCAAATTCTGATTTATGATAGCACCAGTATAAAAAACAATGCCCCGAAGCGCTTTTGTGAAACGCTTCGGGGCAAAACTTCTATTGGTTCGCTGTGCCCGGCCGCATCTTGACAACCGAATCAGAATATGATAGAATAAATATTACAGGCAGCTCCGCATATTTTGCCTGTATGAATTCAATAATACTCAGGAAACCAAAAAAGGAGGACTACACGATGGCAGTGATTCACGCAGATGATGCACAGCGCTTCACGGCAGAGGTTTTGCAGGCAGAGGGACCGGTTCTGGTCGATTTCTGGGCAGGCTGGTGCGGCCCTTGCCGCATGATGGCGCCGGTTGTGGAGGAGCTCAGTCAAAAATATCCGAATGTCAAGGTCGTCAAATCCGACGTCGATCAGCTCGGCGCATTCGCCGGACAGTTCGGAATCAGCAGCATTCCGGCATTTCTGCTTTTTGAGAACGGCAAAGTCGTAAAGCATGCGGTCGGCGCGATGCCGCTGGCTGCACTGGCTGAACGGCTCGGCATCTGATTCAGCAAACGCACTGCCTCTGCGCAGTGCGTTGTGCATGTCCCCTTTTTTGCGAATCGAGGTATTATGCATATCAATGTTATCGTTCAGCAGATGGCCAAGCTGTTTCTGATCCTCTGTCTGGGTGCAGTTCTGGCGAAAATTGAGCTGCTGGATGTTCACACCAAGCAAAAGCTCACAAAGCTGCTGCTTTATGTCACTACGCCGATGATGATGATCGACGCATTCTGCGAACGGATGAAAACGGTCGAATTGCAGGAGCAGGCCGATACCGCGCCGGGCATCCCGGTCGGGACGCTGTTTCTCTATTCATTCCTGTTTTACATCCTTCTGATCGTACTCGCCGTGCTGCTGGTATACGGCACCGGCACCGGAAAAAAAGACCGGCGGCTCTATCTGTTCATGACAGTATTCGGAAATGTCGGCTTTATGGGATTCCCGGTTGTCGAGGCGGTCTACGGCTCTGAGGGGCTGTTTTACGCCGCGATTCTCAACAGTGTATTCAATATTTTCGTGTATACATTCGGCGTTGTGCTCATGGGCGGTACTTCCTCGAAGGAGGGCGGCAGCATCTCCGAAACGCTCCGGGGAATCCCGTGGAAGAAGCTGCTGCTGACGCCCGCCGTCCTTTGTACGGCAGTCGGCGTCGTGATATTTGTCTTCCGCATTCACCTCCCCGCGATTCTGAGCGATACCTGCTCCACGCTCGGCAGCCTGACCTCTCCCCTTGCGATGCTGGTCGTCGGCGCAAACCTGAGCGGAATGAAGGCCGGAGAAATGCTGACAAACATGCGCATGAATATCTATGTGCTGCTGCGTCAGATCGCGCTGCCCCTGATCTTCTGGCTGATCATCCGGCAGATCGTCACGCATGAGGTGCTTGCGCCGACACTGCTGCTGCTGAGCTGCATGCCCGTTGCCAATACAACCGCACTGTTCGCCACCGAATACGGCGGGAATGAAAAGCTCGCCTCACAGGGCATTTTCTTGACGACACTGTTCTCGCTCGTCTCCTTCCCGCTCATTATCTGGATCTGTACCTAATGCAAGGCCGTCCTGAAAAACAGGACGGCCTCAGTTTGTCGAGAAAGCGGTATCTCCGATGGATTCAAAATGGGGACTCCGTCCCCATGCCCCTGCCGGGGACATTTTCCCCGGGCCCCAGTATGATATAAAAAGAACGTATCAGCATATTTTTACATATATCGAGATTTCAAAGGAACAGTGCCCCTTTGGCGGGTTTGGTGAGTTTGCAGTGCAAACTCATAGCGAAGCGAGCGAGAGCCCATTATCAATCATCGCGCTGCGATACCTTTTGACATTATATTGTGCTTTTTCACATCGCGCGGTTCAAATTGTTTAACCTCAATTTTCTGATCGGCCTTCAGGTCAGTGACTTCGATCAGATTTTGCGCAGAGCCGTTCGCGGTGTACGCTTCATACCGCAGCATGATACCGGTTTTGTCAGCAATGTTTACGGAATGCAGTATAATTAGGCAGGGAATACAGAAACTCTAGCTGTTCTTCATTCGTATCGCAGCCCTCCGGTACATCATCCGTGCAGTCATAGATCACATCATGGAATTGAAACGCCGTGATCTCCGGCACCGTGTTTTTCGGCACTGCAAAGCAGCAGCAGATTGTCTCGATCTGTTGGAGCCAGAACTCATACATATCCGTTCCGACTGTCAGAAAAGCAGTCTCAACGGTCAGTTTTCCGTCCTGTGTGACTTCCGCGCCTGCAAATTGGTACATCGCAATCCCGTAATCGGAATATCTGAAATGATACGGAACAGCGGCTATGACAAGATCATATTTCTGATAAATCTCCGCATTTTCGATCAATGTGCGGAAATCCGCGCAGCCGTCATTGGTTTCTCTGCCGTACTCGCCGCTCTGCCTGACCAGTTCAATCCACGGCTGTGCATCCGCAGCGGAATGCAGAACCTGCGCCATGCCGTCTGCCGGAATGTCCGCAGCAACATCAATGCCCTCAAACCGGTAATCTATAATTGAAATCGGTTCATACACAGGAAGCTGCTCCGCCGCAGAAATCTCACCGGTCATACCGGCCGGCACTGCACTTCTCTGTCCGATCGCTTCCCTGCCGATCGAAACTGCGATCACCGCACATGCAGCAACCGCTGCGCCGATGCAGGCATTCCGGCGGATACCCCGGAGCCGTTCGGATTTTGCAGCTCCCTCCCGGATTGGTTTTCTGGCCTCCTGCCACGCTGCAAGCTCGTCCAGCATATCCTGCCGGACGCCGCCGAGTGCCTTCATAAAAATCTGTTCGTTCATATCAGACCCTCCTCTTTGAGAAAAGCACGCAGCTTTTCCTTTGTCCGTTTCAGAATCATTTTTACACGCCCGACGGTCGAAGCGTGCTCTGCGGCAATCTCCCGGATCGGCTGCATCGCATAATACCGCGCCAGAAAGATCATCCTCGTTTCCTTCGGGAGCGCCCGCAGAAACCGGTTCAGTGCCTCCTGAAGTGCGATCGTACTGAGCATGTCCTCCGGATTGCCGTCCGATGCAAGATAGGGCGAAAGCTCGTCAAGCGCCGCTGCATACTGCTTTCCGCCGCGCTTGGATGCGGTTTTTGCAGTCAGCATATTCAGCGCGTGATTCCGCGTCAGACCGGAGACATACGCTGTCAGGGAGCGCGGCTCTGCGGGCGGGACTGTTTCCCAAAGCTTCATCAGCACATCATTGGCACATTCCTCCGCATCCTGCCGATCGCCCAGAATCCGGAAGGCCATTGTTATGCAGAGCCTCCTGTACCGCTGCTCCGCCTTTGCAAGCGCTGATTCATCATGCTTCAGCAGCAGCCGCAGCAGCTTTTCGTCCTCGGTCATTTCGCATCTCCCTCCTTTCAGGCTGATCTGCCCTCACTATATCTGACAGAATCGGAAACAGAAAAGTAACAGATTTTCGGAAAAAGCCGGATTAAATATTAAAATATAAAAAGATATCGTAAAAGACTTGACATCTTATTCATTTTGTGTTATTATCATATCAGAAATAACAGAGGAGGCGATCACAATGGACACCGAAAAAGAATTCCTGTCAGAATACCGCATTGAGGACTACGACCGGCCGTCCGTAACAACTGATGTCGCCGCATTCACAATCCGGACGGAGGACAGAACCAGCTACCGGAAAAATCCGGAAAACAAGCTGCTCCTGCTGCTCATCAGACGCGGGCGGCATCCGTTCAAGGACATGTGGGCGCTGCCGGGCGGATTTCTGCAGCGAGGCGAGACCGTTGAGGAATGCGCACTGCGCGAAATTCAGGAGGAAACAAACATCCGGCCGGCCTCGATCATGCCCGTCGGCATATTCAGTCAGCCGGGACGCGACCCGCGCGGCTGGATCATCTCCAATGCCTATGCGTCGATCATCAGCGGGGAATCCGTCCGGCAAAAGGCGAATGACGATGCCGCTGATGCGCAGTGGTTCACCGTCAGCTTTACCTGCGGTGCGGACGGCAGGCATCACCTGACGCTGACCTGCAATGATATCCGGCTGGAGGCCGTTCTTGCGGCGGAAGCAACACGCTTTTCGCGTACATCCTTCCGCATTCTCGAAAACAGCGGACTTGCATTCGACCACGCCGCAATCATCGCTGCGGCACTGTCCGCACTGCGCGCTGAGGCCGGACGCTTTGCGGCAATCTTCGATTTCCTGCCGGAGACATTCACGCTGACAGCCTTGCAGAAGGTTCAGGAAACGATCATGAACGTCACTGTCCTGCCGGCAAATTTCCGGCGCATGATCAGCAGATACGTCGAGGAAACCGATGAATTTGTACGCGGCGAGGGACACCGTCCGGCAAGGCTCTACCGCCGGAAACGCACACCGGAATAAGAAAGGAGCACGGATTTGGAGATCAGGAAAAGCATCCGCAGCAACGGCGGCAAGACGCCCGGCCACAGCGCATGGTACTGCTGCAAAGCGGATGACGGCAGGTATTATGCGGTCATCTCCGCCATGTCACCGATGGTCTGCTACAAAAAATATTACGTCATCACAAAGGCAATCTTCGATGCCTGTGATCCGTCCGCTCCGGATACTGCAAGATCATTGATCCAGAAGGGCACGCTCGTTTACGAATACTCCGACGGCCCGATGGGCAGTCCGGAACCGCATCAGGTCTATCATCCGGAATATATGGATGCGTTCGGCTGGTTCAGCGGCTGGTAACAGTATCATCATGCATCAGACAGAGAACGCGGCAATGGCACACAAGAACAAAAAACAGCGCGAAAACCGCAGTGAACGGCGCATTCAGGCGGAAAAAGGCCGGGTGCATGTGGCGTCCGGCATGAGCGGCGACAGCTCGCGCGAGGAATTAACCTGCTTCGGCGTGAATCTCTACGATTACCGCTGGGAAAGCACCGGCCGTATCGCAGCCGTCAAAGACCCGCTGTACGGCACGCTGCACAAATTTCCGGTCTATACAGCCGTAATCGGCGAAAAAAAACGCGAATTTGCCTTCGGCGAATACTGCATGTGCATTTACGGGCTCTATGCCCGCCAATACTGATAACGAAAGGAAGAATACCATGAAACTCGATCCGATTGTCATTTCCCTGCTGGACACCGATCTGTATAAATTCAATATGGATCAGGTCATTTTTCACAAGCACACCGATCTCTGCGGCCAGTATTATTTCAAATGCCGCAACAAAGGCGTTGTCTTTACGCCGGAGATGGTGCAGGAGATCAACGAGCAGATCGACCATCTCTGCACGCTGCGCTTCCAAAAGGAGGAGCTGGATTATCTGCGCTCGATCCGCTTCATCAAGGATGATTATGTCGAATTTCTGCGCCTGTGGCATCCGATCCGCGATTATGTGACCGCAAAGCTCGATGAAAACGGCGAGCTGCAAATCGTTGTGGACGGCCCGCTGTTCTCCGCGATGCAGTTTGAGATCTACCTGCTGGAGATCGTCAACGAGGTCTATTTCCGGATGCAGTTTGATTACGAACGGCTGCGCAGATCGGCGGAGGAAAAGCTGAACGCGAAGATCAAAGCACTGAACGACGGCACGTATACATTCAGATTTGCCGAATTCGGCTGCCGCAGAAGACTGTCGCGCGAATGGGAGGATGTGGTCGTGCGGCGGCTCTGTCAGGAGACTGACAAATGCGTCGGCACCTCGAATGTCTATCTTGCGATGAAGTACAATGTCACGCCGATCGGCACCTATGCGCACGAATTCGTGCAGATGTATCAGGGCATCGACTCCATTCCCCTCGCCTTTACGAATCACTACGCCATGCAGGACTGGTACGACGAGTATCAGGGCGACAACGGCACCGCGCTGACGGATACCGTCACGACTGACCTGTTCCTGCTCGACTTTAACCGCTCGATGGTCAACAACTACACCGGCGTCCGTCACGACAGCGGCGACCCCTATGCATGGGGCGAGAAGATCATCGCACACTATCAGAAATACGGTGTCGATCCGAAAACAAAGCTGCTGCTGTTCAGCGACAGCCTCGATTTCGACCGCGCGCAGAAGCTCTATGACTATTTCAGCAGCAAAACGAAGGTTTCGTTCGGCATCGGCACCTTCTGCTCGAATGATACCGAGGAGACCGCGCTGAACATCGTCATCAAGCTGCAATATGTAAACGGCCGTCCGGTCGCAAAGCTCTCCGATGACATCGGAAAGGCAATGTGCCGGGATGAAGCATACCTCGAATACCTCAAGCGTGCAGTGGAATTCCGCCTGAGCCGCTGAACACACCACCGAAATACACAGAAAAGCCGCGCCGCACAGGATTCACCCCCGTGCGGCGCGGCTGTCATCATTCGCAGCGCAGATAATAGAAAAATCCGGAACAGTGATGTTCCGGATTTCCGTCGCGATAAGGATATTTCCAAACCGCAGAAAGCGGATTACGGGGCTCGAACCCGCTACCTCCACCTTGGCAAGGTGGCGCTCTACCAGATGAGCTAAATCCGCATGTGAGATGCCTCCTGTCGGAATCGAACCAACGACACGGGGATTTTCAGTCCCCTGCTCTACCAACTGAGCTAAAGAGGCATACGACCTGGATGGGACTCGAACCCACGACCTCCGCCGTGACAGGGCGGCGTTCTAAACCAACTGAACTACCAGGCCATTTGTTTCTTTCGCCCTTTGAAGTGGCTTGCTTCCGTCAGGCGACTATGTCATTATACACGAACTGACAGGAAAAGTCAAGTGGTTTTTGAAAAAAAAAACGAGTTTCAGCACTTTGCACAAATCTTTATCAACAATCGCGGAGCACGCTTCAGTTGAGACCGTTTTCGCCGTTTCGCTCAAAGAGCTGAAGCACGGCGGTACGCAGCGGCTGAAGTGCCGGCGAACGAAGCTCAGGGTCCTGCTCCAGCAGCGCTTTTGCAGCCATCTGTGTTTCGGAAACCAGCGGCATATTGCTGCAAAAGGCGGCCTGCATCAGCGGCGGCATGCCGTGCTGTGCGTGCCCGAAGAAATCGCCGGGGCCGCGCAGCTTCAGATCCTCCTCTGCGATTGCGAAGCCGTTGACGGTTCTGCTCATTACCTTCAGGCGTTCGCGGGCATCCTCCCGCCGGCTGTCGGTCACCAGAATACAGTAGCTCTGCATCTGTCCTCTGCCGACACGGCCGCGGAGCTGATGAAGCTGCGCAAGGCCGAATCGGTCGGCATTTTCAATCAGAATCAGCGTTGCGTTCGGCACATCGACGCCGACCTCGACAACCGTTGTACAGACGAGCAGATCGAGCTCATGCGCCTTCATCGCGGCCATGACGGCATCCTTGTCCTGCGCTTTCATTTTTCCGTGCAGCAGTCCGACGCGGTATGCGGTAAACGGGCCGTTTTTCAGTGTTTCCGCATAGGTTTCCGCCGCCTGCACATTTTCCAGCGTATCGGATTCCTCGATCATCGCGCAGACGAGATACGCCTGCTCGCCGGCATCCAGATGCTCCCGGATGAAGCCGTATGCGCGCTCGCGGTAGCCGCCGGTCACGGCAAAGGTCTTGATCGGCAGTCTGCCCTTGGGCATTTCATCGAGAACGGTGATATCAAGATCACCGTAAATAATCAATGCAAGGGTACGCGGAATCGGTGTGGCCGACATGACCAGCTTGTGCGGACATCCGCCCTTTTCGGCAAGCGCGGCGCGCTGCGCAACCCCGAAGCGATGCTGTTCATCGGTAATGACAAGGCCGAGTGATGCGAACTCCACATCCTTCTGAATCACTGCATGCGTGCCGATAATCACCGGAGCCGAGCCCTCCGCGATCTGCTTTCTGATCGCACGCTTTTCCTTTGCTTTGGTCGAGCCGGTCAGCAGAACGGGCTGTATCCCGATCGGCGCAAGAAACGCCGTCATGGTCTGCAAATGCTGCTGTGCAAGTATCTCTGTCGGCGCCATCAGCACCGTCTGCACATGATTCTTTGCTGCAAAGGCAGCGGCGGCGGCGGCAACAGCCGTTTTTCCGCTGCCGACATCCCCCTGAAGCAGCCGGTTCATCGGCTTGCCGGCGCAGAGATCGCGGCAGATGACCTCGATCGCGTGCTGCTGCGCATGGGTCAGCGAGAACGGCAGTCCCGCATAAAAATCAGAGAGATCGGCGGGCTGCATGGCGGATGCGGTCTGCACGGAAGTGCGGTGCTTCAGCATCAGCGTACCGAGCTGAAACTGAAGCAGCTCCTCGAACGCGAGCCGGTGCCGCGCACGTTCGAGCACCGCAGCGGAATCCGGCCTGTGGACATCGTGAAGTGCCTGTACAAGCGGTACAAGATGATAGCCCGCAAGCATCTCCGCCGGAAGCGTTTCAAAGGGCTGCTGATCGAGATAGCTGAGTGCCTTCTGCACATTGGTGCGAATCATCGCGCTGGTGAGGCCTGTCGTCTGCGGATAGACCGGCTGAAGCAGCAGGGCATGATCGACCCGCTGTACCTGCGGTGCCTGCATCTCCCTGCGCAGAAAGCCGCCGGTCAGTCTGCCGTATACATAGTATTCCTCGCCGGGCTTCATCGCCTGATAGGTATACGGCGTATTGTAGAATACCAGCAGAAAATCGGAAGCGCCGTCCGAAACGACAACCCGGTACAGCGAAAAGCCGCGCCGCACAAATGAGGGCGCGAGCTTCTGCCTGACGGTCACACGAACGGCAGCAGGCTCGCCGTTTTCGGCATCCGCAATCATGACAGGCGAGGTAAAATCAATGTAGGTACGCGGGAAATGCATCAGAAGGTCATACGGTGTCCCGATTCCCATTTTCCGGTATTTCTGCGCACGCTTTTCGCCGACGCCCGGCAGCGTTTCGATCGGCTGATAGAGTTCGTTCATGGTCTGACCTCTGCTTTCAGATTTTTCTGACAGTATCAGTATATCACATTCCGGCGCGAAACGCAACCGTGCGTCCCGGAGCGCTGTTTCAGCAGATGCGCGGCAGAAGCTCGCCCTTAGGCTGCGGGAGAACAGTCTGTGTGCCGATCTCGGTCTCCATGATGACCCTGCCTGCGTTTTCGGCGGTAACTCTGCCGATCACCGCAGCATTCTGCGAATACCGGCCCCTGCGCAGCTCCGCAACGATCGCGTCGGCATGCTCCTGCGGCGCAATAATCACCAGTCTGCCCTCACAGGCGAGATACAGCGGCTCCAGTCCGAGCATGCCGCAGACGCCTTTGACACGCGGGTCTACCGGTACGGATGCCGCATCGAGCGTGATGCCGACACTGCTCTGCCCCGCAATCTCATAGAGCACCGTGCCGACCCCGCCGCGCGTTGCATCGCGAATCACATGAATCTCGTCAGTAACACTGTACAGGCTTTGCACGGTGCCCCAGAGCGGCGCACAATCACTGTCCACATCGGATTCGATGCCGAAATCGTTGCGCGCAAGCAGAATCGTACAGCCGTGTCTGCCGACGTCGCCCGTCACGATGACCGCGTCGCCGGGCTTTGCGAGTGTGCCGGAGGTATGCGCCTGCGGCATGATCTCGCCGATGCCGGTCGTTGTGATAAACACGCCGTCACACTGTCCTTTTCCGGCGACCTTGGTATCGCCCGCGACGACGCGCACGCCGGCCTCGGCAGCGGTTTTCTCCATAGCAGCGGCAATTTCCTCCAGCGCATCGAGCGGAAAGCCCTCCTCAATGACGAATGCACAGGTCAGGTAAAGCGGCTTCGCACCCATGCAGGAGAGGTCGTTGACTGTTCCGCAGATCGAGAGCTTGCCGATGTTTCCGCCGTTGAATTTCCACGGCGACACAATAAAGCCGTCCGTTGAGGCCGCAATCTGTCCCTCCGGACGCGGCAGAACGGCCGCATCGTCGCCCGTAAACAGCGGATTCGCGAAATGCGCCTTGAACACGCTGTCGATCAGTTCATTTGTCTGTGAGCCGCCCGCGCCGTGCGCAAGCGTGACCGTTTTTTCGTTCATGATTCTTCTCCTTTTATTCTGCGGGCTCAAAGCAGCCCATAAATCCTGTGAGTCTGGTTCCGGTATCGGTACCGGGCGGCAGCAGTGCCAGCGCGACCGGAAACGGCTCTGCGCCGTCGGCGTCGGTCTGCGTCAGCAGCGCGTAATCGCCCTGAATGTCCGTGACAGTATATTCATGCGGTTCCATAGATACACCTCTTACGATCGGCTTTTGTTTTTTTCAAAGCCGAATTTATGCTGCATTCCTGTGAAACAGAAATGCGCGTTTTTGCAGGCTTTCAGAATCAATCTTATAATTCAGCCAGCTTCCCGTCCGAAAAATAATAGATGTTCTCTTTTTTATATCCGTATTTGGAATTTGGAATACTGATATGCGGCTCGAATGTAAAAAAGTCAACCGATGACAGCAATGCGTGATTTCCCTTTTCAATATAAACACGGTCGTCTTTATTCTTTACAATCGAATGTCCGAGATTCCCCATAAAGTCGAGGTTTATAAAACCATTTTCAATTATATAGTCATTGATATGCAAATAGAGTTCTTCAAATGACGTCTGAGGCGTGACAAAAGCAATGAGCTCGCGATGCAGCCGTTCTTCCATCAGCAGACCGTTCCGCCATTCATCGTTTTGAATCTGCTCTATACTATCTGCAGCCTTGCCGTTTTCAATCACAATCGTGCGTGCATAGTCACCCCAGATATGATTGCACTGGGGACTGAGGTCAATCGTAATCATGTCATTGCTGCCGATTGATCTGTCAGAGGTAATGTATTCCCGTCCTGAAACGGATACAGTTGTTTCATCGCCGGAAAACACAAATGCACCGATATCCCAGTACCAAAACGAATCTGCGCCCAATGACAGCATTTTTTCTTCGCATAAATGCCTTACATCAATCAGATTCATATTCGGTCTGATAACCGTTTTTATATAGGAAATCGTTTCTTTTGCAATCCTTTGTACGTCTTGATATTCCATGACAATTCACCCCGCGCAGACGGCCATGGCCGTCTTAGCTATACTGATAATATGCGGCGCAGGCGCCCTCGTCGGACACCATACATGCCCCGACCGGATGCATCGGTGTGCATACCTTACCGAACACCTTGCATTCACACGGCCTGATCTTCCCCTGAAGCACATCGCCGCAGCGGCATGCCGGATTCGGCTTTCCGGTGATGACCGGCATCTGATGCTTCAGCCGCGCATCGTATTCCGCATATTCCGCACGAAGCTTCATGCCGGACTGCGGGATCATGCCAAGCCCGCGCCACTCGCTGTCGCATGGCTCCATGACCTCGTGCATCAGCGCGATCGCGGCGGGATTTCCCTCATCCCTGACAACACGCGGATAGCAGTTGCGGAAGAACGGCGTTTTGCCCTCGCCCAGCAGCCTGACCGTCACGGCCAGCGCCGTCAGCAGCTCGCCTGCGGTGAATCCCGCAACCACGCCCGATACACCGTATTTTTCGCACATTTCCTTGCAGACTGCATTGCCCGTGATCGCATTCACATGCCCCGGATACAGAAATGCATCCGCAGAGCCGACCAGCGCCTTGTATGCATTCGGCATGGTCTTATTGGCAGTCAGCAGCGAAAAATTCGTCAGACCGGCTTCCCTCGCCTGCTTTGCCGCGAGACATGCCGCCGGCGTGGTCGTTTCAAAGCCGACCGCGAGAAATACAACCTGCCGGTCAGGGTTCTGCTTTGCCAGCTCGACCGCATCCAGCGGCGAATATACCGGCCTGACCTCCGCGCCCTTTGCGCGCGCACCCGCAAGGCTCATATCCGTACCCGGCACGCGGATGAGGTCGCCGAAAGTGCAGATGATACACTGCTTTTCGAGCGCGAGCCAGCAGGCCTCGTCAATAAACCCGACGGCCGTCACGCAGACCGGACATCCCGGCCCGGAGATCAGCTCGATCTGCTCCGGCAGCAGCCTGCGAAGCCCCAGCCGGAAAATCTCATGCGTATGCGTTCCGCAGACCTCCATAATGCGGAGCGGCCTGCCGCTGTAGGAGGTAATGATCTCCCTTGCGGCCTTCATGCTATCGTTCACAGCAGCTCCTCCATGACGTCGTCGGCCTCCTGTTCATCGTCCGCCGTGATCTTCGCGATCGCGACGCCGGCATGCACCATGACGAAATCGCCCGGTTCAAGGTCTTCGAGAATTCCCGCACTGACCGCTCTCTGCGCACCGTTCGCGTCGATCAGCGCCGTTCCGTTTGTCACATTGACCACTCTTGCAGATAATCCGACACACATAATTTTTTACCTCCTGA
The DNA here is from genome assembly GCA_017541275.1 of Oscillospiraceae bacterium. Lineage (GTDB taxonomy): Bacteria > Bacillota > Clostridia > Oscillospirales > Ruminococcaceae > Firm-04. Next base: position 26,521 of record JAFXZM010000018.1, on the reverse strand, counting down.
ACGTATCATGATTTAATCCGTAATAAGCCTGCCCGATGCAGATGCCGCCGTCGTTGGGCGGTATGAGCCGGTGCAGAAGCACGCGGAAGCCCGCAGCCCGCAGACGTTCCGCAGTCATCCTTGTCAGCAGACGGTTCTGAAAGACGCCGCCGCTGAGCGCACAGATGCCGATGCCGGTCTGCTCGCGTATGATTTCGCTCGCAGATACAAGCATTTCGACAAGTGCATCATGAAAAGCATATGCCAGCGCATCGCGGTTTTCCGGTGTGCAGCTCTGCCAAAACCGCTGTGCGGTCTCCTGTACGAGCGCTGTTGTCTGCATGGTCACAAAGCCGCCGTTTTCGGTCACGCTGCACGGTAATTTTAACGCAGATACGCCGTTTTGCTTTGCAAATTGCTCCGCCCGCGTCATCAGTGAGACCGAAGCCTCCCCCTCAAAGGTCGAGGCGCGCCGGATGCCCAGCACCGCCGACACCGCATCAAATATTCTGCCGCAGCTTGTGGACTTCACAGAATTCACGCCGAGCCGCGCCATATTCCCGATGACACGCGATTCCTGCGCCGCGCAGACGCCGAGCGCTTCGCACAGTGCATCGTCCCCAAGCAGCGCCGCCGCGATGCGCCAGCCCTCCTTGGCGGAGAGGTCGCCGCCGGTCTGCATGAACGGCTCAACGCTGCCGGTGCGGGTATAGCCGTGCGGGTCACAGAGCAGCAGCTCGCCGCCCCAGACTGTGCAGTCATCGCCGTAGCCGGTGCCGTCAAAGCTCAGGCCGAGCACGCGCTCCGTGCAGCCGTTCTCGGCCATGCACGAGAGGATATGCGCGTAGTGATGCTGTACCTGAAGCAGCGGAATACCTCGTTCCTGCGCGATTTCCTGTGCGACTGTCACAGTATTGTAAAGCGGGTGCGTATCGCAGACAACCAGCTCCGGCTCCGCTTCGAGCAGCCCGCAGAGGCGCTCTGCGGATTCCCGCAGCGCCGCAACCGTCCGCAGATCGGCCGTGTCGCCGACATAGGGCGAAGCATAGAGCATTCCGTGCCGTGCAATGCAAAAGCTGTTTTTCAGCTCGCCGCCGATCGCAAGCACCTGCCGCCCGACCGCCTCCCGCAGCATCACCGGCAGCGGCGCAAAGCCGCGTGACCGCCGGATCATGTACGGTGCGCCCTCCAGCCAGTCGCAGACGGAATCGTCCGCACGAATGAGAATCTCACGGTCATGCGTCAGAATCAGGTCGCAGAATCCCGCGATCTCCTTCTGCGCATCGGCATCATTCCGGCAAATCGGCGCACCGCGGGCGTTGCCGCTCGTCATCACCATGCAGTCGGTCATGTCGATGCCGTCCGGATAATCAAACAAAAGCATCTGCACCGGCGCATAGGGCAGCATCACGCCGACCGTTTCGTTATCCGGTGCAATCAAATCGCAAAGTGACATATCTGCGCACTTTTCCAGCAGCATGACCGGCTTCTGCCAGCCGGTGAGATATGCCTCCTGCCCCGCCTGCACAACGCACTCGCGCCGCACGGTCTCCATATCGCGCATCATGACCGCAAAGGGCTTCATCGGCCTGTGCTTGAGCTGCCGCAGCCGCCGCACTGCCTCTGCATTCCTCGCATCGCAGCAGAGATGAAAGCCGCCGATGCCCTTGACTGCCGCGATCTTCCCCTGCATGACAGCCCGCCGCACCGCCGTGACTGCATCGCCGCCGGTCAGCTCTGTGCCGAGAATGCGCACCTGCGGGCCGCAGTCATTGCAGCAGACCGGCTGTGCATCGTATCGCCGGGTCGCCGGGTCGTGATACTCCGCCGCGCATTCCGGACACATCGGAAAGGCCTTCATGCTCGTGCGCTCACGGTCATACGGCATCGTATCGAGAATCGTCAGCCGGGGGCCGCACTGTGTGCAGTTGATGAAAGGGTGCAGATATCGCCGGTTTTTCGGGTCATACAGCTCCGCGCGGCATTTGCCGCAGGTCGCGATGTCCGGTGAGACAAATATCCTGCCGTATTCCTTTTCGCTTTCAATAATCGTGAAATCATTGTAATTGCGTGTGTTTTCGTCACTGATATCCGCCTGTTCGAGATCAAGCACAACAGCGCGCTCCGGCGGGTGATTCCGAATTTCATCGGCAAATGCGGCAAGCTGCGCCGCCCCGCCCTGCGCGACGATCTCCACATAGGAGCCTTTGTTCGCAACAGTCCCGCTGACGCCGTGGCGCTGTGCGGCGACCGCCGTAAACGGCCGGAACCCGACGCCCTGAACGATGCCGAACACACGCAGCTTCATTGTTTTCATGCGCTGCACCTCAGTTCAGTCTGCCGCTGACGGCAAAATGCGGGAAGTCGATCAGTTCGCCGGAAAAGCCTCGCAGCACCCGCTTCAGCACCGCATCTGCAAAGATCACATCGTAATGCTGTGCAGCCTCGCAGAGATGTGCCTCGCTCCGGATGCGAAAATCCTGCGGCGCGGCATATGCGCGGTCAAGCATGAACCATGTCGCGGCATCGGCCTCGCAGTCCGTCAGCATACCGCGCAGCGCATTCGCCGCAAACTGCTGATGCACGATCAGCACCCGCTTTCCGCGCAGCGTCCCCGCCGCCTCTGCGGCCTGCGCCGGAATAACCGGGAACCCGACCGAATACGGCGTTCCGAAGCGCCGGTGCAGATATTCCGCAGCCCGGAGGCCGGACGGTGAGATCACCAGCAGATGCGCACATTCCGATGCACGGGTAATCGCATCAAATCCGCTGTCCATGCCAAAGCACACGACCTCGCTGTATCCCTGCGATTTCAACGCCGAAATGATGCTGTCGGCGCGTGTCAGACCCGTATTCAGCGGCGTCGCGCCGATCACGCCGACCTTTTCAGGTTTGACCGGCAGGGCCTCCGCCGCAAACCGCCGGAACAGCTCCTCATAGGCGAGCATTTCGCCGTAATCATAGAGCTTTGTGCCGTCGCTCGCAACCGTGATGCACGGCAGGCCGGTCTTACGCTCGGCCATTCGCTGCAGCGCGTGAAAATCGGTCGCGATAACAGCCGGAACAGGTGTCCCGACAATCGCTGTAAACGGCGCTTCAATCTGCTGACAGATCAGCCGCAGCTTTTCGACCAACCGGTCATCGCGGCCTAAAATCGCGTCCATATCGCGCAGACCCGCACTGAACAGCGCCGACTGCTTTTCATGCCAGCGCGGCTCGTCAAAGCCGCAGACATTGCCCGCACAGCCGCCGGCATCGCAGATGACCGTGATGCCGCCCAGCTCATAAAACACACCGCACGCACCGGAATCGTCCGGCGCGAGGGGCGACAGATGCTTCAGCAGACTGCTCATGCTCCCGCTCCTTCCGTCAGCGCCGCGTCCAGACCGTCAAAGAGCAGGTTCACGCCGCGGTAGCCAAAGGGCTGCGCCTCCTCCTGAAAGCCGATGCCCGGCAGATCTTTATGGTAATATTTCGCGTCATTGCCGATTGCGGCGTCGATCTCGCAGTCACGCGCATAGCCGAGCATTGACGGATGCAGATTCGAGTAAATGCGCGTCTGCGGCGAGACCGCTGCAATGCGCTTCACAAACACAAAATTCCGCTCCCCGACCGTCCCGTAAATCTCGCTGACCTGATGCCCGTATTCCAGCAGTGACAGCGCCAGCTCAAAGCTGTCCGCATTGAGCATTTCCCCGACCGCGAATCGCAGAACGCCGTGTTTTTCCCGAAAATCTGCGATTTTCTGCGCTGCTTCCGCATAATACGCGGCATCGTCCAGCTTCGCGCCGATCGCCTGCCCGAGCAGCCTGTACTGCGTGCGGATTTTGTCAATGCGGTACAGCCTTGTCAGCTCAATAAACGGAATTCCGAGCTTTTTCTGCATATCCTGCGCCGCATACCGCGCCTCCGCATTCAGCACAATGCTGAAATTCGCACGGGAAATCTCCTTGTATTCTTCAAATGTGCCGCACCGCCCGATCTCATGGATCTTGCGGATTCCCGCTGCTTTCAGCAGTGCATACAGCTCGCAGCCGTCGTCGAGTGCCGAGAAATATCCAAGCAGCGCACATTCATTCGGCAGGCGCTTCTGCGGCTCCAGCAGCGAATAGACCGCCTGCCGCACCATTGCCATCGGCGGCAGACGCTTTTCCCGCGTCAGCGCATACATGTACGCCGGAATCGACGGAATGCCCGATGCCTCCTCACAGCTCCGGCACACACGCTCCATGTCCGTGCCGAGCAGCGCATCCACACAGGTCACGCAGATGACGATGACGGACGGCTTTTTGTCAAGCTCCTCTGCAATCTCCGCGCAGGCCTTCGGGATTTTGTTCAGATATCTGCCGGTGACAATATCGGTGTCATCGAGCATCAGATAGAAAAATCGCTCACTGTAGCCCAGCTCGTTCAGCAGCGCAGTATTCCGGCCGCAGCAGCCCGGCGCGACCAGCAGCATCACCGATTCCGGAATGACCAGACCCGCACGCTTCACCCCGAAGCCCTTTGCACCCGGCGAGTTGTAATCGAGCGTCGCCGGAGAGCTGTAGATCATGTGCTTTGCAGACCGCAGCTCGTCCGGAATATTGTCCGCACCGCGCTCCGCCAGATCGGCCGCCGTTATGTAATATGCGTGATTCATTCGCTCCGCTCCTCCGCGATCAGCTTCTCCGCGAGTGCAAGAAAGCGCTTTGCAGCCTCACAGTCCGGTGCGCCCTCGATGACCGTTCTGCCCTGATCTTCGCAGCGGATAATGTCGTCCGAGCGCGGGATATCCGCGGTGATCTCCAGTCCCGCAGATGCCGCAAATGCGCGCACCTTCGCTTCCTCATCCTCCACATTCCGGCGGTTCATGATGATGCCGCGCACCTTTGCATAGCTGCGGTCCGCGAAGTTTCTGACCGCATTGTTAATGTTGTTCGCCGCATAAAGCGCCATTTTTTCGCCGGAGGTCACGATGAGCACCTGCTCCGCATAGCCCTCCCGGATCGGCGCCGCAAACCCGCCGCAGACCACATCGCCCAGCACGTCGTACATCACGACATCGGGCTTGTATTCCTCAAAGAGATTGAGCTGCTCCAGCAGGCTGAAGGTCGTGATGATGCCGCGCCCTGCACAGCCGAGCCCGGGTGTCGGGCCGCCTGTCTCAATACACAGCACTCCGCCGAAGCCGATGCGCGAGATCTCCTCAATGTGTTCGGGGTCATCGTCATGCATCCGCATATAGTCCATGACCGGCGTCACCGGCCTGCCGCCGAGCAGATTGATTGTGGAATCCGCCTTCGGGTCGCAGCCGATCTGGATGACCTTTCTGCCCAGCGACGCAAATGCCGCCGAAAGATTCGCGGTACAGGTCGATTTGCCGATGCCGCCCTTGCCGTAAATTGCAATTTTAATCATGATCTTCTCACCGTTTTTACAGTTTTTCGCAGCATTCTTTGAATGTCTCGCGCTCGCCGGTATGGTATGTGATCTCCCTGCTGCCGTCTGCCTTGAAATACACAATAATCAAATCCGCATCCGCCCAGGTCATGTCCAGCAAGAACGACGCATCGCCGTTCCGGTAAACACTGATACTGAGCAGCTTTGTGTGCGCGATCTGTTCCTCCTGAGAACGCTTGACCAGAAGCAGCTCCGGCTTCGACATAAAGTACGCCGCGGCCAGCCGCTTCACCTCAGAATCAATGCGTTCTTTGTCGGCAAACAGCGCTTCCAGCCTTGCATAGCACTGCTTTGCCTCGGTTGTTTCCGGCGTATCCGTGTCGATATACGCGCCCACACTGTCCATCCCGCTGCGGTCCGGATACCAGTCGGTATCGCACTCATAGCCGATCTCATTCACGTTATTTATATAATAAAACTTGCCGTGCGGGGAATCGAATGTGATGCGTTCATCCTTTTGGGATTCCTCCGGTTTCGGTTTCTCTTCCTTTTTTCCGAACAGCTTTGCAAATAAGCCCATGATTATATCTCCTTAATAAATGATGCAAACTGTTTGCCGCAGAGGTCGGGGATGCGCCTGTCAAAGCAGCGCCCCGAAAACGCGAAATGCGGCAGCTCCATATGCCTTGTCCCCTGCGGGAGAATATAGCGGTACAGCGGGTCTGCGATGACGGTCTCCGGCGGATTGCCGGCAAGGTCACGCGCGATCTCCTCCTCCGATGCCGGACTTTCCGTGACACCGTTCATGCAGGCAGCATCAAACGGCAGCGGACAGATGACACGCACCGGCTTCCCGGTCTGCATTGCAGCCTCTGCCGCGACGGAACCCGAAATGATGCTCTCGCCGATGACCGTGACCGCACCGTGCGCCGCAGAATTGCCCTGCGCACAGGGAAAGCTGCATGTGCCGGTCTTCGCCGCAGACCGCAGCGCCTTTGCAATGACTGCGGAGAACTGCGCACCCACCGGCAGTCCGCAGACATACGGAATGCCGAATGCATCATACAAATACTGCGCAGCGGCAAGCCCTGTCTGCGAAATCACAAGATTCACCTGCGCAGATGCCGCCTGCATGAGCGAATCGAGCTTGTCACCCATTGCAAAGCAGGATACGACCCGGAAGCCGCTCTCCCTGAGCCATGCCCGCAGGCTTTCTGCGGTTCCGGTCAGGCCGAGATCGAGCGGCGTTGCACCGAGAATGTTCACACCGCCCGGTACAGTCTCCGCAGCCGGCCGCACATATTCCTTTGCAATCGCGCAGAACGCCTCGGAAGCACCGGGGATATAGGAATGCGTGCCGTTCGTGTGCATCGCAAGCGTGCGGATGCCGGTGCGCCGTTCGATCTCCGCAGCCGCCGCATCAAAATCCGTGCCGGTCATCATCGGCATCGGCGAGCCGCAGACCGCAATGAAGCGCGGCCGCAGATCATGTGCTGCTGCGGTCACATCCGCAATGAGCTTTTCGTCATCGCCCAGAATCGCGTCCAGCTCGGTCAGCGCGGAAATAAAGATCATCGAATGCATGTCGTACCAGCGCGGCTCGTCATGCGTCGCATAGGTCGAGTTGCAGCCGGAGGCATCATGCACGACTGTCATGCCGCCGAGCTCATAAAGTGCCGAGCAGACACCGGAGGTATCCGCCGCGCAGCACGGAATAATGCGCGATACATTTTTCATTTCCGGCACCTCCCTCACAGCAGACAGGATGCGCAGCCGAGTCCCTTGTGCCGCAGCACAGTCCGGCTGTCCTTCGGTTCGCGGAAGGCCTCTGTCATCAGCTTTGCGAGCGCCTGTATGCCCGCAAAGCCGTAATATCCGCCGTTGACAACAATATTCACAAAATGATCGGTCGCGAAATAGTACGCGGCCTTCTGCCCGACCGCCAGCACCGGCTCATGCGGCTCGTCATGCAGATGCAGCATATTCACATTCACTGCGGAGAGAATTTCCAGATCGGGACAAAGCGTCCGCAGACGGTCAAGAGCAGCGCGCTCCTCCCCCGCCGCATCCGCAATGACATATTTCACGCTGAAGCCGTGTTCGCAGAGCAGCAGTGCCAGCTCAAACGGCCGCGTGACAGCGGTGAAGTCTATTGCAACCGCCGTACTGCCGATTTCGCGCTGTGCCGCGTCGAGCGCTGCATCTGCGGCCTGCATTTCCGCCTTGAAATCCGGACAGGCCATGCCGAGCAAATTGCAGAGCTGCCGGTAATTCTCCCGTATCTGCGCATAATCAAAGCTGTTTGGCAGATAAAGCTGCGGAATGCCGAGCCGCTGCTCCAGCGCTTCACCGGCATACCGGCCGATCGGCGTATAGGTTATGCTCAGTGCGCTTTCTGCCATGCGCTGATATGCGTCATAGGTTTTGCAGAGCGTGAGATCGTGCAGCACAAAGCCGTTTTCACGGATGAGGCGCACAAGCTCCGACTGTTCATCCGTGGGGCGGTCGTTGCCGATGATGCTCACCGCCTTCGGATTATTCGGACGCGCTTCGAGTGCCGCATAAAGCTGCGCCGCCATCTGAAAGGCCGGCGGAACTGTCTGCCGCATGGTCGGGGTCATGTAGCAGTCCACAAATTTCACCTGCGGAAACTGCTCATGCAGCGTGCGGAGAATCATATCGAAATCAACACCCGCAAACAGGTGGATGCAGCTCAGAAACAGCAGCACGATCTTCGGCTGCTCCGGCAGTTTGTGCAGAATCTCCGCGCAGCCGCCGATGATATCATATTCGAGGCTGCCGTCATACATATCCTGCTCGGAAACCGAGATCCAGCTCAGGCGGTCAAGGGCATTCATTTCAGCGGCTGTCAGAATGACACCGCGCAGACAGCCCTGCGCACATGCGAAAATCTGATGCGCGCCGGGCACGAGCATCCCTGTGTGGACGATATTCCACATGCCGCGCACCGGCGTATTGTATTCCAGTCCGGACGGAAAAAAAGCCGTCCCGTCCGCATCGGCAATGCGGATGCTGCGCGGGCGCTCCTGTACGGTGCTCATGATACGGCCTCCAGCACTGCCGCTGCAATCGCATCGAGCTGCTTTGCTGCGGTGCAGTCCGGCGCAATCGCCCGGAGGGTGCAGTCATGCTTTTCCGCCTCCGCGATCTCCGCACTCCGGTCGAGCGCCCCGATGATCTTCGTATGGAAATCGTCCGCGAGCATCTGCACGGCAGCGTCCTCGCCCTCCGTGCCCCTGCGGTTCAGGATGATGCCGCCGAGCGAGGCATAGCCGCGGTTCTGAAAATTCTCAACGGCCATGCAGATATTGCCCGCCGCATATTTCGCCATTTTTTCGCCGGAGGTCACCACAAACACCTTGTCGGCACAGCCTGCCCGCATCGGCATCGCAAAGCCGCCGCAGACCACATCGCCCAGCACATCGTATATCACAATATCCGGCTGATACCGCTCATATGCGCCGAGCCGCTTCAGCATTTCGAGCGCATTGATGATGCCGCGCCCCGCACAGCCCACGCCCGGCAGCGGCCCGCCGGCCTCTGCACACAGCACACCGCCCTCTCCGGTATGCACAAGGTCGTCAAGCGTTACGCCCATGCCCTTTTGCCGCTCCAGCTCCAGTACCGTCGGGATGCGCGTACCGCCGTGCAGCAGAGCGGTCGAATCCGCCTTCGGGTCACAGCCGATCTGCATGACCCGCAGCCCTCTTGCGGCCAATGCAGCCGAAATATTGCAGGAGATCGTCGATTTGCCGATTCCGCCCTTTCCGTAGATCGCCAGCTTTTTCATTCTGCATAATCTCCTCTCGTCACGGCAACCTCATAGCCGATCGACTTCATCCGCTGCTGCAAACAGAAGCGGCAGTCGGACGACTGATCCTCCGTGCAGATCTTGTTATCGTAAAGCATATATTTTTTCCGCACGGCTGTCGGCGAGAGGTTCGGCATGATGACATTCGCGCCCGCCAGAATCCCCTGCTCCCGCCCCTGCGGATGAATCGTACCGAGCGCAGTCGTCGCGGGCAGCAGTACATGCGGCAGCATCAGGCGGCAAAGGCTCAGCAGGTAGAGCGTCAGCTCATAGGAGCCCTTTGGCTCCTTTGCAAAAGGCGTGTCCTTATGCGGCAGAAACGGCCCCATGCCGATCATTTCCGGGCGGAATTCCTGCAAAAAGCACATGTCCTCCGCCAGATGCTCCGCCGTCTGATACGGTGCACCGATCATCATGCCCGCGCCGGTCTGATAGCCCAGCCTTTTCAGGCCGCGGAGACACTCCATCCGGTGCGCAAACGACATCTGCGGCGGGTGCAGCATCCCGTAATGCGCTGCGTTTGCAGTTTCATGCCGCAGCAGATAGCGGTCAGCGCCCGCCGCACGCATCAGCTTCAGCTCGTCATATTCCCGCTCGCCCAGCGAGAGTGTCACGGCACAGTCCGGGTGCGCGGCCTTGATGCGCCGCACCAGCTCCGCGATATGCGATGCCGTGTAGGTGAAATCCTCGCCGCTTTGCAGCACAAATGTCCGGTAGCCGATCGCATAGCCTTCATCACAGCATTCCAGAATCTCGTCATCCGTCAGGCGGTAGCGCTGTGCATTCGCATTCGAGCGCCGGATGCCGCAGTACAGGCAGTCATTTTTGCAGTAATTCGAGAATTCCACGATGCCGCGGATAAAAACCTTGTTCCCGAATATCTGCAAAGCTTCGGCTCTTGCGGCCTTTGCTGCCTCTGCGCGGTCATCCTCCGTCACATCAGTCAGCAGCGTCATCCACTGCGCTTTGTTCAGTTTTTCATGTGCGGTCAGTTTTTGCAGAAGTGCCTGCTTTTCCGGCTGCATCCCTGCTCCCTCCTCATAAACAAAACAGGCGGCCTGTCTCCGGAAAGACAGACCGCCCCCTTATTATGCGTCGGAATGCAAACGGGACTGCCAATCTTTTACCTCAGACGCAGCGCGTTTTCGGTGTCAGGAGACAGGATATGTTCAGTTTTCATGCTCCGTGCAGCAGCCTCAAGCACAGCTATCGGTGTGGACGGATTCAGCGGTATCATTCCGCCGGCGCGTAAACGGTTTTTGCCTCAACGCCCGGCAGTCTGCCGATTCTTCCGGCAAGCGTATTGATGATATTCTGCGGCGCATCGACCGCGATGCTGATGAGATTCAGCTTTTTCACGCGGTAGGGCACGCCCATTCTGCCGATGATATACTCCGCAAACTCGTGCAGCAGCGCATTGATGCCCTCTGCGGAATCCGGATTCCGGACAATAATCGCAATCACTGCGGTTCTGGTCTCCATACGGCATTTGCCTCCCGGTCGGTGTTTTCTTTATTATAGCATGCATTCCGAAGAAAGTCAAGCGCCGGCTCTGCCGCAGGTGCAGGAATTCTGTTGTGCCGGGGAGTGGATAATCCGGGATTTTTTGTTCAAATATCAGTCTGTACAAGAGCAATACTTATTATTTTTCTCTCCACCATGCCCCCTCTTTTTGCGCTTTTGAACGCAAGAGAGTTTCGCCGTCTGCGCACGGGTTTGCATACAACCCCTGCGGCCGGAAGCGCTGCCAATCGCATTTCAAAAAAATGATAAAGCCGCTCCCGGTATACAACGTGCCCAAACCGCAGGCTATAGCTAACAATTACAGTTATTCTCTTGACATTTTGAACCGCATTATGTATAATAACAGTATACACTGTTCCGCTTTGCCGTATCCGGCAGCAGCAGAAATCCCTTCTAAGGAGAATTACATCATGAAACGACAGCACAACAGATTCCGCAGGCTCGCCGCGCTTCTGAGCGCCGGCATCCTGCTTGCTGCACCCGCTGCGATGTCATATCCGGCCGCTGCGGACACAACGGCTCCTGACGCAGCCTCTGAGCCTGACCTCTCTCCTGAGGCGGTGCATGCTGCGCTCATGGCCATGAAGTCGCAGTATCCGGAGGGAATGCGCTTCACAAACGAGGATACCTATATCTTCCAGCACATGGAAGACGGATACCCGACCTACGCCGGCGGATGTGCCGCATTTGCCTTTATTTTGAGCGATGCGGCCTTCGGTGAGCTGCCGGCACGCTATTATTACGACCTGCGGAATATCCGCGTCGGCGACATCCTGCGCGTCAACGAGGGCGGCCATTCGGTAATCGTGACGGAGGTGCTCGATGACGGCGTGATCGTCGCCGAGGGAAACTACAACAGCTCCGTTCACTGGGGCAGAAAGCTGTCGAATACGGAAATCTTTAACGGCTCGACTGTCTATGGAATCACACGCTACCCCGCCGAGCATGAGCTGCTGACCGGCGATATCGACGACAGCGGAGAGGTCAATGCAAGGGACGCACAGATGCTCCTCCGTGCATGCGTCGATGTGCTTGCCGGCAAGCCCAGCCCGCTGACCGAAGCACAGGAGGCGGCAGCCGATGTGGATTGGAGCGGCAGCGTCGATGCAAGGGATGCACAGTACATTCTGCAATACGCCGTACACAGCCTCGCGGGAAAGCCCGTCACATGGGAAAAGCTCTGCCCGAAGCAGTATGATACGTCGGGCTTCGGTGCCAAATGGCCCGATCTTTTTGCAGATCCGGGCAAGGTTGAGCAGACCGTAAGCAGCTACCGCAGCCATGATATTTACATTAATATCATGCACATGTACTCGCCGGACAATTCAAGCCGCATTACCATTGCAGATATCTATCTCCGCTCGGCCGACTGCTTCCAATATGCCTTTGCACAGGACGGAAACCCGGAAACCTATGCGAACGGACTGGTGACCGGACTTCAGGAAAACATGATCGACATGTGTGATCGGACGGATGCGGTGCTCGCGATCAACGGCGATTTCATGGGCGGCAGAACGAACGGCGTTGTCATCCGAGACGGCTACACGTGGCGCAGCACACCCTGGAACGATGTTGCCGCACTTTACCGCGACGGCTCTGTCGAGACCTTCTCGAAGGACGAATTTGATGAGGCTGCGGCCTATGAAAAGGGCATCCTGCATTCCTTCGCGTTCGGCCCCGCACTGGTTCGGAACGGCGAATTGCAGAGCGGCTGGACGGCCTCGCATCTGACCGCAAAGGAGCCGCGCTCCGGCTTCGGATACTATGAACCCGGTCATTACTGCTTCATCACAGCGGACGGCCGCGGCATGGGCGGCTCACAGGGGCTCACCGCAGAGGAATTCGCAGATCTTTTCCATTTTATCGGCTGCAGGGAGGCCTTTAACCTCGACGGCGGCAAGACCAGTCAGCTTGTATTCTGCGGATATGTCATCAACCAGCCCGACGGATTCAACGGGAGCAAGTCCTCCCTGCGCGGCATGTCGGATATCTTTTATATCGGAGAAAAACATTGAGGAGGAACAATCTTATGGAACTCAGAACAGGCATCGAAACCAGACGCAGCATCCGCAGCTATACGGAGCAGCCCGTCACGGAGGAGCAGATCCGTCAGATCGTCTCGGCGGCACAGCTTGCACCCTCGTGGAAGAATTCGCAGACTGCACGGTATTATGTGATCCTCGACCCCGCGCTGAAGGAGCGCATTGCCGCAGAGGCAACCATGCAGTTCTCCAAGAATATGAACAATATCCGCAATGCGGCCGCCGTGGTTGTTCTCGCAAGCAAGCAGGGCATCGCGGGCTATAACGATGACGGCAGCTTCACGACCGCGCTCGGCACGCACTGGCAGTCCTTCGACGCGGGCATCGCCTGCCAGACCTTCTGCCTCGCGGCGCATGACCTCGGCCTCGGCACGCTTATCATGGGCATTTTTGATCCGGAAAAGACTGCCGAAATCGCCGGCCTCGCCCGGGACGAGCAGGCCGCTGCACTGATCGCGGTCGGTTATCCCGCCGCAGAACCCTCTGCACCGCCCCGGAAACCGCTGGATGAGGTGCTCACTATACGCTGAGTATTCTTGTTCTTATTTCATATAATTAACATATAATGCATTTGCAGCACAAAATCCCTTGTGCTGCTTGCTTTTTCGGGAAATTTCAGAAATTCGGCAAATATTGTGCGCACCCTCTTGACAAAGCACAAGATATAGTGTATAATAATCCTTGCACGGACAAGTGCGAAGGAGGATGGAAGCTATGAAAATCATCAAGAGAAGCGGCGCTGAGGCTGTTTTTGACATCACCAAGATTATTGCAGCCATTTCCAAGGCCAACCGCGAAGTGCCGGAATCCGACCGGCTTACACCGCAGCAGATTCATGCAGCGGCCGCAAATGTCGAGCATGCATGTCTCGATATGAACCGCGCACCGAGCGTCGAGGAGATTCAGGACCTCGTCGAAAACCAGATCATGGGGCTTCAGGCATATTCTGTCGCCCGCAAGTATATCACCTACCGTTTTACACGCGCTATGGTCAGAAAAACCAATACGACCGACGATCAGATTCTCACCCTCATTGAATGCAACAATGAGGAGGTCAAGCAGGAGAATTCCAACAAGAACCCGACCGTCAACAGCGTTCAGCGCGACTATATGGCCGGAGAGGTCAGCAAAGACCTCACCAAGCGCCTGCTCCTTCCGCCCGAAATCGTCGAGGCGCATGAGGAGGGCATCATCCATTTCCACGATGCCGACTACTTTGCACAGCATATGCACAACTGCGACCTTGTCAATCTGGAGGATATGCTCCAGAACGGCACCGTCATCAGCGGCACGCTCATCGAAAAGCCGCACAGCTTCTCCACGGCATGCAATATCGCAACACAGATCATTGCACAGGTCGCCTCCAGTCAGTACGGCGGACAGTCGATCTCCCTAACGCATCTGGCTCCGTTTGTGCAGATCAGCCGCGAGAAAATCCGGAAAGAGGTCAGAGAGGAAGCCAAGGACTTCGGCGGCTTTGCGTCCCCTGAGGCAATCGAGCGCATCGTCGAGGAGCGCCTCCGCGATGAGATCCGCCGCGGCGTCCAGACGATTCAGTATCAGGTCGTTACGCTCATGACCACAAACGGTCAGGCGCCGTTCGTCACCGTGTTCATGTATCTCGGTGAAGCGCGCAATGAGCAGGAAAAGAAAGACCTCGCCGTCATCATTGAGGAGATTCTGCTTCAGCGCATCCAGGGCGTCAAGAATGAGGCCGGCATGTGGATTACACCTGCCTTCCCCAAGCTCATCTATGTGCTCGAAGAACAGAATATCCATGAGGACAGCGAATACTGGTATCTCACCCGCCTCGCCGCCAAATGCACCGCGAAGCGCATGGTGCCGGACTATATCTCCGAGAAGAAAATGCTCGAATACAAGGTCGATAAGAACGGAAGCGGCAACTGCTACACCTGCATGGGCTGCCGCAGCTTCCTCACCCCGTATGTCGATCCGGAAACGAACAAGCCCAAGTATTACGGCCGCTTCAATCAGGGCGTTGTCACCATCAATCTGCCCGATATCGCACTGTCCTCCGGCGGCGATTTCGAGCAGTTCTGGAAGATCTTTGATGAGCGTCTGGAGCTCTGCTACCGCGCACTGATGTGCCGCCATAACCGCCTCAAGGGAACCTATTCCGATGCCGCACCGATCCTCTGGCAGTACGGCGCGCTCGCAAGACTGAAAAAGGGCGAAACCATCGACAAGCTGCTCTACGGCGGCTACTCGACCATTTCGCTGGGCTATGCCGGCCTCTATGAGTGCGTCAAGGCCATGACCGGAAAATCGCATACCGATGTTTCCGCAACCCCGTTTGCACTCGAAGTCATGCAGCATATGAACGATGCATGCGCAAAATGGAAGGCGAAGGAGCATATCGACTTCAGCCTCTACGGCACACCGCTCGAATCCACGACCTATAAATTCGCCAAGTGCCTGCAAAAGCGCTTCGGCATCATCCCCGGCATCACCGACAAGAGCTATATCACAAACTCCTATCACATCCATGTGACCGAGCATATCGACGCCTTTGAAAAGCTCGCTTTTGAAGCGCAGTTCCAGCGGCTCTCGCCCGGCGGCGCAATCAGCTATATCGAAGTGCCGGATATGCAGGATAATCTCGATGCCGTGCTCGAAGTCATGAAGTTTATCTATGAGCATATCATGTACGCCGAGCTGAACACCAAGAGCGATTACTGCCAGTGCTGCGGCTTCGACGGCGAAATCGTCACCGTTGAGGAGGACGGCAAGCTCGTCTGGGAATGCCCGAACTGCCATAACCGCGATCAGTCGAAGATGAACATTGCCCGCCGTACCTGCGGCTATATCGGCACGCAGTACTGGAATCAGGGCAGAACTGCCGAAATAAAGGACCGGGTGCTGCATCTGTGAATGTTGCGAACATCAAAAAAACCGATATCGCCGACGGAACCGGCGTGCGCGTGAGCCTGTTTGTCTCCGGCTGCACGCATCACTGCAAAAACTGCTTCAATCCCGAAACATGGGATTTCGGCTACGGCACACCCTATACCGCACAGACCGAGCAGGAGCTCATTGACGCGCTCAGCCGCCCCTATATCCGCGGGCTGACCCTGCTCGGCGGCGAGCCCTTTGAGCCGGATAATCAGCGCGTGCTCGTCACGCTGCTGCGCAGAGTGCGCAAAGAGCTCCCGCAAAAGGATATCTGGTGCTACTCCGGCTACACCTTCGAGGAGCTCACCGGCGATTCCCGCGCTCGATGCGAGGTCACCGATGAGATGCTCTCCATGCTCGATGTGCTCGTGGACGGCGAATATGCGGACGAGCTCCGGAATCTCCGGCTGCGCTTCCGCGGCTCGGAAAACCAAAGGCTCCTGAATGTCCCCAAAAGCCTGAAGAACGGCGCCCCCGTTGAGTGGCGCGACGGCTGAACACCGGAAAACTGTGCCGCTTTTTTGCCGATCCCGCACAGAATGCTGCATTTTCATGTGAAAAATGACTTTGTTTGTGCTGTCACAGACGGGAAAGCCGCTTCTGTGCGTGTGTAATAACTTTTGAATCAGGGAGGTAATACCGATGAAAATGACTTCTGCTCAGGCAGCCAAGCTGCTCCGCAAGCTGAACGATGAGCTCCGCACCTTACAGGTTCGCGAGGAAAACACCCGCAGCTTTATCGCCGCGCTTCAGGAGGATCCCGAAACGGTGCGGCCGGCATACAATCTCGCCGAAATGCGCAGCGCACAGTCCGAACTTGAACTGAAGATCCGGAAGGTCAAGCACGCGATCAATGTGTTCAACACGGTCACTGTCGTTCCGGGCTTCGGCATCACAATCGACGAACTGCTTGTGTATCTCCCGCAGCTCTCCAGACAGTATAATCTGCTCTGCGGCATGAAGGACGCTCTGCCCAAGGTGCGCGAAAATACCGGCTATTCCCGCAGCGGCTCCGTCATCGACTACCGCTATGCGAATTATGACATCGCGGAGGCCGGAAAGTATTACAATGAAATTTCTGAAAAGCTCGCAGAAGCACAGACCGCGCTTGATCTGATTAACAATACCGTCGAATTTGATGTGAATATCTGATCTGCTTTCCGATTACTCTCTCACACCTCTTTTTTAGAAAAGATAATGTGTTGAATGTATTTGTTGTCCGTTATTCCTCAACCCGTTATTTCGTAACGTCAGGGTTTAATGTTTTCCTCTTGATGAATATGCTTTGTGAGACTGTAATAAAAACCTTTTGCCGGCGGAGGTTCGGTTTCATGCCGGCATTCTGATCATGTAGGTTCCGACCGGTGCCGGTGCAAATACCGGTGCGGTCGGAACTGTTTTCTGTTATGCCAAAAGGAGCGGATTCACATGAAAGAACAAATCAGGCAGGCTGAATGGAACGGTGCTGACTCCGTCAGCTATTCGCTGAAGATCCGGAATGAGAAAAGTGCCGATCTCAGGCGCATCACCGCTGATAACAGCGAACATCTGCCGCTGATAGACATGTCCCTGTCGCAGACGCTCGATGCGCTTGGCCGGCTCGCTGCGGAGCATCCCGATGCGCAGCCCGCCCCGCCTCCGCTCCGGAGCGAGATCATGCTCGAAAACGGCACGGTCATCGTGCTGCCGCACAGTCAGATGCAGACGATTCTGGAGGATGCATGGTTTGATGCACGGAAAGACTTCGTCAATTTGCAGAATACGCAGATGATGGGCGCGGTCACCTGCACGACCTTCAAACCGGATACTGTCTCCGGCCCCGTAAACGGCTTCATGGGCCTCGGCATGATGATGCAGCAGATGCAGCAAAAACAGGCTGTCCGCATCGACCGCGAAACATGGAACTGCGCCTGCGGTCAGGAGGGGCTGCATGCAAAATTCTGTCCGGAATGCGGAATGGCTGCCCCGCCGTTTTTCCCGGAGCAGTGGGACTGCCCGAACTGCGGCACCAAATCGCTGACCGGCAAATTCTGCCCGGAATGCGGCTCGCCTGTTCCGGCGTTACAGTGAGGCATCACTGCGCACCCTTCCGATCAATCCCGTCAAACAAAAATACGTATCCTCTGCATCAGAATAGCAGAAGATACGTATTTTTTAGTCTATCATCATTCGATAGCGGGATACTGCATGTCCTGTATCTCCGCAATGATGCCGCGGCCGTCGATGAGCTTCCGCATCACCAGCAGCATGATGCCGCCGGTGCAGAGCAGACCGGCCGTGACCGCCGCCCAGTCTCCGACGAACACGGCTGCGGAATTGTACAGCTCGTTTAGTCCGTAATGCAGCAGAATCGCGATAATGACGCCGCTTTTTGCGCGTCCTTCCTGCATCCGTCTGTAGATCAGCAGAGAGAGTGCAATGTGAAAACCGAAATTCCCGGCGGCATTCAGCATATGCATCAGGCTGAGCGGAAGACTTCTGTCCGCATAACGCTGAAGCGTTTTGACGATCTCCTCCGCACGCTCTGCGGAATGTCCGTCGGTGTAATACGAAACGCCGGCGCTGCTGCACTGTGTCCCGTAATGAAAAATCCGGAAGGTCTGCACAGCACGGATGATGCATTCCAGACCGCCGTGCCCGATGCCGTAACAGAAAGCCGCCGCGGAACAATTCACGTCCGATACCGGAAAACGCATGGCAAGATAGCGGCCGGTTTCTTCAAAAATGCCGACTGTGACGACTGCTATGACAGAGCGGACTGCAACTGTCGCAGGAGAAAACATGATATTGACTGTCAGATTGTTCATCTGCACTGCGAGAAAATAGGTCACAGCGCCTGCAATGACCGGAAACACCCGCAGCGCGCGGAGCCGGTACATCACGAAACAGGCCGCAAGCGGCAGCAGCAGAAATACAAGCCCCGTCAGAAAATAACCAAGAAGTGTCGCCGCTGAAAAGTCGATTTCCGGAACGGCGGAGGGGAATGCTTCTATCATTATATGCTTCCTTCGTTATCCCTGAAGTTCCCGGATCTTGTCGCGCAGATAGGCGGCATGCTCGAATTCCAACAGCTTGGCCGCTTCCTTCATCTGCTCGGTCAGCTCTTTGATGAGTGCATCGCGCTCCTGCCGGTTCATCTTTTTGCTGAGCTTCTTTTCCGTCTTTTCCTTTGTGGATATTTCCAGCACATCGCGCACGTCCTTGATGATCGTCTGCGGGACGATGCCGTGCGCCTCGTTATATGCGATTTGCAGGCTGCGGCGGCGTTCGGTCTCTCGGATTGCCCGCTCCATGCTGCCGGTCACTTCGTCTGCATACAGGATGACCTCACCGTGCGCATTTCTCGCTGCGCGTCCGATCGTCTGAATCAGCGAGGTCTCCGATCGCAGGAAACCTTCCTTGTCTGCATCGAGGATTGCGACCAGCGAGACCTCCGGCAGATCAAGACCCTCGCGCAGCAGGTTGATGCCGACCAGTACATCGAATTCGCCGAGGCGCAGATCGCGGATGATCTCCATGCGCTCGACCGTATCGACATCGTGGTGCAGATACCGCACGCGGATATTCATATTCGAGAGAAACTGCGTCAGATCCTCCGCCATTTTCTTTGTCAGCGTTGTGATGAGCACACGTTCGTTCCGGTCAGTGCGAATGTTGATCTCAGACAGCAGATCTTCGATCTGTCCGGTGACCGGCCTGACCGAGACCCGCGGGTCAACCAGACCCGTCGGGCGAATGACCTGCTCGACAACCTGCTGTGCGAATTCCTTTTCGAGCTTGCCCGGCGTCGCACTGACATACAGCGCTTCATGAATCTTCGCCTTGAATTCCTCGAAATTCAGCGGCCGGTTATCGAATGCGCTCGGCAGACGGAAGCCGTATTCGACCAGCGTTTCCTTTCGTGCGCGGTCGCCTGCGTACATCGAGCCGACCTGCGGCAGCGTCACATGCGATTCGTCCACGATCAGCAGGAAATCCTCCGGGAAATGATCGAGCAGCGTGAACGGCCGCGAGCCCGGTGCTCTGCGCTCCAGTACGCGGGAGTAATTCTCCACGCCGCTGCACATGCCGATCTCACGCAGCATTTCAATATCATAATGCGTGCGCTGTGCGATGCGCTCCGCTTCCAAAGGCCGGTGATTCGCGTGAAAATACGCAACACGCTCCGCAAGCTCCTCCTCCAGATCGGCAATCGCATCCTCAAGCTGATCGCCCCCTACAACATAGTGGCTCGCGGGGAAAATCACTGCATGGCGCAGTACGGATACTGTTTCACCGGACACCAGTGCGATCTCACTGATGCGGTCAATCTCATCTCCGAAAAACTCCACGCGCACAGCATTTTCGGTCGTATTGACCGGACAGATGTCGATGACATCGCCGTGTACCCGGAATTTGCCGCGTTCCAGCGCAATGTCATTGCGCTGATACTGAATGCGCACCAGCTCCTCGATCAGCTTTTCGCGGGACATCTCCGCACCCGGCCGCAGAGACACTGACATGCCGCGGTATTCCTCCGGTGAGCCGAGCGAATAAATGCACGAAACCGAAGACACGATGATGACATCGCGCCGCTCAGCCAACGACATCGTCGCCGAATGCCGCAGCCGGTCGATCTCGTCATTGATCGCCGAATCCTTTTCGATATAGCTGTCTGTGCTGGGAATATATGCCTCCGGCTGGTAATAATCATAATATGATACGAAATATTCAACCGCGTTCTCCGGAAAGAATTCTTTGAATTCTGAACAGAGCTGCGCGGCGAGAATTTTATTATGTGCCAGCACAAGTGTCGGCTTATTGCGGGCGGCAATCAGATTTGCCATGGTAAAGGTTTTGCCGGAGCCGGTGACACCGAGCAGAACCTGCTGCTTTTTTCCGGTCTCATATCCCTCTATGAGCTGCCGGATCGCTTTGGGCTGATCGCCGGCTGCCGCATAGGGCGCATGCAGCCGGAACGGGATTTGTTCCATAAACCGAACCTCCGGAAAGAATTATTACACACCGATAAAAACGCCTTTTTCACGCAGCGAGATGAATTCCCCGCCGGCAAGAATAATATGATCGACCATGCTGATGCCGCTGCGCCGCAAGCCCGCTGCCAGAAGGCGCGTCGCACTGATATCCTTCGCAGAGGCAGCCAGCCGGCCTTGCGGGTGATTGTGCGCAAGAATCAGCAGATTGCCCGAAGACTGAACCGCCTCATCCGTAAGCTGCCGGATATACAGCTCCGAGGCCGTCGGATGCCCTTCGTCCACAACGACACAATTCAGCAGCCGAAGCTGATCGTCAAGAAATGCCGCACGGATGATTTCGCGCTGCTCATATTGGTACAGCCGGGAAAAAAAAGCACCCGCAAGCTGCCCTGAGCCAAGCGGGGTATGAAGCTGACTGTCTATGATCTGATGATGATACAGGTCGCGCAGCATGCGGAACAGTACTACGGCGTTCCCGTTCATCCCCGGAATCGCCTTCAGCAGATGCGGCTCAGCCGCAAATACCCGTTCCAGCGAACCAAACCGATCGAGCAGACTATGCGCAAGCGCATTCGTATCCTTCCGCGGGATCGCATAAAACAGCAGCATCTCCAGCATTTCATGCGCCTGAAAGCCGTTCAGGCCGGTCTTCAGATAGCGTTCACGCATCCGGGCCCTGTGACCCTCATGCACCGGCTTCGTTTTTTTCGGCTCCCGGTTGTTTTCCTGTTCCTTTTTCATATTCTGTTCTCCTGTCAGCAGGCGCCTGTGTGCGCAAACCACGTTCTTTCTGTCTCATATCATACCATGTTTTATGTGCTTTGTCAATGGATTTTCCCGTTTTTTCGCCGATTATACCGCTGTTCTCCGTTCTGCCCCTGCCCGTTCCGCAAAAAATTCAAGTTTTTTTCAAAAAGGTCTTGATTTTTTTTCCGGAATATGCTATACTAATATGGCTGGCGGGAAATCTTACCTTGGGTTTCGCTCAACCGCATTCGGAGATGTATCGAAGTGGTCATAACGAGAACGACTCGAAATCGTTTGGGCGGTAAAACGTCCCGTGGGTTCGAATCCCACCATCTCCGCCATTTCCGGGGCATTAGCGCAGCTGGGAGCGCACCACACTGGCAGTGTGGGGGTCACGGGTTCGAATCCCGTATGCTCCACCATATGAAATTCACGAAAATACGCTGTTTTCCGAAATCACGGAAGACAGCGTATTTCGTTTATATGCCCGGCTTGGACACTACGGAGAAGATTTTGAGAATTTCGCAGTGATTCGGCAATCCTCACTATGATGATCTTGCTTAATATAAAATAATATAGTATCCCTACAGCCTAATCTGCATGATGCACTTGAAATGCCTGAAAATATCGTGTATAATGGTGATATACTATCGTGAGGTGAACTGCCATGGCGAACAATACACCTAACAGAAAGCACATCGTCTGCATTTTGGAAATCCTGAAAAAGCATTCAGATTCATACCACACTCTGACACAGCAGCAGATCGTAAGATTGATGCAATCCGAATTCGATATGACAGTTGACCGCAAAACTGTCAAACGGAACATAGAGAAGCTGATCGAGCTCGAGTTTCCGATCTATCAGCTTAAAGCTGAAAACGTAAAAGATAATGTTCAATCAAATTGGTATTATTCTCACGAATTTGAATACGGTGAGCTGTCTCTGCTGATTGACAGTGTTCTGTTTGCTGATGGACTGTCTCAGCGGCACCGTTCCGAGCTGATTCAAAAGATTGAAGCGCTGACCAGCAAGCATTTCCAGTCAGTTACTACTAAAATTGACATGAATATCTATGATCGCCCGGTAAACGGAGCAATCCTCTACACGATTGAAAACATCCGTCAGGCAATTGCAAACAGCCGGCAGCTTTCGTTTCAATACTGTGACACCGGCATTGACTGTGAGCTGTATCCGAAAGAAAACGCTGACGGCAATCCGCGGAGGTATACTGTCAGTCCGTACCAGATCATTGCAAAAAACGGGCATCAGTATCTGATCTGCAATCTGGATCAGTATGATGATCTGACGCATTTCCGCATTGACCGCATTACAGACAGCAGCGTTACGGATAAATCGGCGAGAAAAATTCGGAAATTGCGTGGCTTTGAGAATGGCTTGCAGCTTTCCGAATACGTCAAAGCACACCCGAATCTCTGGAGCGGAGAGAGAAGACATATCACCTTCCGCTGCAATCAGAACATGATGAACGATATTGTGGACAGCTTTGGCACTGATCTGCAAATTGAGCAGAAGCCGGATGATATGATTCTTGTGCACGTTTACGCGAGCGAAAACGATATGCGGCTGTGGGCAGTACAGTTTTCAGATGCAGTTGAGGTGTTGACGCCGCAGAGCCTGCGAGAACAGATTGCGGAAACGCTTCGTAGTGCGCTCAATAAATATGAAACCGAATAACGGTAGTCTGATGATATGTCGGAAATGGCATGGGGCGAAGATGTCCCATGCTGTTTTTATATGTTCACTTTTTGACCAGTGCCTTGTGCTATAATATAGACAAATACGGATATCGAATACTAAGGATAAAGGTATTGGCATTATGCACATTTTTAGTGTTGCTATTTTGTGCATAAGGGAGATTTTTCCATTTTCCGATCACATCTTCGGAATTGCAGTTCTTTTATGCTATGATGGAACCGTAAACAGGAAGCCGTTTTTATGGTCAGGAGGTACTTATATGGAAAATAATACCCGTAACATCAATTCAGTTGCGTCCATGTTCGATGATCTTTTCGAGCGGGCAAATGCTTCAGACGAAAAACTTGCCTGCTGTAAGTTTATCGTTGACAACAGGGAATGCATTGCTGCGATGGACATAGCAACCGCTTCACATATTGTTACATTCTTTTACGACCCCATACACGATAACCACCTCATCCCAAATATTGATAAAAGTGAGGATTGGGAAGAAGCGGACAGAAAAATCTCTGTTTTTCTTGGCTGTTCTGACCGAAGCATTCTTACTATAACTTCGTTTGCGTCATACTGGTACAGCCGCTTGGAAACGAACAGCGACATTGTGACCGATTCAATCGAACAAAAACGACAATTCTTCATTTGCTGTTATCCGGAAACATTTGACGATCATTATGATCCAAGCGACGAAATCGGAAGATACGTTTTACTGATCACCGAATTTTCAGACGATTTCAAACAGGTTCATTTTTATATACACTTTGAGTATACCGACGAAGCCTTTCATTTAAGCGAAGCCACAAATACCCCTGATCTCGTCTGGAATATGTATTGCGAATTCTGCGACCGCGAAGAGGCATTACAAGTAAAAGAAAGAGAAGGAATAAACAGGTTTTATCCGCAAACTCAATACGATGCTTCCGACTTTCATCAGATATAATCTTTATTTCTCAAAGCTGTCAACGAAGCGTTCAAGAGCGATATCGGAATATACAGCTTCCGTTTTCGGACAGATTATAGTCAATATGCCGCGCAAATTATAGCAGTTTCTTCTGGGCTTGACAAAGTTCGTATCAATTTACATGATATTGACTACAATCAAAGTTTTACCCGTCCGGTTTCAGGGAGGAATTATTTTGAGGAAATATTTGCTGTCGATCTATTCATAGCATTGTTTCCCCAAGAGGCAAAGGCGATTTATAATAAGAAACACTTTGATCCGAAGTTCGACAAAATCCAAAAAGAGATTACAGTTTTATTGGATAAAGCTGTACAGGAAGGTACTGCTGATTATAGCTTTTACGGTGTCAATAAGGAGATTCCGGAACTTGGCGAGGAATACTCGACAAAGGTGATTTACGAGAAAAACAGTAATCTGCTTCCTTGAGTGTTCGCTCTCATTCAGGAAGAACGCCTTCATTTGAGCGTACTGTCGAGATTGGTAAGCCATTTGAGGAGATGTTCAGCGAACTCTATCAATTCTTGTATCCTGATAGAATAGTTCTTCTTATCGAGGATATCCGCAACAATTACGATTTATAAAGAGGAAACTTTTATACGAGTAATACCAGCACAGGCTGTAAATCTACTTCAATTCAGGAAGAAATGTTACAGACATGGGTGTTTTTTGCTCTATACCGTATGCTATAATTGGCATACAGTGGAAAGAGCCATTTCAGAAGAGTCGTCCGTGCTATAAGGAGGTAACGGTATGTTTTATTTTTCTCAGGAAGAGTGGATCGAAATCAACAGAGTATTCCTTACCGCGTTTGAGCAGTTCTGGAACGAAGGAACAGAACTCCAAATCATCGAACTCAATCACAAGAGCATCGAAATCTCGTTTTCCAGGCAGGTTCGACTTAGTCCTCATCGTTTTCATGTGGAAATCTACCGCCGTGATGTTGACGAATTACTAGAAACAAGCTTCGACCCGAGAACAGACGATACGAAAGAGATCATTCAAATGCTGTTTCAGCTTGCCTGGCTTACAAAACTGCCGTATTATTTCCGCATTACGACAAATGACTGCGAAGAAGAATTTGAGCAGATCCGAGAAATTCTGCTCAATGTGTATCATGACTGTTATCAGGAGATCAGCGCAGCGTATTCATCCAAATCGTGTGTTATCGAACACATGATCGTGCTTCACGACAGGAAGATCGTTCTTCGCTTTACCCGCGGCGAAATGTTTGACATCAACGGCAATATTGATGTTACTCTTTACTGCGATAATTCATACAGAGCGTATTTCGATTTGATCTGCCAGGACGATCCGGCTCCGGAAGAGGTTATTCAAATGATCCAGAAAATTGGCTGGCTTACGAAGCAGCCTTACAGTTTCCGGATCAAAACGAATGACTGCGAAGAAGAATATGCGCAGCTACGAGATATTATGGTCAATTTATATAACGACTGCTTTGAGGAGATCAGTGCACCACACCGAGACGGATTATATGTGATAAAACACATGATCGAACTTCACAGCCAAAAATTCTTTCTTCACTTTACCCGTGGCGAAATGTTCGATATCAACGGCAGTATTGATGTTTCTATTCATTGTTATCCTTCAGACAAAAAGTATTCCGATATGATCTGTCAGGATGATCCGGCTCCGGAAGAGATCATTCAAATGATCCGGAATCTTGCTCATGAGGGGGTAACAACAGCCAAACAGCTCAGCATAGCAGAGTATGATGATATCTGTCGAATTGTCGAAGGCTTCATGGGAAAATTCGATATGCCGTCAATAGGTAATGATTCCTTAGAAAGCCTCGAATATTGGACCATTAAGAGTGAGTATCTGAGTCAGGATCCAACAGCCACCGTCCCGAATGTGAGGTTTCTAACAACCGCAGGCATTATGGATCTTTACTTTTATTTTGACGCATTCGATATGAGGATTCCCGATGTGGAATCAATCAACCTAATTAATCCGCCCCCCAAGGAAGGAGATAGCTGTGTGGTTTTCGCTCTCAACGAAAAGTATCGAAAGTATCTATATTATGATGCGCACTGGTACTCAAGCATTATAGAAACCATTGCGCCGGCAGTTGCCAGTAGTATCTATAATACCGTGTGCTCAACAGCAAAGAAAGACGATTCCACGGGACAGTAATTTTATTTTATCCTGCCGGCGAAAGATCGATGTCAAGCCGGCAATTTGAAGATTGTATTCTGCATCTTGCACATTTCGGCGGCCGTTGTTTTGTGCAGATTGCATAAATATAATCACATTTCACATTTTATTGCTGCGAGCCGCAGTGTTTATGGTATAATACAGATATTAAAGAACACTGTGATCGGAGTTCAGCCATTTATAGGGAGGTACGTATATGTATCAGTTCCCCTGCAATTCCGGCTACTGTGCAACCTGTTCCTTTTGGTCAGGCGAACGAAAACTCTGCGATCAGTG
>JAFXZM010000017.1 GCA_017541275.1 Oscillospiraceae bacterium | reverse complement strand
GATCCTGCTTGCTATGAAGCACCCCATCGGATGGGTATTTCAAAATGCTATTGGCTATTCAAAGCGAATAACACAGCTAACTTTATCGGATTTGGTTTGCGTGGATTCCGCGCTGCCTTCTGGGCATTATCCATTTGAAAAAGCTCGACCAAAACTTTTAATTTGTTTCACGATGTGATTTGGATGCTCAGATAAATCTTCAGTCACCTAAAAAATACATACCCTTATATATCGGGGTCTGGGGACAATGTCCCCAGCGCAGGGTATGGGGGCGCGCAGCCCCCATTTTGAATCCGTCGGAGACACTTTATCGAAACTGAAACCGGGCAGTACCCGGCTCTGGTTTTGCTCCCATGATACAAAACAATTGATTTTATTTTGCTGCTCCCATTGAACTTTTCCGCAAAATATGGTATAATATGACCAAAGCGAAAAAAGGGGGATTGACATGGCACGGATTCTGCTGGTTGAGGATGATGACCAGCTTTCCCGAAATCTGACAAAATTTCTAACGGCAGAGGGCTGTCAGGTCACACGCGCAGCCGGACAGGCTCAGGGATTGGCAGCATTCTCTGAGGGCAGCTTTGACTGTGTTCTGCTGGATCTTTCCCTCACCGACGGCAACGGCTTTGCTGTCTGCGCGGCGATTCGGGCGCAGTCCGATGTGCCGGTGATTTTTCTCACGGCATCGGCCGATGAGGCATGCACTGTCGCGGGGTTCGAGGTCGGCGCGGATGACTACATCGGAAAGCCGTTCCGGCCGCGGGAGCTGATCGCCCGCATGAAAAATGCCATGCGCAGACACAGCCGGCCCTCCGCCGCCCTGACCTGTCAGGATATCTGCATTGACCCGGCAAAGGGCACCGTCACGAAAAACGGCGCGGAGCTGTATCTTTCCGCACTTGAATACCGGCTGCTTCTGGTATTTGTCACGAATAAGAATCAGCTTCTCTCCCGCGACCGGCTGATTGACGAGCTGTGGTCGGTTTCAAGCGAATTTGTCTCTGATAATACGCTGAATGTCTACATCAAGCGGCTGCGCGAGAAGATTGAGAATGACCCGCAGAACCCCGCAATTCTGAAGACCGTCCGCGGCATGGGCTACAAGGCGGTGGACGCATGAACCTGCGCGGACGCGATCTGCAAGTCAAGCTGTGGCTTCAGCTTGCACTGACGGCAGCGGGAAGCGCAGCCGCATGGGCCGCGGGAGGGTTTCCCGCTGCGCTCTGCACCGCAGCAACCGCCGGACTTCTGATCGCCGCCGATGCAGTCTTTCTCAGCAGGCGCCAGCGCCGCCTCGCACAGCTCAGCGATTCAATCAGTTTCGTGCTGCGCGGTGCCGAGCAAATTTCGATCTCGGAATACGATGAAGGCGAGCTGAGTATTCTCAGCACCGAAATACGCAAGCTGACGGTTCTGCTGCGCGAACAAAATGCACAGCTCCGAAGTGAAAAGAGCTTTCTCAAGGAATCGCTTGAGGACATGTCACACCAGCTCCGCACGCCGCTGACCTCCATGCTGCTCATTCTCGGCATGATGCGGCGGCCGCCGGAGACCCCGGAGGACAAAGCACAGTATTCCGGAAACGTGCGGGAGCTGTTCTCACTGCTCTCGCGCATGCAATGGCTGATTGAAACGCTGCTCAGTCTCTCGCGGGTCGAGGCAGGCGCGGTGACATTCCGGCAGGAGCCGATTCTCTGCCGCACACTGATTGCAGAGGCGCTGGAACCGGTCTCCGTTTCGCTGGAGCTGAAGCAGATCACGGTTCAGGTGCAGATTACGGGCGAACCGCAGTTTACCGGCGATCTGCATTACTGCACGGAGGCACTGGGCAATCTTCTGAAAAACTGCATGGAGCACACGCCGGAGGGGGGCTGTATCCGCATTCATTCGGAGCAGACCGCACTCTATACAAATATAGTGATTACAGATTCCGGAGCGGGCATCGCACAGAATGACCTGCCGCATCTTTTTGAGCGGTTTTACCGCGGCTCGGAGTATTCAAAAAACGGCTACGGCATCGGCCTTGCGTTTGCAAAGCGCGTTATCACCGGACAGAACGGCAGTCTTCAGGCACGCAATGCAGCGCCGCACGGTGCAGAATTTGAGCTGCGGTTCTTCGGTACGCCGCAGCAGGAGGAGGATGTACAAAATGACTGAAGCATTGATTCTAGGCAGCAAAGCGCAGCAGCTCGGCGCTGCGGATGTCCCCGGCACACGCGATTCACTCGGTATACGCAGCAGATGCAAGGGTGTTTCCGGCTTTCTGGAGCACTGCGAAACACCGATGACCCTTTCGATCACCGGCGGCTGGGGCACCGGAAAAACAACTGCGATGAAGCTCATCCGGAAGCAGCTTGACCCCGAAGAGCAGTGCAGCATCTGGTTCAATACATGGCAGTTTGCCGTGCTGAATCCCAACGACCGGCTGATTCTTGATCTGCTGCAAATGCTGGCAGATTACCTGAAAAAAATGCAGGATTCGCTTCAGCCGGAGGCCCGCACCCGAGCGCAGAACAGCCTCAATATCGTCGAGAAGGCGCTCGCAGGAACACGGTTCTTCGGAAATCTGCTGGGCGGCAAGGGCACAGTCGGCGGCGTGATGGCGTTTCTGAATAAAATGCTCGATATGTGGCGCGATGCACAGCGCGATGCGAAGGAGATCACCGGCCGAACGGCACCGGCTCCCGATGCAGCGCACGGCGGGACGGCTGTTCCTGCGGTTGAATCCGCAAGCCCGGTCATTCTGGCGTCCGAGCTCCGGGAGCATGTCGGGCAGATGCTCCGCGCGATCTGCGAGTGCCTCCCGGACAGGCGGCTGTATCTGTTCATCGACGATCTTGACCGTCTGAATCCGCAGGTTGCACTGGAGCTGATGGAGGGCATGAAGAATTTTCTCGACTGCCCCGGCTGCGTGCTCATCATGGCCGTCGATCAGGATATCGTCGAGCGCGGCCTGCGCAGCAAATACGGCGCGGAATTCACACAGGACAAGGAAAAGGCACGGCAGTTCTTCGATAAGATCATACAGGTGCCGTATGCCCTCCCGACCGATACCTATGAGATCAGCGATTATGTGCGCGGCCTGCTCCCTGCATCGCTCCGCTCGGCCGCTGACGATTTTGTCGGCATTCTGCATGCGCTGGACGAGCGCAATCCGCGGACGATCAAGCGCGGCCTGAACCTGCTTCAGCTATATAGCTGCATTGAGAATGAAACCTCCGATCAAAGACTGGTCATGCCCGTGCAGCGGAACCGCATGCTGGAACGGTATGCTGTCTTAGCGCTGCATCTGAAATCGCGGGAGGATTACGATGCGCTGAGCAATGCGCTCAGCGAGGGCGGCAGGGTTTATGACAAGCGTGCGGTATTCAGCCGGCTGCGGGCGCTGCTGTATCCGGCAAAGGATACGGACGTTCCGCCGCAGAGAGCAGCGCGCATCCGTGCGGTCGCGGAGGTATTCTTCGGCAGTTCATTGCTGACCGAGCATGCCGCCCCGCGTGATCTGAGCGGCGTCGATGCGCTGATTGCCGCCGTCCGGGAGGTCGGTGAAATGGTGCCGAAGCCCAACGGAAAATAAAAAGCGGGACGACCCCCCGCCGGAAAGGAGCGTGCGATGTTTGAGATTCTGCGCATGGGCTGTGCCTGCAAGCATGACAGCAGCTTTGTGCTTGATGTCCCGCAGGGCTTCGAGGGGTATCTGATGCTGTTTGTCAGGACACCCGCGTTTTTTCAGATCGGCGATACAGCCGTGACAGTCGAGCCGGACACCTTTATACTCTATGATATCGGCACGCCGCTGCGGTACGGTGCTTCCGGCGGCGACTATATCAACGACTGGATTCTCTTTTCCTGCACCAAGCCGCTGGAGACCGTGAGTCCGGTGCGGTTCAATGAGCTGATCCCGGTCGGTGAGCAGATCAATCTCCCGCAGTATTTCCGGCTGATTGCCGACTGCTACTACCGCGAGGCGCATTCGCAGACCGTAGGGCTGCTGATCCGTGCGATGCTTGCGGAAATCTTCAGTGCGCCGGCACCGGGCTCCGAGGCAGACCTCCCGCATTACCGTGAGCTGCTCGATCTCCGCAGAAGAATCTATGCGCAGCCGGGGAAAAGCTGGAGTCTCAAGGGCATGGCGCAGATGCTCAATCTCAGCATGCCCTATCTTCACGCGCTGTATAAAAAGGCGTTCGGCGTCACCTGCATGGCCGATGTCATCCGCAGCCGTATGGAACAGGCGCAGCATTATCTGCGCGACCCCGGCATGACAATCGGAGAAACCGCCTTTGCCTGCGGCTACAGCAGCACCGTTCATTTTTCGCGGCAGTTCAAGCAGCAGCTCGGATGCTCGCCGCAGAGCTGGCGCAGGCGCGAACAGATCAAATAAGAAATCATAGGATATGTTAAGGATTCCATAACATATCCTATTTTATTTTTATAAGCTGTGTGCTATAATAAATTCAGTTCCGGCAAAAAAGCAGCCTGTAAATTATCAGATAATATGCCAACGGGCCGAACAGGCCGGCACAGCTTTCGATATTGTCAGCGCAGTCAGCCATTGCGGGGGGCAGGGTGAACCGGCTGACTGTCTCATCCATCTCCCGCGCGCCCGGAGACCCATGTAGGAGAGGGGCATGTGTCTCCGGACGACTGCGGGCTGACTGCTGTATGATTTTGAAACGAATGATCCAATCAAAAAAGGGGGGCATCCCGATGAGAGTTCTGCTTATCGGCGGCACCGGCACAATCAGCATGGCGATCACGCGCAGGCTCGCCGCACAGGGACATGCGGTCTATCTGCTCAACCGCGGCAGCCGCTCGGAAGAGCTGCCCGAAAACGTCACGGTTCTGCGCGGCGACATCAGCGATGAGGCGGCCGTGCAGGCGCTTCTCGGCAGCATGACTTTCGATGCGGTCGGCGAATTCATCGGCTTTGTTCCTGCACAGGTGCAGCGCGATGTCCGGCTTTTTTCCGGCAGAACGCGGCAGTATCTCTATATCAGCTCCGCTTCGGCCTATCAGAAGCCGCCCGCAGACAGCATCATCACCGAGAGCACACCGCTTGCGAATCCGTACTGGCAGTATTCCCGCGACAAGATCGCCTGCGAGGAATATCTCATGCAGGAATACCGCAGAAGCGGCTTTCCCGTGACGGTCATCCGGCCGAGCCATACCTATGACGAGCGCTCCGTGCCGCTCGGCGTACACGGAAACAAGGGGAGCTGGCAGGTCGTCAAGCGCATCATGGAGGGCAAGCCCGTCATCATTCACGGCGACGGCACCTCACACTGGACGATCACCCATAATTCAGACTTTGCCAAGGCTTATACGGGTCTTGTCGGAAATATCCGCGCGATCGGGCAGGCATATCATATTACCTCCGACGAGCGCGTGACATGGAATCAGATCTATCAGTGCATCGCAGACGCTGTCGGCCGGCCGCTGCATGCCGTGCATATCGCGTCGGAATTCCTCGCGGCAGTCAGCGACTACGACTTCACCGGCAGTCTGATCGGCGATAAGGCGTGCTCCGTGATCTTCGACAATACCAAGATCAAGCGTGCAGTGCCGGACTTCACTGCGGCCGTGCGTGCCGATCAGGGCATCCGGCAGACCGTGGAGCATATTCTGGCACACCCGGAGCTGCAAACGGAGGATCCCGAATTCGATGCATGGTGCGACAAGGTCATTGCAGCCTATGAAAAACTGAAAGGAGCGCTCAGCAAATGAACAATTTTCAGTTTTGCAGCCCGACGGAGTTTGTATTCGGCAGAGGTACGGAGAATGAAGCGGGCGCATATGTGAAAAAGCACGGCGGCAGCAAGGTGCTTCTGCATTACGGCGGCGGCTCTGCCGTCCGGAGCGGCCTGCTTGACCGCGTCAAGGCGTCGCTCACCGCAGCAGGCATCCGCTTTGCCGAGCTCGGCGGCGTGAAGCCGAATCCCCGCGACACACTGGTCTATGAAGGCATCGAGCTCTGCCGCAGCGAGGGAATTGACTTTATCCTGGCAGTCGGCGGCGGGTCGGTCATCGACTCGTCCAAGGCGATTGCCGCGGGCGTCCCCTATGACGGGGATTTCTGGGATTTCTACTCAGGGAAGGCGCGCATAGCCGCAGCACTTCCTGTCGGAACCGTCCTGACCATTGCAGCAGCCGGAAGTGAGGGCTCCGGCGACTCTGTGGTCACAAAGGAGGCGGACGGACTGAAAAGAGGTACGGGCTCTGATCTGATCCGGCCGCGGTTCTCGATTCTCGATCCGGAGCTGACCTGCACGCTGCCTGCCTATCAGACAGCGTGCGGCGCAACGGATATCATGGCGCATGTGTTCGAGCGCTACTTCACCAATACGAAGGAGGTCGAGATCACCGACCGTCTTTGTGAAGCGGTGCTTCTGACAATGATCCGTGAAACGCCGCGCGTCATCGCGCAGCCGGACAATTACGATGCCCGCGCCAATATCATGTGGGCGGGCACGGTCGCGCACACGAACATTGTCGGCGTCGGCCGCGAGCAGGACTGGAACAGCCACGGCATTGAGCATGAGCTTTCCGCGCTTTATGACTGCGCACACGGCGCGGGTCTTGCGGTCATCATGCCCGCATGGATGGAGTTTGTATGCAGCCATGATGTAATGCGGTTTGCACAGGCGGCCGTGCGGGTCTGGGGCTGTCAGATGAACTTCGCGCAGCCGGAGGAGACCGCCCGTGAGGGCATCCGCCGCTTCCGCAGCTTTCTGCACAGCATCGGCATGCCGGTCAACTTTGCGGAGCTCGGCGCAAAGGAAGCGGATATCCCGAAGCTGGTTGAAACCTTCGGCATCGGCGGCGGCAGAACCGGCGGATTTGTCGCACTGTCCGCCGCAGATATCACGGAAATCTACCGCATCGCGGCACATGCCGCACTCTGAGCGGAAGGATCAATAGATACGCAATCGGAAAACACTTCCCTTCATAAAGAGCCCTGAACGGACGCACACACCGTTCAGGGTTCTTTTATTATGCAGAAAAACGGGCCGAAGCGGGAAAAACGTAAAGGACGGAACGCTTGCGAAATTATATTTTGTGCACAATATACAGCGCGGCGTAAAATGCAGTGCATGCAGTACGGGAAAACAGAAAATTTTATCGGGATGCTTGCAATTCTGCGCCGGCTGTGCTATAATAGAATTGCAGAACTATAGGGTGAGAACGTGTCATGCGGAGAGGGGCATGATGATATCCCGCTACAGAAAGGACTGAGTGCTATATGGCAAACATTCTTGTTACCGGCGGCTGCGGCCTGATCGGCTCGCGCGTCGTCTCCGGTCTGCTCAAAAAGGGCAATACCGTCATCGCGGTTGACCGGGAGGACAGCGATCACAATACCGGAAAGGACAACTATTTCTTCCGTGCAGCAGCGCCGAATGAACAGGGAAAATACGGCGATATCTTCGAGGAGTTTGAGATCGACTATGTCGTGCATCTCGCCTGTACCGCTGATAACGATTTCGGCCATGTCATCCAGAAGCAGCAGATGGATCTGAGCGCCGCCTGCGATAAATTCATCTATAAGTTTGCACTGAACAAAAATGTCCAGAAATTCATTCTGGTCAGCACAACACAGGTCTATAAGCAGCCCGATTCCCGTGAGCCGGTGCGTGAGGACGATGCGTGCAAGCCGGTCACCAACTACGGCAAGATGAAGCTTGCCTCCGAGGATGCCTTTGCAGCCGATGCCAGACGCTCCAAGACCATGATTTCCTGCGTCATCCGCATCCCGATGGTCTATACGCTCGACTTTACCGAGAATCTCATGTCCCGCATCACCGACCCGAAGGATAAAACGATCTTTGTGTTCCGCACCGGTGAGTACGGATACCATATGTGCTGTGTCCACAATATTTCCGATTTCATCATCGGATTTCTCCGGCAGGCGGATACGTCAACCTATACCGGCGTGTATAATGTCGCAGATTCGTCGCTGGTCATGGCCTCGGAGATCATCACCTTTATGAAGGAGCATCACCGCCTCGGCCCTGTGCTCCAGAAAAGCAGCCTCGGCGGCGGCCTGAAGCTCAAGATTTTCGGAGATCCAGAGCAGAAAACCAATTACCGCTGGCTCGATGTGACAACCATTGACCGGAACTTTATGTATGATACCACCAAGGCATCCCGTATCTGCCCGTTCCGCTGGAATATCACCAACACCAAATAACGCGATTGACGCAGACAAGCGGCTGTTCATTAGCAATAGCCGCTTGCCTTTCGTTTATCTGTATCCAAAAATCATACATCAGAAAGGAAATACAGCCCATGATTCAGCCTGTTCTCGATCACGATTTTATCCCTGCGGTCTATTATAACCGCGATTTTCTCAGCAAGGCGACCAGACCCTTTTCGATCGCCGTTGAGCGCGAGGACGGTCTTGTCTATCGCCGCGATACGATGCTCGGCGATGACTGCGCCGAAAACTGCCGCTATGCAGAGCGCCTCATCAAGACAATTCTCTGGTGTGCAGGCGGCTGGAAGGTCATGCTTTCCGGCGACCATGCCGTATACGAGTACATCCGCGATGCCTACACAAAGGAGGGGCTGCGCGCATTCGATGTTGATTTCTGGAGCACGACCTATGAGCGGCCGTTCGAGGTCGAGGAGCGTGCGATCGAGGATATGCCCGAAAACAAGGCAAGACCGCTGCCGATCGGCAGAAATCTCGGCGGATGCCGAGTCGGCTTTGATGCCGGCGGCTCTGATATGAAGGTTGCGGCCGTTGTCAACGGCGAGACCGTCTGGGCAGAGGAGATCGTCTGGCTGCCGAAGCTGGCGGAGGATATCTCCTATCACCACGAGCATATCAAAAATGCAATTCTCAAGGCGGCGGAGCATATGCCGTCGTTCGATGCAGTCGGTGTCTCGACAGCGGGCGTGCTGGTCGCAAACCGCGCAATGGTCTCGCACCTGTTCCTGAAGGTTCCGAAGGATACGCAGGGCGAGCAGTGCAAAAATGTCTATGTCGATGTGCTGAATGAGCTGGGCGTGCCGTATGCCGTTGCAAATGACGGCGACGTTGCGGCGCTTGCGGCTTCGATGGCGATGGACGTCAACGGCGTGCTCGGCATCGCAATGGGCACATCACAGGCCGGCGGCTATATCGACGCGAACGGCCATGTGACCGGCTGGCACAATGAGCTTGCATTCGTGCCGGTGGACTACAATCCGGATTCGCCGGTCGATGAGTGGTCGGGCGATTACGGCTGCGGCGTCAAATATTTCTCGCAGGATGCGGTCATCCGCCTCGCACCGAAGGCCGGCATCACGCTCGATGAAAGCCTCACGCTTGCCGAAAAGCTCAAGGCTGTGCAGGCGATTCTCGAAACCGGCGATGAGGGCGCGAAGGATATCTTCCGCACGATCGGCACATATTTCGGCTATGCAATCGCGAATTACGCCGATTTCTATGACATTCAGTATCTCCAGATTTCCGGCAGAGTGACCTCCGGTCTCGGCGGCGATCTGATTATTGAAAAGGCAAAGGAAGTCCTGAACGCGGAATTCCCGGAGCTTGCGCAGAAGATTCAGTTCATTCTCCCGGACGAAATGGACCGCAGAGTCGGTCAGGCAGTCGCAGCCGCATCGCTTCCGGCAGCGAAGTAAAGCGGTTCTGACTGCTGTGCATTCAGAATCTTCGGCGAATGCTTTTTCTAAAATCTCACATCAGACAAAAATCTGCTGCAAGATTCTCCGCAGCGATTTTCAGAAAGGCGGTATCATATGATCCTGAAAAACGTCACATTTGACGGCAAGCTGACTGATATCACGATTGAAAGCGGCAGGATTGCCGCGATCGAACCGGCCTCAGACCGGACAGCCGGTGAGGACTGCACCGGCCTGTCGGCCATTCCCGGACTGGTCGATATGCATGCACACGGCTGCGTCGGCAAGGATACAATGGACGGCGAATTTGCAGAAATGTGTGAATTTCTCGCAAAAAACGGCACGACCTCATGGCTTCCGACGACCATGACGCAGAGCTTTGAGGCGATCAGGGCGGTCACCGAGGGCAAAACCGATGTGCCCGGCACGAATATTCTCGGCTTCCATATGGAAGGCCCGTACATCAACGAAAAGCGCAAGGGCGCACAGAACGGCAAGTTCATCCGCAATCCCGATCTGGAGGAATTCCGGAAGCTGCCCGGCATGCGTGTCGTGACGATCGCACCGGAGCTTGAAGGCTCGGAGGAATTCATCCGGGAATGCGGCGCACTGGTCTGCATCGGCCACACAGACGCGGACTACGACACCTGCATCAAGGCGATCGACGCCGGCGCGAACTGCCTGACCCACACATTCAATGCGATGCCCGGCATTCACCACAGGAACCCCGGCCCGATCGGCGCGGCCGTTGCAAAAAATATCTATGTGCAGGCGATCACGGACGGTCTGCATCTGCATCCGTCCGTCGTGCTGATGCTTTATAAGATGTTCGGGCCGGAGCGCATGGTCATCATCAGCGACTCGATGCGCGCGACCGGTCTGGGCGACGGCACCTACGAATTCGGCGGACAGGATATCACGGTGAAGGACGGTGTCGCAAGGACGGCAGACGGCGCGATTGCCGGCTCGACCTCGACACTCTGGCGCTGCGTAAAGCAGGCATACAGCTTCGGGATTCCGTTTGCGGATGCCGTAAAAATGGCATCGCAGACGCCGGCTGACATGATCGGCGCGCCGGAAAAGGGACGCATCGCAGTCGGCGCAGACGCAGACCTGATTCTGCTTGACAGTGCGCTGGAGATCAGCCGCGTCATGGTCGGCGGCGAATTTTTCGCATAACAGAGGAGATAAGCGCATGAACGAGCTTTGTCAGATCATTCGGCATACAGTGCTTCCGAATTATCAGAATCTCCGCATTGCGCTGCGCACATATGACAGAGAAGCGCTGTGTGTAGGCGCACCGTGCTGGCGCTGGGCATATCACACGATTCATTCCGCAGACAAATGGTTCATCAATCCGAATGTGTATGAGGAGCCGGAATTTCACGAGCCGGGCATGGATAATCCCTATCACACCGGCGAAACGGTGCTGACGGACGCGCAGCTTCTCGCATATCTTGACCGCGTGCAGCAAAAAACGCTTGATTATCTGGATTCTCTGACGGATGAGATGCTGTACGAAAAGCCGGAGCAGTGCCGCTTCACGCGCATGGAGCTGGTGCTGCGGCAGTTCCGGCATCTGACCTTTCACACGGGGCTGCTCAACGGTCAGACCGCCGTCATGACGGGGAAATTCCCCGTCTGGGTCAATGAACCGGAAAAGTACAGCGAGGACGCGCCGCTGTTCGAGGCGTGAGAGGGATTTCCTAAGTGAATTGCAGCGCAATCCGCCGCTGCAAAACAAATCCTGCCGATCCTTTTGACAAATTACCCATCGGCTTTTTGGCAGAATATGGGGCAGCGTTCCATTCCAAATCATCGCGAAGCGATCTTTACAGCGATACATATTTGAAAAGAGGTAAATTTTTTCATGCAGACAATTCTTGTTTTATTTGGCGGCGTTTCTCCGGAACACGCCGTTTCCCTTGTCTCGGCGGAGGCAGTTCTCCGCAACATGAACAAGGATAACCGCAGAATTCTTCCTGTCGGCATCACGAGAGAGGGCAAATGGATGCTCTACGGCGGCGAAAATTATGCTGATATCGCCGCAGATCACTGGGAGGAGCATCCGGAAAACAAACCTGCATTTCTATCGCCGGAGCGGGGAGCGGGGCTCTGCATCCTGCACGGTGACGGCGTTGAAATCATACCGGTCGATGTAATCTTTCCGGTGTTGCACGGCGAAAACGGCGAGGACGGCACCGTACAGGGGCTGTTTCAGCTTTCGGGCATTCCGTTTGTCGGCTGCGGAGTCTGCGCATCGGCGGCGTCCATGGACAAATCCGTCACGAAGCTAATTGCCGCGACAACCGGCGTAAGGCAGGCAGACTGGCTGACGCTGCACCGTTCCGCATTTCAGGCAGATGCCGCAGGCATGTGCCGGGCGATTACCGAAAAGATTGACTATCCGATCTTCATCAAGCCGTGCAGCACCGGCTCATCGGTCGGTGTCTCGAAGGTCAAGACCGAAGCAGAGCTGATGCCCGCGCTCGAAGCGGCGTTCAAATATGACCGCAAGGTGCTCGCGGAGGAGTTCATCAACGGCAGAGAGGTCGAGGTCGCAGTGCTGGGCAATGAAAACGCAAAGGCTGCTACTGCCGGTGAAATCGACGCAGGTGCGGAGTTTTACGATTATGAGACCAAGTATGTCACATCGACCTCCACGCCGTACATTCCCGCAAGAATTCCCGATGAGACCATGGCGCAGGTGCGCGGCTGGGCGGTAAAGATTTTTGCGGCGCTCGGCTGTGCCGGACTGTCCAGAGTAGACTTCTTTGTGACACGCGACACGAACGAGATCGTGTTCAATGAGATCAATACATTACCCGGTTTTACGTCGATTTCGATGTATCCGAAGATGTGGGCGGCAGACGGACTGAGCTTTCCTGCACTGATCGACCGCGTCATAGAACTGGCGCAGGAGGGGTGAAACATGGCACTGCTCCATGAAGAAATGCAGGTGCAGATGACAGCAGGCGAAATCGCGGCTTATCTGCACGCGGAGCTTCGCGGCGGCAGCGCGGAAACGGCCGTCCGCGGCTTCAGCACCGATACCCGCACGATCACGCCGGGAAACTGTTTTATTGCGCTGACCGGCGAAAAATTCAACGGCAACGCATATGCGAAGCAGGCCGCCGAAAAGGGCGCGGCGCTCTGTGTGCTGACGGAGGAGCCGCAGGAGGATCCGGGCGTACCGTATGTGATTGCGCCGGATGCGCGCCGTGTTTATGCCGATCTTGCGAAGCCGTATATCCATGCCCTGAAGCAAAAGGGGCTGCGTGTCATCGGCATCACCGGCAGCAGCGGCAAAACGACGGTCAAGGACATGACCGCGCATGTGCTTGCCGCAAAATACCGCACCTACGCAACATCCGGCAATCATAACAATCATGTCGGCGTTCCGTATACGGTTCTGCACATGCCCGCAGATACGGAAGCCGCCGTTATTGAAATGGGCATGAATCATGCCGGCGAGATTGCATTTTTGTCTGATATTGCAGAGCCGGACACAGCAGTTATCACGAACATCGGCACAGCGCATATCGGCAATCTCGGCTCGCAGGAAAACATATTCCGTGCCAAAACGGAGATGATCGGCGACATGGCGGCACGCGGCGAGTCCGGTACACTGATTGCGCCTGCCGAGGACAGCTATCTGTACGGAAACCGCGCAGCACTTTCGGAGAAGGTGCAGGTCTGCTACAGCACCCGAAGCGGCGTACAGGGAGCGGAGCTGTATGCGGAGGACATCACCGAAACAGCAGAATCTACGCGCTTTACGCTGCATTATGCAAAAGACGGCAGCAAGGCGGCGACCGAGCTGTTCATGACCGGCCTGCACAATGTCACGGATGCGCTGCTGGCAGTCCACACCGGGCTGCATCTGGGCATGACGCTGACAGAATGCGCCGAAGCCCTGCGCAGCTTTGTGCCCGGTGCGATGCGCTCCGAGCGCGTACAGATCGGGAATGTGACGGTCATCCGTGACTATTACAATGCAAATCCGGAGGCGATGACCGCGGCACTGACCGCGATGCAGACGATTGCGG
The DNA here is from genome assembly GCA_017541275.1 of Oscillospiraceae bacterium. Taxonomy (GTDB): domain Bacteria; phylum Bacillota; class Clostridia; order Oscillospirales; family Ruminococcaceae; genus Firm-04. The sequence goes on along the minus strand of JAFXZM010000017.1, from coordinate 14,500 downwards.
GCGATGCGGTGAAGATTGCCGCGCTTGGAAATATGAACGAGCTCGGCGAATATGCAGCCGACCGGCACAGAGCGCTCGGCGGGCAGTGCCGTGCGCTGACCGATGCCGCATTTTTCTGCGGAGAGAATTACCGCGATTTTGCAGCCGGCTACGGCAGCGCAGAGACCGCATTTGCATCGCAGGAGCAACTGATTCCCGCGCTGCTTGATGCGCTCAAACAATACGGAGATACGCCGCTTTGCATACTTGTGAAGGGGTCGCGCGGGCTGCACATGGAGCATGTCTGCGAGGCTGCGGAGCAGGCATTGCGCGGCAGATGATGCAAAGCAAAGGATGATATCATGATGCTTGAAACGCTATGTGCGGCGCTGGAGGCCGTGCTGTTTGCGGCGGGAGAGCCGGCGGAATCGGAGCGGCTTGCAGAGGCACTCGGCATTGCGCCGGAGGAGGTTGCACCGCTTGCGGAGGCGCTCGACCGATTTTATGCGGAATCCGGCAGTGCCCTGCAGGTATTGACGCTCGGCGGCACGCTTCAGCTCTCGACACGCGCCGAATTTGCCCCGCAGATCAAGGCAGCACTTGAGGTAAAGCGGAACACGCCGCTCTCGAATGCGGCGATGGAAACGCTGACGATCATCGCATACAATCAGCCTGTCACCAAGGGCTTTGTGGAGCGTGTGCGCGGCGTAGACAGCGGCTCGGTCGTGAATACGCTGGTCGATCGCGGACTGCTGGAGGAAGCCGGGCGCATTGACGTCCCCGGCAGGCCGGTAACATACCGCACAACGGCGCATTTTCTGCGATGCTTCGGGCTGGAATCGCTGGATGATCTGCCGCCGCTGCCAAACGGCACCGATCAGCCTGATCTTTTTGACGTATCGGTTGCAGAGCCGGGAGAGCATGCGGCACAGGCCGAGGATGCGCCTCTGCCGGACGCCGTCGAATAACGAAAAAAAGAGGCTCCGTCTCAAACGCAGCCGAATGGGCAATGTCCGTTCGGCGGGTTTGGGCGGAGCCCTTTCCGATTCATCCCGCAGTGATCTGTCATTTATGCGCCGGTCAAAAAATGCCACCGTATTTCTGACCCTTCATCAGAAATACGGTGGCATAAATTATGATATGATCGCTGCGGCAAATACCGGCGGCGCGGAGCTGCATTATTTCAGAGTAACGATTGTCACGCCGTCCTCGCCCTCGCCGTATACGCCGGGCCGGAAGGACTTGACCTGCTTCATCCGCCGCAGATGCTCATGAATCCCCTTGCGAAGCGCACCGGTGCCCTTGCCGTGGATGATCGTGACAGTTTCAAAGCCCATGAGCACCGAGCCGGAAATGAACTGCTCCGTCATCATAATGCCCTCGTCGATCGTACAGCCGCGGATATCGAGCTCATTCGCACCGCCGCGGGTTCCGCGGCCGGAGCCCTTTTCCGAGCGCACGACCGTCGTATGAACGCGCTGCTGCTTCTGCTTTTCCTTTTGCTGTGTTTTCTGCAATTCCAGGCGGATATTTTCGATTGGAACGCGGGTTTTCATCGCACCGACCTGCACCGTCACGACACCGCCTGCCGGCTCATTCAGCACGGTTCCGCTTCTGCCCATGGAAACGATCAGCACGGAATCACCGGGCTTCAGCGCACGGGGCAGAACATAGGTACTCTGGTCGTCGGTATCGGTATTTTCGTACAGCCTGTCGATGGTCTGGCGGGAGGATGTTTTCGCGGCGGCGAGCTTTTTGTCGAAATCCGCCTGATCCTTCTGCTTTTTCAGCTCACGGAGTTCTTCGAGCAGCGCATTCGATTCCGAAACGGTCTGCTCAACGATGCGCCGCGCCTGCTCACGGATCTTCGCGAGCTCCTCCTCACGGCGTCTGTCCATGGTTTCCGCCTGTTCACGGAGTGCTTTTTCATGCTTCTCGGCATCGGCGCGCAGGCGCGTCAGCTCAGCGAGTTCTTTTTCATGTTCAGCTCTGGCGCGGTCAAGCTGCTCGACGGCGCGCTCGAAGCGCTGATTTTCCGTAGAGACAAGCTGTTTTGCATGAGCGATGACGTCCTCCGGCATACCGAGCGAGCCCGCGATCGCAAAGGCATTGGATTTGCCCGGCGAACCGATCACAAGACGGTAGGTCGGCTTCAGCGTATCCAGGTCAAATTCGCAGGAGGCATTTTCGACATCGGGTGTTTCGAGCGCATAGCGCTTCAATTCCTGATAGTGCGTGGTGACAATCAGCACAGCGCCCTGCTGCCGCAGCCGTTCGATGACCGCGACGGCCAGTGCAGCACCCTCAACGGGGTCTGTGCCGGAGCCGAGCTCGTCGATCAGCACAAGCGTGCGGTCGTCGGCGGTATTGAGGATTGCGATATCCTGCAAGGTATGCGCACTGAAGGTCGAGAGATTGTATTCGATGCTCTGCCGGTCGCCGATATCGACGAGGATGCGGTCAAAAACAGAAATACTGCTGCCGTCCGCGGCGGGGATCATCAGACCGCACATTGCCATTGCGGTAAGCAGACCGACCGTTTTCAGCGCGACGGTCTTGCCGCCGGTGTTCGGGCCGGTGATGATGAGCGCATGGTAATCCGTGCCGAGCGTCAGCGTAATCGGCACAACGGTTTTTGGGTCCAGCAGCGGATGCCGCGCTTTTTTCAGCAGCATCGAGCCGTCCGCGCTGATCTGCGGGATAATGCCCTTCTGCATTGCGCCGAGCGAGGCTTTTGCAAAATAGAGGTTCAGCTCCGCAGCGATCTGATAGCCCGAAAGCATATCCTCTGCCGCCGCGCCGCATTCCGCGCAGAGCTTCTGCATAATGCGGTCAATTTCCTCAAGCTCCTGCGTTTCGAGCAGGCGGATATCGTTATTCGCCTCGACAATGGCCATCGGCTCAATGAAATAGGTCTGACCGGTCGCAGAGGTATCGTGAATCAGGCCGGCGACGTCGCCGCGGTGCTCCGCCTTCACGGGAATGACATAGCGTCCGTCGCGGATTGTGACGATCTGCTCCTGCAAATAGGTCTGCATGGCGGGAGATTTTATCATTTTTTCGAGCTTTTCGCGCAGCTTGACGCCCGCCTGCGCGAGCTTTCTGCGAATCTGACCGAGCGCAGGGCTTGCGGCATCGGCGAGGCGTTCCTCTGTCTCGATTGAGCGTTCCAGCAGGTCAGCGAGATAGGGATTCGGCCGCAGCCGCGCAAAGAGATCGGAGAGTGTGGTCTGCACCTGCTCGCAGCGGGAATACCAGTCCGAGAGAGAGGTAATCTGCCGCAGCAGCCTAGCGATTTCCAGCAGCTCCTTCAGGGAAATACGCGCACCGGACTGTGTATGCCGGATTGCCTGACAGACATCACGGAAGCTGTCGAAGGAGGGCGCGCCGAACCGCACCGAGAGCTGAAAAGCATCCTCAGTCTGCTGAAGTGCATAGCGCACCCGTTCGGGATCGGTTTCGGGCGTCAGCGCGAGCGCAAGCTCCTTGGTATGTTCATTTGCTGCCTCACGGCTCAGTGCTTCGAGCACCTTGTGCAGCTCTAACGTCATGTAATCGGGAGATAATTTTGTATTCATAGGAATCCTTTTCGTTCGGGGTTGCGGATTATTTCAGATATCGTTCTGCAAATCGGCGGCCGCATGATCGCCGGGCTCTGTCAGCGTATGATAAAATTTGAGCGTATGGAAACCGCCGCCGAGCTGATGCAGCAAAAAGCGCTCGGTAAATGCGGCAAACCGCGGCAGTGCCTCGTTTTTGAGCCGGAACTGAAACAGCCGGTCATATTCCGAAAAGATCACATGCCGCACTGCCAGCAGTACCGATGCTGTTCCGGGCACAGCATCGGGCAGTTCCTCCTCCGCATGTTCCTTGCAGTCCGCGCAGACAAAATCAGCCTGCTCCATGCGGAACAGCACGCGCGGGGGGAGATATTCGCCGCAGATTTTGCAGCAGAGCATGTCCGGCATCAAGCCGAGCTCAGTCAGCAGGCGCAGCTCAAACACCGCCTTCACCAGCATCGGCGGGCGGTCATGCTCCGAGAGATGATGCAGCGCATAACAGAACAGCCGCAGAAGCTGCGGCTGCGGCTGATCGGTCGCGGTGCGGCGGATCAGCTCAGAAAAATAAGATGCAAGCGCGAGTGCTTCGAGATCGCTGCGCAGTCCGAAGTAGAGATTCAGCGAAACCGCGCTGTCGAGAAAAAAACGTTCACCGCTCTGCCGCAGGCAATATTCGCCGTAGGCAAAAAGCTGTGTCAGTGCGGCATATTTGGCACCTTGCTTTCTTGCGCTGCGCGCGCGCACCGTGCGGATGCCGTTTTCGGTCAGCAGATCAAGGATCTTGTCCGCCTCGCCGTATGCAGTCTCACGGATGACCAGTCCCCTGACGGTCAGAAGTGTCGGCATCGGTTCTGCCCTCCAGCTCATCCCGGCAGCTCCGGTAGGCCAGATAGGCCGGGACGCTGCCGCTCTCGCAAAAGGCGTTCCAGCTCTGCTGAACGCGCCGTTCTGCCATATATTCGGTCAGGTATGCATTTTCATTCCGCATATGCTATGCCTCCTTTAGCATAGCATATGCAGAAATCCGATTTTTTTACATGGAAAAATCAGGAGTCGCCGTCCAGGCCGAACTGCTGCAAAATCGCGCCGCGGTTGCGCCAGTCCTCCTTGACCTTGACCCATGTCTGAAGATTGACCTGAATGCGGAAAAATTTTTCGAGCTCTCTGCGTGCATTCGCACCGACCTTCTTGAGCATCGCGCCGTTCTTTCCGATGATGATGCGCTTGTGCGATTCCTTTTCGCAGTAGATCAGCACGGAAATATTCAGCAGATCCTTGTCATCGCGCTCAGAGAACTGCTCCGTCACGACAGCAATGCCGTGGGGCACCTCATCCTGAAGCAGATAGAGGAGCTGCTCGCGCACGATCTCCGCGGCGAGTACGCGCTCGGGCTGGTCGGTCAGCATATCTTCCGGGAAATAATGCGGCCCGGGAACGGCCATGCCGAGCAGCTCGTCGAGCACGGCCTGCACGCCGTCATTCTTCGTCACGCTGACGGGGATAAGCGTTTTCGGGTGCCAGCGGTTTTCCGCCTGCACGAGCATCGGTGCGAGCTTGGCCTTATCGCTCAGCAGGTCAATCTTATTGAACACGAACACAACAGGTGTCCCCTGCTTAGCGAGGTTATCGAGCATTGTCTGCTCCTGCTCGCCGATGGGCTTGGTGCAGTCCTGCATGAAGATGACGCAGTCGATATCGGAGACAGCGTCCTTTGCGGCCTTGAGCATCCGGTCGCCGAGCTTTGTGCGGGCATGGTGCAGACCCGGCGTGTCCGTAAAGACAAGCTGGGTGCTGCCGATATTCCGGATGCCGGTGATGCGGGTGCGGGTCGTCTGCGGCTTGGGGCTGACGGATGCGATTTTCTCGCCGATCAGCGCATTGAGCAGCGACGATTTTCCGGCATTGGTATGCCCAGCGATCGCGGCAAAGAGGATTTTTGTATTTTCGTTATGCTCCATGCATTACTCCTGCTCATCCGGCACAATATAGCTGGTATCGCGGGAGAAGCCGAGCTTTTCGAGAACAGACTCCTCCTTCTCGCGCATCTGGCGCTGCTCCAGCGAAGATTTTTCGTGGTCGTAGCCCAGCAGGTGCAGCATGGAATGCACCGTCAGGAAAGCGACCTCGCGCTCCAGCACATGCCCGTACATTTTCGCCTGCTTGACCGCCATTTCCATAGAGATGACGATATCGCCGAGCAGCACATATCCGTTTTCGGCATTGATCTCCAGATGATCGCCCTCGCAGAGCGGGAAGGAGAGCACATCGGTCTCCATATCCTTATTGCGGTACTGCGCATTGAGCTTGCGGATCTCCTCGTTATTGACGAAGGAAACGCTGACCTCCGTATCGTGGCCGAAGCCCTCTGTAGTCAGGACGGCCTGACAGCAGCGGCGAATCAGCAGACGGATACCGACGGGGATTTTCACCTCATGCTGGGTGTCTTTGATGTAAACTTTCAGCTTAGCCATTTCGATTCTTTTTCCTTTCATGAATTTGTACAGATTTATGGTCATAATTTGCATATGCAGTGATGATGTCCTGAACGAGCTTATGGCGCACAACATCCTTTTCGTTAAACTGGTGAATGACGATATCATCCACGGATTTCAGGACGCGCATTGCTTCGATCAGGCCGGAGCGCTTGGGGTCGGGCAGGTCGATCTGTGTGATATCGCCGGTGATGACCATTTTGCTGCCCTCGCCCAGTCTGGTGAGAAACATTTTGATCTGTTCGGAGGTTGTATTCTGCGCCTCATCGAGAATGATGAAAGCATTGTCCAGGGTGCGGCCGCGCATATAGGCGAGCGGCGCGATTTCGATGACATTTTTTTCGAGATTCCGCTCGACTGCCTCCGAGCCGAGCATTTCAAACAGCGCGTCATACAGCGGCCGGAGATAGGGATCAACCTTATCCTGCAAATCACCGGGGAGGAAGCCGAGCTTTTCGCCGGCCTCGACCGCAGGTCTGGTGAGGATGATGCGGCTGACCTCATGCGCCCGGAGCGCCTTGACCGCCATCGCGACGGCGAGGTAGGTTTTGCCGGTGCCGGCGGGGCCGATGCCGAGCACGATTGTATTCTCAGCGATTGCAGAGAGGTAGTGCTTCTGCCCGACGGTGCGCGGCCGGACGGGCTTCCCCGTAACGGTATAGCTCACGGCATCGGCGGTCAGCTCCCTGACCTCCTGCACGGCGTCGTCCGCGACCATGCCGACGACATAGCGCACGGTCTGGTCGGAGAGGCTGGTGCCCTGCTCGACATTTTTCAGCAGGACATCCATAGCCTGCGCCGCTTTTTCGACATCCGCCTCCGCGCCGGTGATCTTGACGCCGGTGCCGCGGTTGACGATCACAACATGAAACTGCTTCTGAATCATGTTGAGGTTTGCATCATAGGTTCCGAATACTGCGGCGATCTGATCGGGATCGGCCGCATTCCAAATACGTTCTGCCATGCGTTTTTCCTTTTGAAAGCTCCTTATTTTCAAATCGTTTCCGGGAGCTGCGCGGCAAAACTGCGCACTTCCCATAAAACTATTTCCATTATACCACAAAACAAATGAAAATGGAATAGTTTTAGGATAATTTCACAAAAATTTCACTGGTTTTCCCGATAGCGCCCTCAAAAACATAGTTGATATTCAGCGAAATGCCCAAATCAGAGCGCAAAAATTCAGCATTTCTGGCGATGACCCTGTCATTTGCGTGAAAATTCCGTTCATAGCGCTCAGCTTTTTCTGTAAGAATCGCACGCACCTCCTCCTCTGAATAGGCAGTCAGCGCATAAGCGGGCTCGGTGTAGTGGCAGTCGATCAGAGTAAGCGGCAGCTCCCGTCCGAACAGCATGAGCGGGCGGCGATCCTCCTCATAGATCCGGTCGCCCTGCGGCGGAGAAAAACCGGCCGAGAGCGAAAAGCGTCTGCCGAACACCTCCAGCACGGGCTCCGTCACGGTATTCCCGCGCACGGGCAGCTCCGCGACAAACGGCTGCTCGCATGTGAACTGCTCCTCATAAATGCCGGTCACGGCGCCCTCCGCCCGGTAATAATGCGTCATGCCGTATTCATCGTCCTGTACGCCGGTGATGAGCAGCTCTCCTGCCTTCACGGTATCGCCGGCCTGCCGCACCGCATGGCCGCCCAGCACATTGATTTTCGTGATCTGTGCCGGAACCGCCGCGATAATATTCGCAGGAGTATGGTTTTTGTCCATGTCCGGCGGGTTGCGCTCCTGCGTAAGATCGACGATGAGCCGGCCGCCTTCGTGCCGCAGTGCGATCCATTCGATATCTGAGATGCTCAGGCGCATGCGCTGCTCGACATAGGTAAACGGGATTTCCCGGAACGGCACGCCCCGCCGAACACCCAGTTCATCGAGGGCACAGAGTATTTCCGTATCGGAAACCGTCGTATTCCCTGTGATTTCAATGCTGCGGACAGTCGCATTGCACCAATAAAGGAACGCCAGTCCGCAGAGCAGCCCCGCAGGCACCCCGAACCGGAACCGGTACGGCCGCAGCCGGAACCGCAGGCCGTGCTGCGAAACAATATGCAGTGCAATGCCGTGAGCAGCCGCCAGCGCATCCAGACGGCGGCGGTTTTTCGCATGTGTCTGTGCATGAAATATGCCGCCGCTGATCTGCTGAAGGCTGCACGAAATCCCCGCGCTGCGGAGAGCATCGCGGAAAGCGGAAAGCTGCTCACCCTCCGCGGAAAAGCTGATATAAGCGCGCCGCATTTTCCCGCCTCCTCAGAGTCCGCCGTCAAATTCGACGGACGCGATTTTACCGTGGACATGCAGTCCGCCGGCACTGTAATCCGAGGCGGTCAGGCCGCTGCCCCAGACCGCGACCTGATGTCCGCCGAGCTCCGCCAGCACGAGCATGTCGCTGCATTCCAGCAGCCGGCGGCAGCGGTCAAAATAGATATCCGTATTCCCGCAGAGCTCCATGCGGTCAGCAAACATAGCAGGCTTCTGCATCTGAACATCACCTCTCCTGCGCATTCTATGAAATCGGTTCTGATTCTATGCCGGCACAGCATATTCTTTCATCGGGAGGTGATCGGATATGACAAGGCTGCGGCAGGGAGCCGCCCGGTCTGTAAGTGCAGCGCTGCTGCTGACAGTTCTGATGCTGCTGCTTTCCGCACATTCAGGGGCGGTATCCGCAGTGCTGCACGGGCGCATCATGCTTTGCCTGACCACACTGATCCCCTCGCTTTACGGCTGCACACTGCTGGGCAGTCTGCTCTGCATGAGCGGTGCAGCGAACGGTCTCGGGCGATGTTTCCGGCATATTGCGGGACTGTACCGCATGCCGCCGGCCGTATTCGGTATTTTTCTCGTCAGTCAGCTTGCGGGGTATCCGGTCGGCGCGATGCTGCTGAAGCAGGCGGCAGCACGCGGAGATATTTCAGAGCAGGACGCGGCAAGGCTCACCTGCGTCTGCTTCGGCGGCGGCCCGGCATTTCTGATCGGACTGGCCGGAAAGCAGTATCTCGGCAGCACGGCACACGGTGTCTGCATCATGCTCTGCTGCATCGCGGCAAACCTCACCGTCGGACTGTTTCTGCGCCCGAAAACAGCGGCGGGGTGTGCAGTCCCGCACGAAGCAGAGGTTTCTGCGGCACAAATGCTGACGCAGGCCGCTTCCGCCGCAATGCGGAGCATGTGTGCAATCTGCGCAGCGGTGCTGCTGTTCGGCGTATTGCAGTGTGTGCTGGAAATCTGCGGCGGCATGCGGCTGCTGACGGCGCTCGGCGGGCTTGCGGGCATTCATCCGCAGACAGTCCGGGCTGTTGCCGGTGCGTTTGCGGATGTGACCCAGCTTGAGGCGGTATTCTGCTGCGGCCTGCCGGAGCATGTACTGCTGCCGCTCAGTGCCGGACTGCTTTCCTTCGGCGGCTGCTGCGTAATGCTTCAGTGCGTGACAGTCGGGGTGCGGCAGCTTGCGCCGGGGCGGCTTTTCTGCATCAGACTGACGGCTGCTCTGCTCTCCGGCGCACTTGCGAGAATCTGTCTGCCGCTGCTGCCGCTGCCCGCCGCAGAATGCGCAGCGGTCTTTGCACAGCACGCTGCGGTGTCGGAAACAGGGTCGGTAATCCCTGCTTTTCTGATTTTTTTGACCGGATTTCCATTTCTTCTAAAAAAAGACTAGACAAACTCAAAAAAATATGCTATAATGGAGAAAACAATCGGGGCTTCCCGCAGCGTCAGCCGGATTCTGCACAGATCCCGATATAAATGAGGTGACCATAATGGGACTTTTTGATGTTTTTTCCAAGGGCGGTAAGTATTTCGGAAAGGCGATCGAGCCGAAATGCGAATACTGCGATCACGGCAAGCGCTCAAGTGACGGCAACAAGGTGCTCTGCACCAAAAAAGGCATGGTCGATGCCGGCTATCACTGCCCGAAATTCGTGTACTCTCCGCTGAAGCGCATCCCGGTCAAGCAGATGCAGCGCGTCGGCTGGCTGGAGGGCGATTACGATGAAAAAGAGGACAAGGAAGAGCCTGCACAGGCAGCTCCGGCTGCTCCGGCACAGGCTGCCGCACCGGCTCAGACTGCGGCTCCGGCTCAGACTGCGGCTCCGGCAGCTCCCGCCGCTGCACCGGCTCCCGCACCCGCCGCTGCACCGAAGGCAGTGGGCGGCGACCTCGCTGCGCTTGCGGCAATGGCCGAGCAGGCAGGGAGCTATGCACCCGATGCTGCCGCACAGACAGCAGCAGACGCTCAAAATTCGCTGAGCAGCATGTAAATAAGGGGAAAAGAGAAAACAGCTTCACACCACTGTCAGCCTGAGAGCATTCTGCTTTCAGGCTGAAGCTTTCATTCGTAAGGGGGAAAACACAATGCAGATTATCACACAGCGGCGGATAATTCAGCAGCAAACAGCAGCCGCGGAAAGGAGCGGCTTATGACGACACAGCAGCTCACATATGTTCTCGCTGTCGCCGAATGCAGGAGCATCTCAAAGGCGGCAGAAAAGCTCTATGTGACACAGCCCTCACTCAGCCAGTACATCCACAGCATCGAAAAGCAGCTCGGCGTTCAGCTCTTTGACCGGTCTGTCACGCCGCTCTGCCTCACGGATGCCGGCAGGCTCTATGCCGACTGGGCACGCAAGCTGCTCGCCATGGAGGAGAGCATGAATAACTCTCTCGCCGACCTCATGGGGCTGGAGGCCGGCTCTGTGCGCATCGGCGCTTCGTCATTCCGCGTGCGCTGCCTGCTCGCGAGAAGCATCGCAGCGTTTCATGCGAAATATCCGAAGATACACCTCATCATTCAGGAGGCGGAAATGAAGCAGCTCCGCGATATGCTCACAGCCGGCGAGATTGATTTTGCGATCGGCTCAGGCGATTTTGACGCGAAGCAGTTTCATGTTGAAACGCTTGCCGATGAACGGCTCTATCTTGCCGCCGCACCCGGAAGCCCGCTGACAGCACAGCTCCCGCCGCCGCTTTCCGCTGCCGATATCACAGGGGCAAGCCTCAATTTTCTGCGGCAGCAGCCGGTCGATCTGTCGGTCGTTGCGGAGGAGCCGTTTGTCGCGGCAAACGCGGGCGAATATGACCGCGGCACACTGAACGCCGTCTGTCAGGCCTGCGGCTTCTCTCCGAAGATTGCCTACAGCGTCCGCACGATTGAGACCGTTTTTTCATTTGTCTGCGCAGATATGGGCATCGCGCTGCTGCCGGATTCGCTCATTTACTACGGCAATTTCCGGCTGCATCCGAATTATTATCCGCTGCCCGATGAGATTGCGGTCAATCCGATCTCACTGATCTCGCGCAAAAATGCCTATATGGCAAAGGCCGCCTCTGCATATGCGCTGCTGCTGCGGCAGCTCGTCGATGTCGGCACATGGCGCATGGGACAGGGCGCTGCCTCCTATATGAGCGAAAAGAGCATTTAATCCGCTTTCCGGTCATTTGCATATGATCGGGGAACAATTCCTTTTTGCAGAATGATATCATGAACGAAACGGGGTGAGAACAATGAGAAAATGCAGTGCTTCAGCTCCATGCAAGGTTTGAGGAGCTGCATGGAGCCAATCATTCTTCCTCAGGCTTTGCATTTCTGATGATACTATACTATCAAAAGGAGCAAAGTCATATGAAACATATCAAGCAACTCAAAAGCTATCTGCTGCTGTGGAGCACGCAGTCTGTTTCCGCGCTCGGCAGCGCCGTTACCGGCTATGCGCTGGGGCTGTGGCTGTATCAGAGCACCGGCTCTGCGCTGAAGGCCGCGCTGCTGACGGTTTGTGCCTATGCGCCCTATGTTGTCATGAGCATTTTTGCGGGCGCACTCAGCGACAAATGGAACAAAAAACGCACAATGCTGGTCTGCGACCTGTTCGCAGCGATGACGACCGCGGCAGCTTTTCTTCTGATCCGGTCAAACAGCCTTGCACCGTGGCATTTATATGTGATAAACGCGCTGAACGGCCTGATGAATACGGTTCAGCAGCCCGCGGGCGAGGTTGCCGCAACACAGCTTATCCCGAAGGAATACTATCAGAAAACAGGCGCGCTGCGTTCGCTTTCGCAGTCCATGATTACGGTGCTCACACCCGTGCTTGCGACCGTACTGTTTTCATTCGGCGGTATTTCGGCTGTGATTGCTGCCGATCTTCTCAGCTTTGCGCTCGCCTTCACGGTATTGCTGTTCCGGATCCGCATTCCGGAGCCGGAGCATCCGAAAAAAGAAACAGAATCCTTTTTGGCATCGGTCGGGTCCGGCCTTTCATGGCTGAAAGCAAATCCGCTCATTCTGAAGCTGATTTTCTTTCTGTCCGGCATCAACCTCATCGCCTCTGCCAATCAGGCGGCTCTTTCTCCGATGATTCTCTCAAAGGCGGCAGGCAGCACGCGCGTGCTCGGAGCCGTGAATTTCTGCATCGGCGCCGCAACACTCGCCGGAAGCGCTTTGGCCTCATTCACACCCGCACCGAAAAACCGGATCCGGGCAATCTGCCTGTCACTGTTTTTCGCAATGAGCACCGAAAATTTCATTCTCGCATACAGCGATTCGCCGGTCATCTGGTGCATCGGCGCAGCGCTCGGCTGGCTTTTTATCCCGTATATGGGTGCAAATCTGGATGTCGTTTTCAGGAGCACGATTCCTGCGGATATGCAGGGGCGGGTCTATGCCTGCCGCAATTCGCTGCAATTTTTCACCATACCCGCAGGCGGTCTGCTGGGCGGCGCGCTCATTGACCGGGTCTTCGAGCCGCTCCTGTCACATCGGCAGAACGGCACCATACTGTGTATCATGTTCGGAAACGGAAAGGGCGCAGGTGCCGCATGCTTTTTTGCGGTGCTCGGTGCTGCGGGAATTGCGGTCTGTACGGTGTTCACGCTGCTGCTCCGCAGAGAACTGCGCAGTCACAGCCGCAAAGACTGATTGGATACGGCATCCTTCCCCGGCATATTTTTGAAAAGAAAGAAATACCGGAACGGCAGCAAAACAGCCTGCCGTTCCGGATGGAAAAAGGGGTTTTCAGGTTATGATTTCAGAAACAATCCGCAGAGACATTTCCGTGCAGACGCTTCGCAGCACAGGCAGACGTACCGACTGGCGGCATATCCTGCAAAAAAAGGAGCTGAGGCTGGGCTATATCGGCGGCTCCGTGACGCAGGGCTACGCAAACGGCGATGTCTATAAAGAACCGTATCCGGTGCTGGTCAGCAAAGCACTGAAGGAACGCGGCTTTCATGTTGCTGAGCAGATCTGCGCCGCACCGGGCATGAACTGCATGGTCGGCACACTGCTTGCTGAACAGTTTATCCTCGCAAAGAAGCCCGACCTCGTATTCGTTGAGTTTGCAATCAACGAAACAACACTGCGGCCAAGCGTTCATGCATTTGAGAGCATGCTCCGCAAGCTGCTTACCGCCGACCCTGCTCCCGCAGTCTGCATCATCATTCTGCGGAATATGTCCGGCTATAGCTGTGAGACCTATATGGCACCGATTGCTGAGCACTACGGCCTGCCCTGCATTGTACTGCGGCAGGGACTTGACCCGCAGCTCGATGCCGGTGCGCTGACATGGACGGATTATGCCGACGAGGAAAGTCATCCGAATCCCGACGGTCACCGCCTGCTCGCGGACTGCGTTCTGCATCTGTTTGAGGCGGCTGCCGATGCACCGGAAGCCGAGCAGTCTCCGCTGCCGGAGCCGTGGCTCAGTGCGCCGTTTGTTCGGCTGCGCTATCTGACACCGGAACAGCTCCCCGATGTGCAGACACAGTGCCCGATCGTCAAAAAGGATAACTGGGCCTTCCCGACTGCCTTCCGTATTCATCCCGATACAGGAAGCTGGTCGGTTACGGCCACGGGATCGGCATTCGTGCTATATTATGAGGTCAATGCACTGCCGGAATACGGCGACTGTGAGATTCTGCTCGACGGCAGGCCGATGAAGCAGTCTGTGCTGCACGGAAATTCAATCTACGGCTGGGGCAACATCCTTCACTGCACGGTCTGGCAGACCGATCAGCCCGAAACACATACTGTTACGCTCAGGCCGGTTGACGGTGAATTCTATCTCGCAGGTGCAGGCATTTGCTGATTCAGTTGTCAAGGTTCCGGAATGCGCCCTGCATGAGCTTTGGATGACCTGAACGCATCACTGATCTCAGCGCGAACAGCAGACACCCGGTTCCTCTGTGCTGCCGGCGGTTTCCTATTTTGGCTGCTGCAGAAACTCGGCATCATAGCATCCTCTTATACACGGGTACAATTCGGCGGGATTTTGCATGTTTGCGTGCAAAGTATTTGTTTTATCAAATTGATTTCTCTGTTTTGCACAATGGCGATGCGTCTTTGCTGTGCTGTGTGTGGATGTTTTGACGGTTGCTTTTGTCATTTGGCTCAAAATATGGGACACAGCAAACGATTGAGAAGCTGCGATCAGCAGCGTGTATTTGGAAACTTGGGAGAATGAGCCTG
>JAFXZM010000016.1 GCA_017541275.1 Oscillospiraceae bacterium | reverse complement strand
GCTCTGCCCTCGACCCGCAAGCCTTTGAAAAGGCTTGAGCGAAACTTTTAATATGGGCGAAATTAAAACTATTTGTTTTAACCTTATTTTTCCGACCACCTAAAAAATTACATACCCAATATAATCAACCGTTTTGCGTGTCGAAAAGGTATCGCTTCGCGATGATCCGGAATGGGGACTCCGTCCCCAAGCCTCTGCCGGGGATAGCCCTTAAGCGGGGGGATAGCAAAGCGAGCGAGAGCCCCAGTATCAATTCATCGGAGATACCACTTTCTCTACGGCTAAGCCGGGCACTGCCGGCTGCATAGCTTATTTGCGCTCGCCGCGGGTTTTCCGACAAACTGAACGACCGGAGACCGCTCGTTTCAGCAGTCTCCGGTCGCTTTTTCTCATTTGGTTGCTGTTGCAAGGTCATTTTCCTTGATGTAGCCTGCAAAAAATCGCATCAGCTTCGAGAGATCGCTGGCATCAATCGTGCCGTCATGCGTGACCTCGGCATTCGCCTTGCCCTCATCGGTCAGCTCGTCATCCTTCAGCGTCTTGTCATCGCCCACTGCCCGCGCCAGCAGCACTGCGTCCCGTACATCAACACTGCCGTTGCAATCAGTATCGCCCCAGACAATGTTCGGCTTCGGGCCGATTGTTGATGTGGTCGTTGTTGTGGTGGTCTGCGTGGTGGTCGTGGTTGTGCCGGTCGTCGTTGTGACTGTGATCTCATGACCGTGCGGCGATGTGCCGCCGTTGTCAATATTGCTCTTGGCGCCGCTTGCATAGAATTCTGAAACGGATATGCCGTTGCTGCCAAGCGCCTTCTGATGGTCAAGGCCGATGTACTTTCCGCCGTCTGTCTGCCACAGCGACGGCTCGAACAGGCCGTATTTGTCAGCATCCCAGTTCTTGAACATCGAGTCAAGCAGGCCGCCGGTATCGCCGGAGTTCGGGTTCAGACACCAGAACGTGTGGTTGATGTGATTCTTTATCATGTAATCGCGCAGAATCTTCATCCACTTTTCGTTGTCACCCTTGTCCATGTGGCCGCCCCACTCGCCGATCAGCAGCGGTGCGATGTCCTGCTCATTGATATATGCCCATGTGTCACGCCAGTAGTCGTCCAGCAGGGTTTCCTCGGTAAAGTTCTTCTTGAACCATGTCTGCTCATAAACGGATTTGCCGTAGTCATGCGGCGAATAGATGATCTGACCGGACTGCGGCAGAATCGGCAGATCCTTGACACAGCGGAGGTTGCCGCCCCACCATGCACCGTACCACCTCGGCTCGTCGCGCTTCGGGTCGGTGATGAACTGATCCGGCGTATCCCAGTCATAGCCCTTCTCGAACATCGGCGACTGCTCGATGCCCTCGACCAGAATCAGCGCGTGCGGATTGACCTTGAGGATCGACTTGGCGCATTCCTCCGCGGAATATTTCCAGTTGTTCAGGTCGGTCGAATCGTCCCATTTTGCGATATTCGACGGACAGGTCGTGCCGGAATATTCGCGCTTGCCGTGCGGCTCGTTTTTCAGGTCATAGGCGACGATCGTGTCATCATTCGCGTATTTCTGCGCGAGCCATGTGATCGAATCCTTCCAGTCATCCCATGTGATCTGCTTTTTAGAGAAGTGTCCGACGGCCATGTCGTCCGCCTTGTCGCTTGTCGGCTCGTAGTACCACAGCTCGTAGTTGTGGCCGGAATTGTGCGAGGCCGGGCTGTGAACGTCGATCAGCGCCTTAACGCCGTACTGCTTCAGCTTGCCCATGATGACGTCAAAGATCTCCATGGAATTCTTGAGCGTCTTGCCGTCCTCCTGCACGAAGTCCTTGTTGGTATTGCCGTAGGTGCCGGCCTTTGTGACGGTTCCGTCCTCGCCGATCACATCCTTCGGCGGGTTGTACGAGGCGTTGACCGAGCTGACCGGCAGCGGGTCACCGTTCATCCACGAAAGCAGCAGCTCCGTGGAGATCGGGAAACGGATGATGTTGATGCCGTGGTTTGCGATGTCTTGCACGAAGTCATCAACATCTCTGGCATACAGGCCGTGCGGGATGTTCTCGGTACAGTTCAGACCGAACCAGTTGGCGCCCGTCAGCCAGACCTGATTGCCGTTCATGTCGTAAATGCGGCTGCCCTCACAGTGCAGCCAGTCGTCGTTGTTGTCATCGGCGGCGGAGACATTCAGCGCTGCGTCCTGAAGAATCGGACTTGCAGGCGCCGTAAATCCCGTTCCGGCGACGACTGCTGCCAGCAGAACTGACAGCAAAGCTTTGGATTTCATGGTAATTCCCCCTCCTGAAAATTCCGTGCGGTACATGGCACGGGTCGGTATATGCCAAGCGGCCCTCTTTTCCGCTCTGCATCGTGTTCTAAACGAATGCCTTCCGGTTTGCGGTACCGCGCCGGAAGGCTCCGTGCTAATTATTACGGCTTCAGATCATTCAGTGTGATCCGCTTCGCCATATACATCATAAGTTTGTTTAGATCGGCGGTACCGACAGTGCCGTCGCCGGTCAGTTCTGCGTTTTTCTTTCCCTGTTCTTCGATCTCAACCCCCTGCGCATCACCAATAAGCCGAGCGAGCAGCACAGCATCAAGAATGTTGACACTGCCATTACAGTCTGTGTCACCGTAAACCGTTTCGCTGTCTTGCCTGGCACTGCTCGACGTCGAAGTAGTCGTCGAGCTGGTGGAGGAGGTCGTGGTGGTCAGGGTCGTTGTCACAGTCGGTTCGGTCGTTGTGACCGTTGCATCCGTCTTGACCGGTTCCACAATCTCGCCGGATGCGGTCTTGCCGCCGTCGAGGTTGCTGCCCTCGGTGGAGGCGTATTTTGCGTAGAAATCATTGAGCGAGATCCCGTTCGAGCCGAGCGCGACCTGATGGTCGAGACCGATGAACTTCTTGCTCGTCTGCGTTTTCCAGATTGACGGATAGTAATAGGTATCGTATTTTACGGTATCCCAGTTGATCGTGGTCTTGCCCTCCATGGTTCCGTCGTCCTTCCGGGTCACGCCGAACTGGATATCCTTCCAGAGGCCGCCGGTGTCGCCGGAGTCATCGTTCAGGCACCAGAAGGTATGATTGATGTGGTGCTTGATCATGTAATCACGGAGCAGACCCATCCACTTTTCGTTGTCGCCGCCGTCCAGTCTGCCGCCCCATTCGCCGATCAGGAGCGGATACTTGTCCTCCTCGACCAGATATGCCCATGTGTCATACCAGTAGTCATCGAGCAGGGTCTGTTCGGTGAAGTCCTTTTCAAACCAGGTCTGCGCACTGACGATCGGGCCGTAGTCATGCGGAGAATAGACGATCTGCGAGGTTCCGCTTGTCGGCATGACCGGATACTTCGCGACGCCGCGAAGATTGCCGCCCCACCATGCACCGTGGCCCTCAAAGCCCTCGACGCCCTCAATCAGAATGAGTGCATTGGGGTTCTTCGCGAGAATGGCGTTCGCGCAGTCCTCTGCCGCCTTCTTCCAGTTGTTCGGCTCATTGGAATCATCCCAGATCGCGTCGATCGGCGCGCCGCCGTACTTGCTGTGCGGCTCGTTCTTCAGGTCATAGCCGATCAGCGTATCATCATTCTTGTAATGATCGGCTGTCCATGCAAGGGTTTCGATCCAGACATCCGTCGTGACCGTGACCGCTTTGCCGTCCCGGCCGGTAAAGCTCTTGCCGTACCAGAGGCCGTAATTATGGCCGGAATTGTTGCTCTCCGGGCTGTGAATGTCAATAAAGCACTTGACGCCGTACTTCTTGCATTTTGCAAGCAGCACATCAAAGACCTGCTGGCTGTTCATCGTCGAGCCGTCCGGATTAATCAGATCCACATTGATCGGATAATTCGGGTCGTCATTCGGATTGACGCTTCCGATCGGGTCGGGGTCGCCGACCATCCAGTTATAGAGCAGCTCGGTCGAGACCGGCAGGCGCAGCACATTCACGCCGTGCTCTGCGATATCCTTGACCATATCGTCGATATCGCCGCTCCAGAGATAGTGCGGAACGCACTCGGTACAGTTGAAGCCGAACCAGTTTGCGCCGGTCAGCCAAACCTCGTTGCCGTTCTTGTCGTACAGACGGCTGCCCTTTGCATGCAGCCAGTCATCGTCGGTATCGGATGCGGCACTGACCGTGCAGACACCCCTCCCGCGGTTCGTTTGCAGTCCGGCCGTCCCGTTTACGGCCAAAGCTGCTGCCAGCAGCATTGCCGGCAAAGTTCGCTTTTTCATCGTGAATACCCCCTCGTATCATCGCATACCTCATCGGTACACATATGCAAAACGGCACTCTCATTGCCGTAATTGCCCGTTCAGACGCAGTTCCGTTCCCGATACGGGACTGCTCCCCAAAACGCTCCCGGCGTTCTGATTTTACCCGAAATCAGAAAATGCCGAAACGCTTTTTCTCATAAAACGGCTTTTCCTCCGCTGCAAGATCCTTGGCGCGGATGTTGGAGACCGGAACGCACTCAAACGGCAGGTCGGAATAATCCTTGCACTCGGTCGAGACTGCCTCGCCGATCTTTTCGATCTCTGCCTCGTCAGCCTCCAGTGCGACCAGCAGGTAACGCTCGCCGTTTTCGGTATCTGCCTTGATATAGGCCTTTTTCACGGACTTCTGCTTCTTCAGCGTGGCCTTCAGCGCATTGAGCAGCTCGTCGGTCAGCGGATCTGCCTCCTCCTCTGCGTCATCAGATGCCTCGCTCTCCTTCGCGGCCTCCATGTCTGCCATCGCCTGACGGATCATATCTGCACGCGCTTTGCTGTCATCCTCCGGTGCGCCGAGCACATTCGCCGGCTTCGGCTGCGGCGTTGTCAGGTCGATGATCTGCGGCTGCGGACGCGGCTGTGCTACGACGATCTTGAAATCGTTTTCGCCGATCGCGATGACCTGCTGCCGCACAAGGCACAGTGCGCTGCCGAACGGATTGATGACGATGCCGTTAATGCCCTCGTTCTGCTTGATAAAGTTGTAGAGCGCACGGAAATCGACCACTGCGATCTGAAGCGGCTCGCTGTCGGGCTTGCGGTTCTTCTTCAGCTCGATCTCATCCGTGAATGCCGGCATGAACTTATCGCCCTTCGGGTTCGTCATAACCTGAAACGCGATGCGGGTCGGAATCTGTCCCTCCTCCGTCGCCTGCTCAGGCATCTGCTCGATCTTTGCAGGGAGCAGATATTTGGCGTCGATCGCTGCCTCCAGAAACGCCTTTTCGTTTTCTCTGTTGGTCAGGTCAAGCTTAAAGGTCGCCATTGCATCCACAAGGACGGGGTTGGTGACCGGTTCCATTTTCTGATTCGGTTCTGCCATTGCTAGTCCTCCAGTTTTTTCCCGTAATACGCCTGATTCGGCGCTAAAGCAACACCGCACAAAGCCCGCCTGACGGATTGGCGGCGTCATTTTCATTTTTCCCGACGAAAAATCTGACTGCTCATCTGCTTCAACAGCCCTGTGCGGTATTGCCTTACTTCTATTCTAACATATTTCCCGAAAAAATGCAAGAGATTTTTCACATTTGGGAGTGGCAAAATCGCGGATTGACTGTTCAAGTATCAGTCTGTACATGAGCGGTACTTATAATATTTGGAAAGGGGGAGAGAAAACGCTTGTTTTCTCTCCCCCTTGCCCCCTCTTTTCGCACTTTTGAACGATAGGGGAATTCCGCGAGCTTTTTGATAGAAAGCAGACGCCGGCAAAGCTGACGCACCAAAAACTTTTATTCGACATCGCAATCGCAGGTTACGTGCTGAACCCCCTGAACTGTCCGCTTCCTTCACATTTCATCACGGAAGCGATGCCGCTTACACGTATTTTGCGAGAAATGCCGCTCTGTGTCTGCGGCGGTTTTCAATCCGCTGCGCGACCCATGCGTCATACTCCGCCCAGCGCGGGTCTGCCGGTGCTTCCGCATCGTCCGTGCCCTCTGTGCTGTAGCTGAAAATATAGCTGTTCCTTCCGTTCTCCCGCAGCAGCTCCAGCTCGATCTGGCGCGGCACACTGCCCGTATAGCCCTCGATCGTGCCTGCTGCGGTATAATGTCTGCCGCCCTCCAGCTTCAGGCCGCCCGGAACACGCGATCGGTGAACGTCACTGAGATGATACACCGCGCCGTCTGCATCCCGCATCGTGAAGTTCCTGCCGGCCGGATCGCCCGCTTCCGCAAGTCCGCCGTCATCCGTGATCTCTGCATCGGCAATCGTCACCATTTCAAATTCTCCGTAGGTTTTCTTCTGCTGCTTCGGTATCAGAATCCCCTCCTTCGGGATTTCATCAAAATCCGTCACGGCCAGAGAAAGCGCGTCCATCGCCCTGAACAGCCTGATCTTGACCGCCGGATGTGCCTGCGTCAGCCATGCGGAATCGCCCGGCCTGCCGCCGCTCTTCCATGCCTCATAATCCTGCCGCATCGCTGCCCGCGCCTCGTAGCTGTCTGTCAGCTCACAGCCGATCTCCTCCAGCAGCCGGTAGAAAATATCGTACTGCATGACAATCTGAAAGCAGTTTGCAAACAGCTCCAGATCGTCCGGCTCCGTCTGCTCTGCTGCAATCTGCCGCATCGCTTTGTCAATCTCCGCTGCCGCCGCACTGTATTTTTTGTGATACACTGCGTTCAGGTCACAGTATTGCCCGATCAGCTCCTGCGGCTGAATGCCGTTTGACATATTCCGATTGCCTCCTTCTGCTTACGGCTTGCGCTGATCGCCGAAATAAAACACGGTCAGCAGCCCCGGCCCGCAGTGCGAGCCGATGATTACGCCCAGATTCGATATGTTGACGCCGGTCAGCGACGGGTACTCCTTCAGCAGCATTTCCCGCAGCTTGTTCGCGTCATCCAGACAGTCGGCATGGTTGATTACGATTGTCTGGCCGTCCGGATTCTTTATGTCGCGCTTTACGCCCTCAAACAGCGCATTGATCGCTGCTTTTCTGCCGCGTACCTTCTGCGCAACCGTCAGCTTGCCGTCATCCGGTACGTAGAGCACCGGCTTGATCGACAGCAGTGAGCCGATCATCGCCGACGCATTCGAGACCCTGCCGCCGCGCTTCAGATAGTTCAGGTCATCAACCGTAAACCGGTGCATGATCTTCAGCTTGTGCGCCTCGCACCATTTGATGACGTCATCGAAAGAGCTGCCCTCCTCCATGCGCCGCACACATTCCGTTACCAGCAGACCCAGACCGCCGGAGATGCACCGCGTATCCATCAGCACAAGCCGCTGCTCCTGGTATTCCGCCTGCACAAGCTCCGCCGCCTCATGCGATGCCTGATAGGAGCTGGACATTTCCCGCGACATATCAAGAAACAGCACATGCTTCCCTGTCTGCATCAGACTGCGGAAAAAATCTGCATACGCTGCCGCGTTAATCATTGATGTCGAATAAACCGTGCCGCGCCGCATGTCAAGATACGCTTTCGCCCGGGATTCCTCCCGGCAGTCGTCTTCGTAGACGTTCATTCCGATCGAATACGTATACCGGATCACCGGCACCTGATGCTCTGCATAGTAGGTATCAGGCAGGTCGGCGGTCGAGGCCGCTGCTATAATGTAATCTGCCATTTTTTGGTCTCCTCCGTATCATCAGTTCAACCGGCACAGTTTCCTGTACCGTTTACACAGAAATTATACCATATCTCATACGGATTTGTCAAGTACGGACGGCGGCCGAGATGTGGACGTTCGGGGTTTTTATTGTTTCAATATCAGTCTCTGCAAAAGCGGTACATATAATGGGGAGAGAAAACTCTTGTTTTCTCTCCCCTGCGCCGCTTCTTCAGTTATTTACCCGGTATTTCCGTCAGGATTCCCATGAATACCGGCAAACCCGTTTCCGTATCTACGATCATATACAGGAACGGTCGGTCCAGAATGACATATTTCGGCTCCGGCGTTTCTGCATCACATTCGTTTGTCATAATTACCGCCGTCACCGCTGCTGCCTTTGTTCCTTTCGGATCAACCTCAATGTGCGTTTTGTGCAGCACCTTGTCAATATACAGTAAGCCATTGTCTGTTTTGGCCATGCGTCTGAAATCTGCGCCCTCGCTGAACGCACCGGGCATGCCCATGTTCGAGAGCTGCTCCGTCATTTCTGTATCAAAATCATAGGTAAACTCCGGCAGCCCCGCATACACGTCCTCCCTGTCCGCGCCGGTCAGCGTTTTCCGGAGCGATTCCGGCGTCAGGCCGGCGACATAATCCGTTACGGACAGCCCCTCCTCCGGCAGAAGCGCCGCAAACGCATACTTTCCGCCCGCATACGGCTTCATGAATCCGCATGCATGCGCATCGGTCAGATACAGATGCTCGTCTGAATACATCATCTGCGCCGTCTGCGTGCTGCCGTCCAGCGCCTTGAAATCACGGTCTGTCGGGTCATTCTCGTATTGTTTCTCCCATTTCGCATCAAACACGACCGCATTGATGAGATACATTAATTCGGTCTCATCAATCTCGCTGATGACATGCGGAATCATCCCGTCGGTGTGCTCGCTGCACCAGCTATTGATTTCGTCTGCCGTGCTCTGATCGAACGGCCGCTTATACGCCGGTGCGCCGTAATAATCTGCAGTGGTTTGCAGAAAATCCGGCTTCGCCTCTATCCGGTCGCCGTCGTCCCGGATCCAGAGAGAGTTTGCACACTCCAGCTTGCACGCTTCCGTGTTCGGCTGATTCGTGCGCACCGTGTACAGATACCGGTTCAGGTCGGCAATCGGCAGCCCGCCGAGCGTCTGCTCCATTTGTGCCAGCGTATCACCGTTTGCGCCGTTCGCGGTCATCGCGAGCGCCTGCATCACCGAGTACGGCGAGATCAGCACATTGTCCTGCTGCTTTTTCAGGGTCTCCTGCATCAGCTTCAGTGCAAAGGCCGTCTGCCCCGCACAGTAGGTCTCGTCCGGGTCTGCGCCCGTCACGGCCTGCGGCTTGATATCCGCCGTCAGATCGGCTGCCTGTACCGTCTGTCCGGCGGGTGTGTCAGATTCCTGTTTTCCGCAGCCGGTCAGTCCGGCGCAGAGCAGCAGCATCGCCGCCGCAAAGCTCATAGATCTTCTGTATTTCATTGTTTTTCTCCTTATGATTCTGCCCGGTCAGGCATTTCGGTTTCTGTTCCGGGGATATCCGCCCGAAGCAGCTCCGCATCATCCAGACTGCTTTGCTGCAATCCGGAAACAGCTCCGGTCTGCATATCAACAGAAATCCGCCGCCGCTTCAGCACAACCTGATCGGGTACGCCCCAGTCACCGCCCGCGCTGTAATCGAGATAGTACACCGTGCAGGCAGCGATGCCGTCATCATCGCACAGAAATGTGCCGGAATCCAGTGCCGCTGCGCCGCAGCTCGCATACAGGTCAGCCGCCGCAAGCAGCTTTACACGCTCATCAGTCACAGCGCCGCACACAGTCTGCGTTTCGGGATCGTAAAAATCGCCGGAAAGAATCAGAATCTCCTCTTCCCGCTTCAGCGCCCGCGATTCGCCGCGATAGACCCAGTACATGCCCGGCTCCTCCGCGATCCGCTCTGTGTTGTCATGATGCTCGGCAGCAATGACATTTGCCTCCTCGCGGGTCGCCGCCGTGCGCTGCGGAACATAAGTGTACCTGCGAGTCAGCACGGGACAGAGCGCATTGAGCAGCGGCTGCTCGGACTCCGCTCTGTGCATGTAGTTCAGCAGCTCCTGCTCCGTCATCTCCTGCATCTGCACCTCATACGGGTTGATCTCCGCCTCCGGCGGGGCGGTCTGCGAATCCGGCTGTGCTGCTGCCTGGGTAATCTCCGTGACGGCGGGTGCAGGCGCCTGAATCAGCTCCGCGCCGATCTCATCGCGTTCTTCGCCGCAGCCGGTCAGCAGCAGCGCCGCTGCAAAGACTGTGAGCATTCTCTTTTTCATGTTGACCGCCCCCCCTTTTTCTGTTCCGGCGTTACGGCAGCTCCGTCAGTACGCCCATGAATACCGGCAGGCTGTTCTCAGTATCAATAATCATATACAGGAACGGCCGGTCCAGCGTCACATGCTTCACATCCTCCGGAAGCGCACAGCTATCGCATGCCGTCACAACGGTCGCGGCGGCTGCGGATGTGCCCTCGGTGTTGACGTCGATGTGGGTTTTGTGCAATACCTGACTGATATAGATATTGCCGTTTGAGCTGGACGCCATGCCCGTTAGATCGGCAATGTCCGGGTCAAAGGCATCCGTCATGCCCATGCTTTTCAGCATCGGGGACAGCTCGGCATCAAAATCATAGCTGAATGCAGGCAGTCCTGCATCGACCGCCGTGTGCTGCGCGCAGGTCAGCGTTTCGCGGAGCGATTCCGGCGTCAGGCCGGCAACGTAATCCGTGACCGAAAGCCCTTCCTCCGGCAGCAGCGCCGCAAAGGCATACTGTCCGCCCTGATAGGGCTTGACAAAGCCGGTCGCGTGTACATCGGAAAGATACGTATATTCATCGAAAAACATCATATTTGCCGTCTGCGTTTTTCCGTTCAGCGCCGTGAATTCGACGCTGCTGAATTCTTCGCCGTCATACGGGCTTTCCCACTTCGCATCGAACACCACTGCATTCACCAGATAGATCACATCCTCTTGGCCGATCCTGTCGAGCATCTTCGGGATCCTGCCGGCGGTGCGGTCGCTGATCCAGTTGTTCACATCATTCAGGGTGCTGTCGTCAAAGGGCGCCTTGAATGCGTCCGCGCCGTAGTAATCGGCGGTTGTTTGCAGGAAATCCTGCTGCATGGTCAGCCGGCTCGCATCGTCGCGGAACCAGACCGAGTTCGCATCGCGGAATCTGCATTCGTCCGTATCCGGAAGCAGACTGCGCTGCTTGTGCAGGTAGCCGTTCAGGCTGCCGACCGGTATGCCGCCGAGTACCTGCTCCATCTGCGAAAGCGTTTCCCCTTTTGCGCCGTTCGCGGTCATCGCGAGCGCCTGCATTACCGAATACGGCGAAATCAGGACGTTTTCCGAATCTTCTTTCAGTGTTTCCTGCATCAGATGCAGCGCAAAGGCGGTCTGCCCGGCACAGAACTGCTCGTCCGGTGCGGTATCGGTTACGCTCTGCGGCTTGATGTCTTTCGTCAGATCGGCTGCCTGTACGGTTTGCCCGCCGGACTTCCCCTGCTTTCCGCAGGCTGCGAACGGCATACAGAGTGCCGCTGTGCAGATCAGTGCTGCTGCTTTGATTCCTGCTGTTTTCATTGCTGTATCCTCCTGTTGTAATTTTAATTGGGGATGTAAAGATTTAGGTGGTTTCTGTTGCATTTTTGGTGGTTATAATTTGTTTCAGGAACAGGCGGCGAATCGCACAGCGATTCGCTCAGGGGCGCCCTCTATCGCAGGGCGCCCCTCTCGGCAAAACGATCCGCCGGATCGTTTTGCTCGATTCACCCCTGCGGAGCTCCTGACGCAAGGGAATTTCGCACATTGCGATGCGCGACCGGAGGGCGCTGCCCTCCGGACTCCCGCAAGCCTTTGAAAAGGCTTGAGCGAAACTTTTATTTTGTTTCACAAAGGAATTTTGAATGCTCGGGTAAAACTTCAACCACCTAAAAAGTTACATACCCTTTTAATTTACGGTGAATGTCAGGCGCTTGTCTCCGAACAGCACCGCATATTCGCCGGCTTTCAGACTGCCTATGCCCCAGCCTGTGGTATCTATCGTATAAGATGTGCTGCCCTGCGGCGGAATGCTGAAGATCGGCGTATCGTCCTCCAGAAGCGATGCACAGCCTGCGGTGTGTTCATCGGAATACTCCAGCCGGAAATCACCGCCGTTCCAGAAGATTTCCCTGTCTCCGTCATTTCGCAGCAGCACCCCGATCTCCGTGGTTCCCGCAGTGAATTCAGTCTGTTCGAGACTGACGGTCAGCGTATTCAGATCGGCAGTGTGCTGCACCGCTGCTGCGTCTGCGACTGAAAACGGCTGCCCGTCACTGCTGTCATCGCGGATAATATCAAGATCCTCTGCGTCCGCATACCCTAGTGCTGTGCTGCTCTCCTCCGTTTTCGTTCCGCAGCCCGCAAGCAGGAGCATTGCCCCCGCAAGAGCTGCTGTCATCTGCATTTGTCTGCGCTTCATCACAAGCACCTCCCTGTCAGATGCGTTCAGTTCCAGTAAAAATTCAGACCGGCGGCACATTTCCCGACCAGCTCCTCCTCGTCCGGAAAATGCCCTTCAACAACAAAATAGAAATCGCGCACGCGCTCAGCGACGCTGTAAAGCTCCGCGTTTTCGTCCGCGGTGTATTGATACAGTCCCTCGCGGGAGAGCGTCACATAGATCGTATACCCGGTTTCCTCTTCGCGGTAGATCCAGGTGTTGCGGTCATCCACAATCGTGCCGTTTGCACCGTCCGACATGCGGGTAATCCCGTGAACATTCTGCTCCGGTCCTTTCAGGATCCAGAATGTATGCTCCTCAATGGTGCGGTCCGGTTTGAGCACTCTGCCGCTCAGGAACGACGGAAGCCCGGCAATGCCGTAATAATCGCAGAGCGCTTCGTCGGTCATCTCCGAAAATACGGTGTTTCCCTCATACTCAGGCGCATCGGTATCATCATCCTTCAGATTATCCTCGGCGGCGTCCGCATAGGAAGCAGATTCCGCGGCTTCTTCGCGGCAGTACTCGGCTTCACTATTCACTTCTTCAGCCATTGCTGCGTCAGCCGCAGAGCTGTTGTCTGCCGGCGCTGCGGCTTGGGAGCTGACCGCGTTATCTGCCGTATTCATGCGGTCGGCAGACCGCGTGCGCAGTGCGAATGCACCGAAGCCCACGACCGCCGCCATGCAAAGCGCCGCTGCCGTTCCTGTGATCTGCTTCCGCCGCCGCACACGGTAGGCGGCGCTGCGGCGCATGACCTCAGCCATGAATTCTTCATTTGTCTGTCTCATGATTCCCGCTCACCGTCCTCTCCGATGATGCTCCGCAATGCGCTTTTTGCACGGTAAAGCAGATTGTCAACCTGCTTTTTCGATTTCTTCATGATCCGTGCGGTGTCCGCATAGGAGCGCTCCTCAAAATACACCAGATGCACCGCGATCTGCTGCTCCTCCGGGAGCTGCGCAATCGCCTCGTGCAGCATGCGCGCCCGTTCGCCGCGCAGAACCTCCTGCTCAAGATCCTGCTCGTCTGCAAGCGTCAGCTCCGCTTCCTCCAGCGGAACGCTCGGCCGGCGCTTCATCTTTCGCAGATGATCGAGCGCACGGCTGCGCGCAAGCATGAACAGATACGTCCGGAACGACGTTCCGAAACGGTATCTGTGCCGGTGTACGACCAGATCCATGAACACATCGGCGGCAATATCCTCTGCCGCACAGAGATCGTGTACATAGCGCTGTATGAAAAATGTGATCGGACCGCGGTATTCCGATATGATCTCAGAGAATGCGGCTTCTTCTCCGCCGAGATACCGGCGGTAGCTGTCTGCACCTTGTTCCATATGTTTGCTCCGTTTCTCTGCCTGAAAGCTGCTTTCATTTTGCATACGTCCCGGCAGGGGCTGATTCCTTATCCATTTTTGATATTTGTGGGATGTCACAAATTTTGCACTTCTTTTTTATAATATCTGTAGAACTTCTCCGCTTCCTGTTGCTTTTTCAGCCGGAGTGTGCTATAATGACGTTGAACTCAAAAAACGGATTCTCAAGCCCTCTCTTCAGAATCCGAAACCCTCTCTCTTGAGAAACCGTCCGCTCCGGACGGTTTTTTCTTTTCCGAAGCAGCAGTACCGGTTCTGGGCTGCGGAGATCCGTTTCCGGGCTCGCGCTGTATCCATTATACGATATCTGCGCCGGAATTGCAAGCCCCAGCCAGATTCAGTTCACGGCAGCAGCTTTTTCTTTCCTATGATGCCTCCGGCGGAGTTTGAGTGCGTTTGCGGTGCAAATGCACAGCGAAGCGTGCAAGAGCCTCATTATCAATGCATCGCTGATACCGCATAAAATGGAATTACTGTCGCCGTGATTATTTGCGCCGCATCCCTTGACAGCACGGCCCGAATATGGTATAATACATACATATTTCAAAGGCAATCTGCATTCGGATCATCATTCTCTCGCCGCGGCAGCGCTTTATGCCCGCTTCCGCCTTGGTACGATGGCTTCGTGCAGGTGCTTTTTTCTATTTCTCTGCCCCTTTTCGGTCGTGCTGACACATCCGAAGAACTGTGCTGCTGAAATAATCCGGAATATGCAGATTCCGGATTGTGTCCGTTGAATCAGACGGGAATGCGAAACTCGCACGATTCGTTACAGAAAGATAATGGCAGCTCCGCAGAAGCACTTTTGTTAAACTTTTATTCCGACATTTTATGCGGACACCGACTCGATATTCCGTCCGCTGCTCAGTTTCAGTAAAGGAACAGGTCTGAAGAAAGCAATGAATCTCGAAATGCAAAAAAGAGCGCCTGTCTATGAGGCGCTGGAACGCCTCCGCCGTCAGCGCGTTGTCCCCTTTGATGTGCCCGGCCACAAGCGCGGCAGAGGAAATCCCGAGCTGGTGCGGCTGCTCGGCGAGCAGTGTGTCGGCATCGACGTCAATTCCATGAAGCCGCTTGACAATCTCTGTCATCCGGTTTCCGTCATCCTGGAGGCGGAAAACCTCGCAGCAGATGCCTTCGGTGCGGCTCATGCATTCTTCATGGTCGGCGGCACAACCTCCGCCGTGCAGAGCATGATCCTCTCTGCCTGCAAGGCCGGCCAGAAGCTCATCGTGCCGCGCAATGTCCACAAAAGCGTCATCAATGCACTCGTGCTCTGCGGCGCAATTCCCGTTTACGTCAATCCGGATGTCGAACCGCGCATCGGCATCTCCCTCGGCATGGAGCTTTCTCAGGTCGAGCAGGCAATCAACGAAAATCCCGATGCCGTTGCGGTGTTGGTCAATAATCCGACCTACTACGGCATCTGCTCCGATATCCGCAATATCGTGAAGCTCGCGCATGCACACGGGATGCTCGTGCTTGCAGATGAAGCGCACGGCACACATTTCTATTTCAACGATATGCTGCCCGTTTCTGCCATGGCTGCGGGTGCGGATATGGCCGCCGTTTCTATGCACAAATCCGGCGGCAGCCTCACTCAGAGTTCCCTGCTGCTGCTGAATAAAGGCGTCAATGAGGGCTATGTCCGGCAGATTATCAATCTCACCCAGACTACCTCCGCCTCCTATCTGCTCATCTCCAGCCTCGATATCTCCCGCAGAAATCTCGCGCTCCGCGGCAGCGAATCCTTCTCCAAGGTCATGCGCATCGCCGAATATGCCCGCGACGAGATCAATGCAATCGGCGGCTACTACGCCTACAGCACCGAGCTCTGCAACGGTACAAGCTGCGTCGGCTATGACGTCACTAAGCTCTCCGTTTATACCCGCGATATCGGCCTTGCCGGCATCGAGGTCTATGACCTGCTGCGCGATGAGTACGATATCCAGATCGAGTTCGGCGATATCGGCAACATTCTCGCCTATATCTCAATCGGCGACCGCATGCAGGATATTGAACGGCTCGTCGGTGCGCTCGCCGATATCAAACGCCTTTACTCCTGCGATACGACCGGCATGCTCTCTCAGGAATATATCGCGCCCAAGGTCGTCGCAACCCCGCAGGAAGCTTTCTATGCCGATAAGGAAATGCTCCCGCTCGAACAGACAAGCGGCCGCATCTGCTCGGAATTCGTCATGTGCTATCCCCCCGGCATCCCCATTCTTGCCCCCGGTGAAATCATTACTGACGATATCATCAACTATATCCGCTATGCAAAAGAAAAGGGCTGCTCCATGCAGGGTACGGAAGACCCCGCAATCGAACACCTCAATGTGCTGCGCTGAGGAGGACATTCATGATCGTAAATCAGACGACACTCACAGAACAGGATATCGACTTCATCAATGCGCAGCTCCGGAAGCAGCCAAAGGTCATTGCCCTCCGCATCATCGCGGTGCTGCTGGGCATCTTCTGGCTGTTTGCTGCGGGGCTGATCGGATATATGCAGCTGAAATATCACGACCGCTCGCTCTCTGACCTCCTGCTTGCCGCCGCATTTGTGATCTTTGGCGTTCTTGTGCTGTACAAATCGGTCTTTCTGAAACAGTCCTCGCACCGTACCTCCCTCAAATACAAGTCGCTGTTTGCCCCGCGCACCTATACCTGTGACGGCAGCAGCATTACCGCACACCACGCCTTTGAGGGCAATGAGGTCAGCAATAAGCTGGCTCTGGAAAAAGCCGTGTGCTATTTCGCAGGAGAAAACGCTGTCGTTCTGCGGTTTTCCTACGAAAAAAACCAGCAGATATACATGTGTCTCCACGATGACGGCTACTCCGAGGGAAGCCGCGAAGAGCTGACTGCTCTGCTCGACAGCAAGGGCATCCGCTGCGAAAAGGTCTGACCGCTCTGAAGCTGCCGGTCAGGGACGGATAATGCTGACAGACAGAAAGTGAGGCAAATATGAACTGGCTTTTATTGTGTCCCTCAAACCCGCCGGATCAGATGGCGCAGAATCAATCTGACAATTTAAGTTTAGTTTTGATATTTATCTTTGTAATTGCAGGTATGTGTCTTATCGGTCATTTGATAGGTTCCTCCTCAAAGCAGACTGAGGAGGAAAAGCGGAAGCAATATCTCGCGGAAATGGAGCTGGTCGAGAAAAAAGCCGAAAATTTTGAAAAGCCGAAATTCATCGGCATACTCGCCAAAGAAATCGAAGCAATCGAAAAGGAGCATCAGATCAGCAGAATTACCGTCGGGCTCACAAAGCTGACCGCTTCCTGCGAAGAAAACAAAACCGTCACTGTCTCCTACGGAAAGCTCGGCTATCAGCAGCTTAAGGAAAGCAATCTGGTTCCGGCTGCCTGTCTGCTTCTGCTCGAAATCGGCTCGCGCTACCGCATCGTGACCAAGAACAGCGAACTGACCAATTCACTGCGCCCAAACGATATCAAGCTGAAGGACCCGAATCCGGTACCGAAAAAACAACAATAATCTGTCATCTGCAAACAGTGAGGTGATATCGCATGAACCTGAAAAAAAGCATTCTGCTCTGGTCAATGGGCTTCGGCGCACTGTTTCTTGCCGTGTCTTTCGTGCTGGAGCAGTTCTGCGGGCTGATGCTGCGCATCTGGCTGCGCGAATCACTGACCATTCTGATCGCCGCCGGCATTGCTGCCGGAGTTTTGCAGGCTGTCCTGCATATCCCGAATAAAACTGCGAAAATCATCTGCGGCCTGCTCTGGATCCCCGCGGCTGCGGCTTCCTGTATCTTTGGCTATGTATTGTTCGCTTTCAGTCATCTTGAGGAAACAACAAGAGACTATGAGGGACAGCTCTGCATCGTCGAGACCGAGGATTACTATGAGGGATACGACGACCGGTATTATGAATATCACGGCTGGTTCGTCCGCGGTACAAAGCTGCTGTATGAGGAATAATAAGGAAAGGTACGATTGACTTGTTTTTCAGAAATAAGAAAAAAGAGCCGGAACACCCGGCTGCCGAAGGCCTGCATGCAGTGATGTACGATACTGTTCTGAATCTGCTGAAAACTGCGCTGTCTCAGCCGAATCAGACCATTACACCGGAGGAGCTCGCTGAGAAGCTCTGCCCCGCCGGCTTTTTTTCCGAAGAAGAACGCGCTCAGCTTCTTCAGGAAGCCCTCGGCAAATAAACTCAGAAACAGGAGGAACAGCTCATGGAATTCTGGTTTT
Organism: Oscillospiraceae bacterium; assembly: GCA_017541275.1. GTDB lineage: Bacteria > Bacillota > Clostridia > Oscillospirales > Ruminococcaceae > Firm-04. The sequence continues at coordinate 16,429 of JAFXZM010000016.1, read as the reverse complement.
CCGAAATGCATACGGACAATGTCAAAGCCTCCATTCGCTGCGAAAAACAGCTCTACAGCGGTCAGAGCGATTTTCAGCGCATCGACGTCTTTGACTCCGCTGAATTCGGACGGTTTCTTGTCTCGAACGGCAGCGTCATTTTCTCTGAGAAGGATGAGTTCATCTACGACGAGATGATCGTGCATGTGCCGATGGCCGTTCACCCGGACGTGAAGCATGTACTGGTCATCGGCGGCGGCGACGGCGGCGTCGCAAGAGAACTCTCGCATTACGAGGAGATCAAAACAATCGACGTCGTCGAGCCCGATGAAATGTTCGTCGATGTCTGCCGCGAGTATTTCCCTGACAATGCGAAGGGCCTCGATGACCCCCGTGTCACGATCTATAATCAGGACGGCCTGCGTGCGCTGCGTACCCGCCACGGCGAATATGATCTCATCATCAATGACGCGACTGACCCCTTCGGCCATACGGCCGGCCTGTTTACCAAGGAATTCTACGGGCTCTGCTATAAGGCGCTCAAGGACGACGGCATCATGGTCTATCAGCACGGCAGCCCCTTCTATGATGAGGATGAGGGCGCTTGTCAGGCTATGCACAAAAAAGCGTTCCGCGTGTTCCCCATCTGCCGCGTCTATCAGGCGCATATCCCGACCTGCCCCGCAGGCTACTGGCTCTTCGGATTCGCCTCGAAAAAATATCACCCGCTGCGCGATTTCGATGCAAAACGCTGGAAAAAACGCGGCATCGAGACTTGGTATTATACCACGAACCTCCATACCGGCGCTTTTATGCTGCCCAAATATGTCGAGGATCTCATGGAGGATGCTGAGGAACGGAAAAAATAACAGCATTCATAACCCCCGGTCTTCAACAAGGCCGGGGGTTCAGTCTGCCGAAAAGGTATCGCTGCGCGATGCTCCAAAATGGGGACTCCGTCGGAGACCCTATATCGACAAGCGGAGCCCGCTGTATTTGCGTACAGCGGGCTCATTTTTTCATTTATGCTTTTGCGAGTTTGACATGGATATTGCCCTGTTCGGTCTCAACATCAAATTCCGTCAGCGGAGACGAAACTGTACCGAGCGATGCAAGTGTCTCGCCGCAGATGTAATCGGCAAAGCTCTCAGGATAACTGCCTGCGATCTCCAGCACAATGCGGTCGGAAATCTCACAGCCGCTCTGCTTTCTCGCATCCTGAATCATTCGGATCATATCACGCGCAACACCCTCTGCGCGAAGCTCGTCCGTAATTGTCAGGTCGAGTGAAACAACGATGCCGTGCTCGCTCATGATGTGGCCGCCGTCCTTTGCCTGATAGGTCACAAGGATGATATCGGCGTTCAGCGCTTCCTCTTTACCGTCGATCGTCAGGACTGCTGCATCCTCGGTCATACGGAAGCTGCCGGACTTGATCGCCTTGATGAGCACCGGAATACGGTCCGGATACAGGTCGCGGATCGCGCTGAAGTTCGGCGCATACTGCACACTGGCAATCGCGGAAACATCGTCCGTGACGGCGACCTCCTTGACGTTCAGCTCCTCTGCAATGATATCCGTGAAGCGTGTCACAATCTCCGCTGCATCCTTCGAGACCAGCGCGACCTTCAGCGTGCTCAGCGGCTGACGAATCTTGATGTTGTTCTTGTTGCGCAGTGCATGTGCAAGCGAAATGACATTCCGTGCAATCGAAATTTCACGCAGCAGCGCCGGATTCTGATATTCTGCCGGAATCTTCGGCCATGCAGCAAGATGCACCGACTCCGCGCCCGTCAGGATGCGGTAAAGATAATCGGAGAGGATCGGCGCGACCGGCGCGAACAGCTTGCAGGTATTCACCAGAACATACAGCAGCGTATCATAAGCACTCTGCTTATCGGCGGTCATCTCCTTGCCCCAGAAACGGCGGCGCGAACGGCGGATGAACCAGTTTGTCAGGCCGTCCATGAGCGCATCGAGGTTGTCGGTGTAGTGATTGACGTAATACTTGGCCATGTTCTCCGAGATCTTCTGCTCGGTCTCGGCCAGCAGCGCGAGAATCCACTTGTCAAGCTGATTCTCAGACTGCGGCTGCGGCAGCTCTGCCGGATGATAGCCGTCGATGTTCGCATAGGAAATGAAGAAGTTGCAGGCATTCCAGAGCGGCAGAATCAACTGCTGAAGCATATCCTGAATGCCGGAATCCTTGAACCGCAGGTCGCCGACCAGCATTGCGTTGGACTGGAACAGGTACAGACGGAATGCATCCGTGCCAAATTCCTTCATCAGCTTCATCGGGTCGGTGTAATTGTGGTTGGACTTCGAGAGCTTCTTGCCGTTCTCATCGAGAATTGTACCGTGAACGACGCAGTTCTTGAATGCCGGGCGGTCGAACAGCGCGGTTGCCATGACATGCAGATAATAGAACCAGCAGCGGATCTGCCCGGTATATTCGACGATGAAGTCACACGGGAAGTGCGACTCGAACCACTCCTTGTTCTCAAACGGATAGTGCTTTTGTGCGAACGGCACGCAGCCGGACTCGAACCAGCAGTCCAGAACCTCCGGCACACGCTTCATCACCGCCCCGCATTCGCACGGGAATGTGATCTCATCCACGTACTGTCTGTGCAGATTTTCGAGGCGGACGCCGGACTTCTGCTCGATCTCATCAAGGCTGCCCAGCACAACACGCTTCTTGCAGTCCGGGCACTCCCAGATCGGGATCGGGGTAGACCAGTAGCGGTTTCTGGAGATATTCCAGTCGCGCGCATTTTCAAGCCACTTGCCGAAGCGGGAATCCTTGACGGATTCCGGAATCCAGTTGACCTGCTCATTATTGAGCTCGATCAGACGCGGCTTCAGCTTCTCAATATTCAGATACCACGCATCCATCGCCTTGTAGATCAGCGGCTCGCGGCAGCGCCAGCAGTGCGGATAATTATGCTCAATCGTGCCGTCCGCGACAGCCTTGCCGTTGTCATAAAGGAACCGGATAACGGTCGGGTTCATTTCAATGACGGTCTTTGCATCGGTCTCGGCGTAGAAATCGGTGACCTCCTTGGTGAAGTGACCTTTCTCATCGACCGGGTTGACCATCGGGATATGATGTCTGCGGCAGGTCCAGTAGTCGTCCTCACCGAAGGCCGGCGCGGTGTGAACGATACCGACACCTTCCTCCGAGCCGACGTAATCCGCCGTAACAACCCGGAAGGCGCCCTCCTTCGCCATATCCGCAAAATACGGGAACAGCGGCTCATAAGTCTTGCCGACAAGGTCTGCGCCCTTGCATTCCTTCAGAATAACCGGCTTCTTGCCAAAAATCTTCGGGAAGCCCTTGAGGGTCGCCTTGCAGGCAATGAACACTTCGTCCTCAACCGCTACATACGCATAATCCAGATTCTCGCCGACTGCAAGGCAGAGGTTCGAGGGAAGCGTCCACGGTGTTGTCGTCCATGCAAGGAAGAAAACCTGCTTGCCGTCAAGCTGCTCGTCAGTCCTGAACTTTGTGATGATCCAGCGGTCCTGACGCGGACGTGTGGAGTCAGATTCTCTCGTATCCGAAATGGAAAGCGATGTCTCGCAGCGGCAGCAGTACGGTGTCACGCGGTAATCGCGGTAGATCAGACCCTTGTCATAGCACTGCTTGAATGCCCACATGACCGACTCCATATAGGACAGGTTCATGGTCTTATAGGCGCCGTCGTAATCGACCCAGCGCGCCATCTGATCGACATATTCGCGCCATGTGTCGTTGTTTTTGGAAACAATCTCGTGGCAGGCGTCATTGAATTTGCCGATACCGATGGTGCGTTCGATTTCGGTCTTGCTGTCGATGCCGAGTGCCTTTTCTGCCTGCGTTTCAATCGGCAGACCGTGACAGTCCCAGCCCCAGACACGCGGAACCGAATAGCCCTGCATGGTATGATAGCGGGCGATCATATCCTTGATGAAGGACACCAGAACGGTGCCGTGATGCGGAATACCGGTCGGGAACGGAGGCCCGTCATAAAAAACGACCTCCTCGGACTGGCCGTTATGGACAGAGTGCTCAAAGACCTTGTCCTCTTTCCAGCTTGCAAGCATGTCCGCCTGAATCTGTGCGAGCTTCGGACGGCTGTCGAGCGGCTGATAATTGCTCATATGCGTGTGCTTCCTTTCTGATTGGTTATTTGAAAACTTGCAGTGAACATACACAAACAAGTATAGCATATCCTGCCAAAAAAGTCAAGGCACTATTTGTACAGAGAGCGGCTGAATCGCGGATTGCGATGTGCGACCAGAGGCGCTGCCCTTTGATATCCTGCGAACTTTTGAAAGAAAGCAAACGCCGGCAAAGCCCATTGGATCTTTCCGATGCTTCCTCCGTTCTGTCTATATCAATCCCAGACGCTTCAGCTCATGCCGGAGCCGTGCAACCGGAAGACCGACTACATTATAATAGTCTCCCTGAATGCCGCGGACCAGCAGTGCGCCGAGCCCCTGTATGCCGTATGCGCCGGCCTTGTCGTAAGGCTCGCCGCTCGCTGCATACCGGTCGATGTCTTCCTCCGTCAGCGGATAAAACTGCACCAGCGTTTCTTCGGAAAAGCTGAATGAACGTCCGTTCTGAAATACCGCTGTGCCGGTGATGACCCTGTGGACTTTGCCTGAAAGCATATTCAGCATGCGCTTGCATTCAGCTTCATCCTTCGGCTTGCCCAGTATCTCGCCGCCGAGTATCACCGTTGTGTCTGCGCCGATCACGACCGCCTCGGGATGCTCCGCCGCGACCGCTGCCGCCTTCCGCACGGCAAGCATCTCCGCTGCCTGCTCCGCCGGAATCTCTGCGTCAAGCGTTTCATCGCATGCAGAGACAATGACCTCAAAGGGTATTTGCAGCTTTTCAAGCAGCTCTTTTCTGCGCGGTGAGCCGCTCGCAAGTATCAGCTTCATGCTTCAGTGCTCCTTTCTGCATGTGCCGCGCCCGCTCCGGAGCGCATACAGCAGCCGGATGTATTCCTTGCGGTACGGCACAAACTGCGCCGCATCCAGCAATGCCTCAACCTCTGCACACGATGCCCATTTTACCTCCTGAACCTCCTCCTGCTGAAGCTTCAGACTGCTGAGCTCACAATCGCAATTCAGCACATAAACATCGTCAAAGCCGGTGTCATAGTGAATGGTAAGATGTGGCCGCACATTCCGCAGCGGCAGCTCGATGCCCAGCTCCTCACGCAGCTCGCGCTCTGCGCCCTCACTGCTCCGCTCGCCGGCGGATACTGTGCCGCCGACGGACAGATCCCATAGATCCGGCCAGTTTGCCTTGTCCGCCTGCCGCCGCTGTATCAGCATTTCACCGCGGCTGTTGAAGATACAGACATGAATGACAATATGATAGCTGTTTTCCGGGATGCCGCCGCCGCGCACTGCCGTTTTGTGCAGCGGCATGCGGTCGGCATCATATAAATCAAACAGTTCCATGCGGTTCTCCTTTCCCCGTGTGCGGCTCACAGCCTGCACAGCATAATATATTCTTCTTCGGTTTCACTGACAATACCGAACCCAAGCCTTTGATACAGCCGGACGGCACGGTTCTCTTTCTGGACGGATAACGATGCCTGAAAAACGCCCTGACGCTTCAGCTCCGCAAGCATCGCCTGCATCAGTGCCGTTCCGATCCCGCTGCCCCTGTATCCTTCCTGAACCGAGATCGCTAAAGACGGCGTTTCATCGTCAATGTGTCCGTAATCGTCCATGATCCGCACCCAGACCGCACCGATTACGCTGCCGTCTGCTTCGGCTGCAAGGGCACAGTCCCCCGCTTTCCTGCCGAAATCCGCAATATACACCTGAAGCTCCGGCTGACGGATGATCTCCCGCGGCGGTGCGGGAACGCCCGCGGGAACGAAGATCGCTTCATACAGGAATGCTTCCAGCAATCCGTATTCGCGCTCCGACATTTTTCTGATCTGATACTGCATGCATCCTCCCGTGCCGTTACCGCTTTCCGGTGACGCTTCTGTGATTCGTATTTTCGTCGTTATGATACAGCTCGTCCGGCTCATCCGGCTCATTGTCCAGATCATGATGCACATTCTCAAGCGCCTCAGATGCAATCGTGACAGCATGGGAACCCCCTGCCGGAAGCTCGGCAGATTGATGGCCGCGGAACACCAGCTTTAAGAGGATCGGGCAGAGAATCGAGCTTGTGATGATGAGGAAGATCGTTGCAACAAGCGGGTCAATGCCGCCGTTCTTCGAGATCAGCATGGAGCCTGTCGCATAAACCGCGAGTGCAACCTCGCCGCGGGCAATCATGCCGCAGCCCGCCGCCAGCGATTCCTTTTTATCATACCGGAAGCACCGTGCGACTGCACCGCATCCCGCAATCTTGCCGATGATGCCCGCTGCCACAAATGCCAGCACAAACCACATGCTCGACGGCCGGAAGCCGCTGAAATCGGCGCTGATGCCGATATACGCGAAAAACATCGGCGTGAAGAACATGTAGCCCGACACGATGACCTTGCGGTCTACAAAATGACTGTCGCCCAGACCGGAAAGCATCAGGCCGGCCATGTATGCGCCGGTAATCGCAGCAATGCCGAAAAATCTCTCCGCTGCGTATGCGAAGAAAAAGCATGCCGCAAAGGCAAATATGCTGGTTCTGCGCTTGTGCGGATAGATTCTGACAAGCAGGCCGAAGCTCTTTCGCATCAGCCAGCCGACACCGACCGTAAATGCAAAAAAGCCCGCGACATGCAGCAGGGTCTCTCCGACGCTGCCGTCGCCGCCGAGACCTGTGATAAGGCTCAGTGCTATGATGCCGATGACATCGTCAATGATCGCCGCACTGAGAATCGTCGTGCCGATCTTGGTCTTGAGCTTTCCCAGCTCCCGCAGCGTTTCAACCGTGATGCCGACGCTGGTCGCGGAAAGAATACAGCCGATAAACAGCGCATTCATCAGCTTTTCATGATCGCGGAATTCGCCGATGCCGCCCATGAACAGCAGCGCAGTCAGCGTGCCCAGTGCGATCGGCACGATGACGCCGATCAGCGCGATGCAGGTCGCCGCAACGCCGCTCCGCTTCATCTCGCCGAAATCCGTTTCCAGTCCGCTGGAAAACAGGATAAAGACAACGCCGATCTGCGAAAAGCTCTTCAGGACGTTCATTTCCGCCTGCGTCGGGTGAATCAGCCCGGGGAAGGATGTGTGGATAAACAATGCCGGGCCGATCAGCAGGCCGGCGAGAATCATGCCGACAACCTGCGGCAGTCCGAGCTTCCGCGTCAGCATGCCGACCGCCTTGGTCGCAAAAAGAATGATGCCGCAGTCCAGTAATATCTGCATCACATCAAAATCCATGATTTGTTAAACCTCTTTCTGAAAAATGGTCATACGCATCAAAGCAGGACAGCATTTTTGTGCTGTCCTGCCTGTTTTTCTGAGCCCTGTAATTGTAAATTCTTATTCGTAAAGCGGGTACTTTGCACACAGCGCGCAGACACCCTCGCGAATCTCGTCCGCCTTGGTCTCGAACTGTGTCGCTGTCAGGTACATGTATTCCGCGATCTTCTCATATCCTCAGTCTTGAGGCCGCGGCTGGTCACTGCCGGTGTTCCCACGCGGATGCCGCTCGTTACCATCGGCTTCTCCGGGTCATTCGGAATCGCGTTCTTGTTTACGGTGATGTAGACCTCGTCAAGACGGTGCTCCATTTCCTTGCCCGTAATGTGAACCGGACGGAGGTCAACAAGCATCAGGTGATTGTCTGTGCCGCCGGAAACAAGATCGAAGCCGCGGTCGAGCAGCCCCTTGGCAAGCGCCTGCGCATTGTCAACGATCTGCTTTGCATATGCCTTGAACTCCGGCTTCAGTGCCTCGCCGAAGCAGACTGCCTTGCCGGCGATGACATGCATGAGCGGGCCGCCCTGAATACCGGGGAAAATTGCCTTGTTGATCTTCTTTGCAAGCTCCTCGTCGTTGGTGAGGATCAGACCGCCGCGCGGGCCGCGGAGCGTCTTGTGTGTCGTTGTGGTGACAACATCCGCAAGGCCGACCGGAGACTGATGCAGTCCGGCTGCGACCAGACCGGCAATGTGTGCCATATCAACCATCAGCAGCGCACCGACGGAATGTGCGATGTCTGCAAGACGCTGAAAGTCTATTGCACGCGGATATGCGGATGCACCCGCCACGATCAGCTTCGGGCTGTTTTCCTTTGCCAGCTTCTCGACGGCATCATAGTCGATGTATTCATCGTCGCCGAGGCCGTAGGAGATGAAGTTGAAGTATTTGCCGGAGAGATTGACCGGTGAGCCGTGGGTCAGATGACCGCCGTGTGCAAGGCTCATGCCCAGAACAGTATCGCCGGGCTGAAGCAGTGCAAAATAAACTGCCGTATTTGCCTGTGCGCCGGAATGTGCCTGCACATTTGCAAATTTTGCGCCGAACAGCTCCTTTGCACGCTCGATCGCGATTTCTTCAACGATATCCACGCACTCGCACCCGCCGTAATACCGCTTGCCCGGGTAGCCCTCGGCATACTTATTGGTGAGCACGCTCCCCATTGCGGCCATAACTGCCGGAGACACGATATTCTCGCTGGCGATCAGCTCCAGATTGCGGCGCTGTCTTGCAAGCTCCTTCTGCATCGCCTCGCCGACAGCCGGGTCGCACTTCGCAACATAGCCAATGGTATCAATCAGATCATTGAACATAGTTTTTTCATCCTTTCAAAATTTTGCCGTTATTCATTCAGGCAGATACACACATTATACCATATTCCGTCAGAAAACGCAAGAGCGAATAACAAAAAAGATTCAATGTTTTGCTGCTGATTTTATTTTACGGTTCCCATTGCACTTTTTTGCATTATGTGATATAATGTAATACAACTATTATTGATGAACGGAGCGCATATTATGATCTGTAACTCAATTCTCGACGCAATCGGCCATACCCCGATGATCCGACTGAACCGCATGAACAAACCCGGCAATGCCGAAATTCTCGTGAAATTTGAGGGCCTCAACGCCGGCGGCTCCATCAAAACCCGCACCGCCTACAACATGATCCGTCAGGCCGAAAAGGAAGGCCGCATCCGGCCGGAAACAGTCATCGTTGAGCCGACAAGCGGCAATCAGGGCATCGGGCTTGCGCTCGTCGGCGCTGTGCGCGGCTACAAAACTATTATTGTGATGCCGGATTCCGTCAGCGAGGAACGCCGCAAGCTCGTGAAGCATTACGGTGCCGAGGTCATCCTCATCCACGATGACGGCGATATCGGCAAATGCATCCAGACCTGCCTCGATACTGCTCTCGATATGGCTGAAAAAGACCCCAATGTCTTTGTGCCGCAGCAGTTCGAGAACGTCAACAACATCTATGCGCACAAATACTATACCGCACTCGAAATTCTGGAACAGACCGCCTGCAAAATTGACGGCTTCTGCTCCGGCATCGGAACCGGCGGCACAATCACCGGCATCGGCGAAACGCTGAAATCACAATACCCCGATATGGAAATCTGGGCCGTTGAGCCGGAGCACGCGGCGATTCTTGCCGGCGGCACGGTCGGCACACACCTCCAGATGGGCATCGGCGACGGCGTCATCCCCCCGATCCTGAATCAGCATATCTTCGACCATATCCATATCGTCACCGACGAGGATGCGATCAATACCGCAAAACAGCTCGCAGCCTTGGAGGGCATTATGTGCGGCATTTCAAGCGGCACTAACGTCGCGGCGGCCCTGAAGCTCGCCGAAAAACTCGGTGAGGGCAAAACTGTCGTCACCATCCTGCCCGATACCGCTGAGCGCTATTTCTCTACGCCGCTGTTCGGCGAATAATTCACATATCGGAGGCTGTCTCATGACAAAGACGGAAAAAGCAATCGAAAATCACAGCAGATTTATGAGCTGCTCCGCCGCTGTGCTCAATGCATTCGCAGCGGAGGCCGGCATGACTCCGCAGGAGGCCGCTGCGGCGGCCGCTCCCATGGCGGGCGGCAGAATGGGAAAATGCGGGGCGGTGCTCGCGGCTGAGACCGTCCTGAAAAAACAGTACGGCGAGGATGACCCGCGCATCGCGGAATTTGAGCAGCAGTTTACCGACATGAACCGGTCGCTGCTCTGCCGCGAGCTCAAGGGCGGCCTGACCGGAAATGTCCTGCGCTCCTGCCGCGGCTGTGTCACGGATGCCGCTGCCCTGCTCGAAGATATGCTGAACAAATAACGCAGCGGAAAGGATCATAATGAAGCAATCAAAACAAAAGCCGGTCTCTCAGAGCCGGCATTCATTCCGCGTTATCATCACCGGATTTTTTCTGCTCATTCTCTGCGGTGCCCTGATTCTCATGCTGCCGGTCTCATCCAGCAGCCGGACCGTCACGCCCTTTCCGGATACCCTCTTTACTGCTGTCTCCGCGACCTGCGTGACCGGTCTGGTCGTGCAGGACACCGCGACACACTGGTCTCTGTTCGGACAGGCCGTCATTCTCGGCCTCATTCAGATCGGCGGCATGGGTGTCATCACGATCGGCCTTGCGCTGGCAAGACTTTCCGGCAGAAAGATCGGGCTCTGGCAGCGCAGCATTATGCAGGATTCGATCTCTGCGCCGCAGGTCGGCGGCATCCTGCATCTCACGAAATTCATTCTGCGCACCTCGGCTGTCATCGAGCTGACCGGCGCGGCTCTGCTCAGCCCGGTCTTTTGCAGGGATTTCGGCTTCTTCAAAGGTCTGTGGTATTCGCTGTTCCATTCGGTCTCGGCGTTCTGCAATGCCGGCTTTGACCTCATGGGCGTGCGGGAAAAATTTTCCTCGCTGACCTCATACGGCACGCATCCCTACGTGAATACAGTCATTATGCTGCTCATTATTACCGGCGGCATCGGCTTCCTCACATGGGACGATATCGCCGAGCATAAGCATCATCTCAAAAAATACCGGCTTCAGAGCAAGCTCGTCCTCACAGCGACGGCTTTCCTGATTTTCATTCCCGCGATCTTCTTTTTCTTTTCGGAATACAGCGGCGAACCGCTCACGGAACGCATCCTGCATTCAATGTTCCAGTCTGTCACTGCACGCACGGCCGGCTTCAATTCAGCCGATCTCTCGCAGATGCACGAATCCGGTCAGGCCGTGATGACTGTGCTCATGCTGATCGGCGGCTGCTCCGGCTCGACCGCAGGCGGCATGAAAACCTCGACCGTCGCTGTGCTGCTTCTTGCAGCATTCAGCGTTTTCCGCCGGAAAAATGACGTCCAGTGCTTCCGGCGGCGTATCCCGGAGGAGGCTGTCCGCAGCTCCGGTGCGATTCTCTTTATGTATGCCGTGCTGTTCCTTTCAACCGGCATCGCGATCAGCATCATCGAATCGCTGCCCCTCGTGACCTGCCTCTTTGAGACCGGCTCCGCACTCGGTACGGCCGGCCTGACACTCGGCATCACGACCGGCCTGTCACTCCCCTCGCATATCATTCTCATGTGTCTGATGTTCGCGGGCAGAGTCGGCGGCCTCACCCTGATCTATGCCGCGGTCGCTTCGGGCAACACACCCTCGAAGCTGCCGCTCGAAAAAGTTACTGTCGGATAAGGAGTTATTATTATGAAATCAGCACTGATTATCGGCGTGGGACAGTTCGGTGTCCACATCGCCAAGCGCATGAGCAGAATGAACTGCGAGGTCATGGCCGTTGACCGCGATGAGAACCGTATCAACGCGATTCTGCCGCTGGTCACAAATGCACAGATCGGCGACAGCACAAACGCCGAATTCATGGCATCCCTCGGTATTCCCGATTACGATGTCTGCATCGTCACGATCAGCGGAAACTTCCAGAATTCACTCGAAACAACCGCGCTCCTGAAGGAGCTCGGCGCGAAGCAGGTCATCTCCCGCGCACAGAATGACGTTCAGGAAAAATTCCTGCTGCGCAACGGCGCGGACGAAACAGTCTATCCGGAAAAGCAGACTGCGATCCGGCTCGCTACAAAAGCTGCCTCTGACAGCATCCTTGATTACATTCAGATGGACAAAAATGTTTCGATCTATGAAATTCGCGTCCCGGATGAATGGGAGGGCAAAACGCTTGCATCACTCGATATCCGCCGGAAATATCAGCTCAATATCATCGCAATCCGGCATAACGATCAGCTCTCCATTCCCATGGCGGATTCTGCACTGCACAGCTCGGATGATATTCTCGTCATCGGAAGCCTGAAGGATATCCGCAAATGCTTTAAGCTGTAACACGGACGGACTGCTGCTACACAGTCCTTCGCATACATACAAAAGCATTCACTCATCATCATCAAAACGGAGGTATTTTCAATGGCCAGAATTACCGTACTCGGCGGCGGCTTCGGCACTGCGCTCGCCGTGATGCTCTATACCACGCAGCAGCATGAGGTCTCTCTCTGGAGCGCGCTCCCGGAGGAAATCGAGGCAATGCGGCGCGACGGCGAACAGAAGGAAAAGCTCCCCGGCGTCAAAATTCCAAACGGCATCTCCCTCACGACCGATCTCTCTGTCATCTCCGACAGCGATCTCGTGCTCTTTGCGATTCCCTCGGCTTTTGTCCGCAGCACCTGCCAGAAGGTCGCACCGTATCTCAGGGAGGGCACCGTCATCGTGAATGCCGGCAAGGGTATCGAAGAAAGCTCCTTTAAGCTCATGAGCACCGTCTTTGCCGAAGAGCTCCCGCAGGGAACCTACGTCGTTCTGACCGGCCCCTCGCATGCGGAGGAGGTCGGCAGAAATATCCCGACAACGGTCGTTGCTGCCTCCGCCAACAAGGCCGCGGCCTATCTCGTGCAGGAGTGGTTCTCCTCCGGCACATTCCGCGTTTATATCAATGACGATGTCACCGGCTGTGAGCTCGGCGGCGCTCTGAAAAATGTCATTGCGCTCTCCGCCGGTATTTCGGACGGCCTCGGCTACGGCGATAACACCAAGGCTGCACTGATGACCAGAGGTCTTCATGAGATCGAACGGCTCGGTCAGGCTCTCGGCTCCCGCACCAATACCTTCGCCGGACTCACCGGCCTCGGCGACCTCATCGTGACCTGTACCTCCATGCACTCCCGCAACCGCCGCGCCGGTATCCTGATCGGTCAGGGCGTCCGGCCGGCCGATGCCGTCGCGCAGGTCGGTACCGTCGAAGGCTACTACTGCTGCCGCGCCGCCTACGGCCTCGCAAAACGCTATGACGTCGAAATGCCGATCACTGAGGCGCTCTATCAGGTGCTCTATGAGGACGCCGATGTCAAGAAGGCTGTCTTTGCTCTGATGGATCGCCCCAAGAAGCATGAATACGAAAAACTGCGCTGATTCATTCATTTACGCATATGCAAAAAGTGAGGCCCCTCACGAAGTGCGCCGGTAAAGAAGTATTTAAGATTTGAAGATATGGCTGCGTAACCAAGCGGTTACGCAGCCTTTCTCTTTTTGTCGTACTTCATGCTGTCAGCAACAGCAGTCGTTACTGCAACATCGAAACGGTAGTGAATCTCGATTTGCTGAGTACGATGACCGCTGCTTTTGTCGGGAGCGTGTACGACAATCTTGTTGATAAGCTCATGCATGATCTCAGGCGTAAGCTCAGTGATATGTTCATACTTATGTACTGCCTGGATAAAAGCAGTCACATCGGAGGACTTCTGCTACGCCGTATCAATGTAGGCGGTCAGCTCGGCACCAGTTGCACGAAGTTTAGAGTTGTTCGTGATGATTATGAGGAAAAGTTAACAACTGAAAAGAAATAACGCTCTCAGACACACCGAGAGCGTTATATACGTTATACAGTTTCAGGAGATTTCTTCTTTTCAAACAAAAGCAATCCCATGAAAACGACCGCCAGCAAAATCATCGGAACATACTCAAACACACTTGCAATCATTCCAAGATCAGCGTTTTCGGGAATATCGCCCTGCGAGAGAAGTTCACCCAAAGCTCCTTGACTCTGATTGAACATGAAATGCGCCACCACCGCAGGAAATACGCTGTCGGTCTTTTTCGTCAGCCACATCAGGAATGTACCAAAGCACGTCAGCAGGAGCATTCTTCCGACACACATCATCAGCGAATCGGAAAGTGTGCCTTCGCCGTCAAGCCAGCCAGCAATATCCATTGGCAGATGCCACAGGCTCCACACAATACCACCGACCAGACAAGTACCGACCGTGCCGAACAGCGGCTCCATTTTCTGATTCATATACCCACGCCAGCCCAATTCTTCACCGAGCAGCCCGATCGACTGAACAGCCGATAATGCCGCAAGCATGAACGCACTTGCCAGCACATTCTGAAACGTGAACCCGCCGAGCCATTCGCTGTGTCCGCTTACGATAACGGGGAGCAAGATCCTTGCTGAAAAGAATATCAGCGGAAGCCCGAACGCCAGCAGGTACCATTTGAGATTGCCGGTGAAATTCAGGTGCAGCTTCATATCACGAAATCCCTCTTTTGTGACAGCTCTTGTGAGGAGGCTTGCAATGGCAGGGGAGAATGAAAATATCATGTATATGATATAGAACACCGTATTTGACGCATTCATAGGCTTTATAAAAAGAGCGAATATCAGCATGAATGCAAACACAATCAAAAGATAGATTCCGAGGCGCTTTGCATTCTCTTTTTTAGCGGTCATACTGCTCCACCCCCTTCAGGTATATCCTGCACGAAATGCGGTATGACAGATAATATATCACAAGTACCGAAACGCTGAAAACGCCGAATACCATAGACAGATTATCACCGCTGAACAGCTTTTCGGCTGTTTCAAACAAGGCAATGCTGAAATTACAGAAATTAGTAAGTATCATTGCAGATATGATGATGGCAAATACAAGAGAATATATCAGCTTGATAAGGCTGCCTTTTTTGTTGCCGTAACGCAGCGTGAAGGGGATATCAACAGCACGCAGAAGCAGCTGTACGAATATGAGCGGCACACTGATATTGCTGAGGTCTTTGATCTCTGTGGTACCTAGATCGAAAGCAACAGCACAGAGTAATCCATCAAACATTTGCAGGCTGAACATAAACAGCACGACCATCCCCAAAACCATTTCATATTTCACACGCAGAAAGCCCTTGTAGCCATCAGAAGTTGAAGTGATCCAGTACCCCCACAGCTTTCGGTCATCGCCTCTCAGCACCAAGGTTTGCAGACCGCCTGCAACCAGAAAAGCGCATATCGTTCCGAATGTGCGAACAGTATTGATGTCACCGATAATATCCTTTTCCAAAAGGAATAATACAGGCATAGCACCGCATAGGATCATGGAAAGAATAAACCAGCGGTTCTGCTTCCATTCCTTGTAAACAAGTCCCGTCATTACGGCTCTCTCCTTTCGTGCGACCGCCACATAACAAGGAAGAATAAAGCGCATATCACAGCAAATGCAGCAAGGATGCACAGTGTCGTTTTTCCGGAACAAAGGACAGTCACAAATCTGTTAAACGCTTCGTCCGAAATCATGTCACCACCGTTCTCATCATGCTGACTGGGCGTTTTTACATTCAAACACTTCAAAAACAAATTGGCTGCACGAAGTATGAATCCCGCACCCAGAAATGCAATGACACCGAGTACCTTCAACTGGTTTTTATCCTTTGCAAACATCACAATGTAACAGTATGCGATATCGACCAGCATCACAGCACAGACGGCGCCGAGATAAATGTTCAGCATCAACCCGAAAGCGTTAAAATCTGCTGCGATCGTATATATCCAGGTAAATGCTGCTGACAGCAGCCCGAAAAACAGGATATAGCACAGCTTTACCAGAAGATCAGACATTGCCTGCTGTTTTGCTGTTGGCGGAAGAATAAAGGAATACCGTTTCCAGCCGGAATTGATATCTGCTTTCTGCAAGCCGTTGTTCGTGCCTGCCATAAAGCCGCCTGTCAGAGAGACCATCCCCACGAAAAGCAATACCATTTCCACGGGCGATTCCTCACCTCCGTCCGGTTCAGAGAAGCCGCCGAGCATGATCGGGATCAACATCAGCAGCGCCAGCAGAAGGATCATCAGCGTCATTAGAAAGAAGCGCTTGCGGGTCAGCTTCATCTCTCTGAAAAACAGTGATCTGTAGAGCTTCATTACGACCACTCCTTTGCATCACGGCGAACATAGTAGAGCATGATATCATCAAGGCTTGCAGGGTCGATCACGCAGTCCCGGTATTTGTAGGAGGCATTCTCACGGTCATGCACCATGACCTCCGCACCGAAATTGTTGGTGCGGATGCTGACAATATCCTCCGCGTCGATCTCTTTCAGCTTGTCCTTGTCGCACTTGAGAATACCGTGCTGCTCGATTATTTCGTCTTTGAAGCCCGTCAGCAGGATCTTTCCCCTGTCAATGAAAGTCACCATATCGGCGATCTTTTCAAGGTCAGAGGTGATATGCGAGGACATCAGGATCGAGCGCTCGCCGTTTTGCAGATACTCCAT
>JAFXZM010000015.1 GCA_017541275.1 Oscillospiraceae bacterium | reverse complement strand
TTTTATTGAACATATCGAAGTCGGTGAATACACGGGAGAGAGAAAATTCCGCAAAAAAGTGCGTAAAATCCGCATTTTCTTCATCGGCATCGGTGAGGTTCACTTCGATTAGAGTTTGTTCCCTATTGACATTACAAGTATGGCTTAAAACTTCTATATCAGCATCGCCCTTTGGCGGTTTCTCCTCTTTTTTCTGCGGCGGATGCATCAGCGCAGCAGCTCGCCGCGCAGAAACAGCAGAATTTTCTTTTCTCTGCGCGAAACCTGCACCTGCGTCATGCCGAGCAGCTTTGCGGCGGCACTCTGCGTCATATTCTGCTCATAGCGCAGTGCGATGAGCCGGCGGTCGGTGTCACTGAGCAGCCGAAGCACCTGCCGCAGCGCAAGATGCTCCTGAATCTCCTGCTCCGGGGAGGGCACGGGAATATCGAGCACGGTTTCGCCGTCCTCACCTTCGGCAGTCAGCGAAACGGCCGGGCGTGCCGCGCAGAGCGCCTCAGCGGTATCGGCTTCAGAAATACCGAGCGTTTCCGCCAGCTCACGGACAGTCGGCTCCCGGCCGAGCGACTGCCGCAGATCATTGGCAGCGCGTGCAGCCTGCTGTGCGAGTGATTGCAGCCGGCGTCCGATGTGAACGCTGCCGCCCTCGCGGAACAGCCGCCGGATCTCGCCCATGATGACCGGAACCGCATAGGTTGAGAAGCAGACGCCGCGTGAGGGGTCAAAGGCATTCGCCGCCTTGACGAGCCCCATACAGCCCGCAGAATAGAGCTCCTCATATTCGATGCCGCGCTCACGGAAGCGGTTTGCGCAGAGATGCACAAGGCCGAGGTGCTCCTCAGCGGCAACAGCGGGCGGATTATTCTGCGCCATGCCGCAGCTTCTTCCGCATAATGACAGTCGTGCCCTTTCCGACATGGCTTGTGACAGTGAGCCGGTCGGTGAAGCTCTGCATGACCGTAAAGCCGAGCCCGGCACGCTCCTCGGCGGGCGCACTGGAATAAAGCGGCTGCATGGCCTGTCCGATATCGGCGATGCCGCAGCCCTTATCGGTGATGCGGATGTAAATGATATCCTGCGGGAGCAGCCGGACGGTCACAGCGATGAGGCCGGGCTCTGCGCCGCGGTAGGCATGAACAATGCTGTTTGTGACCGCCTCGGAGACTGCGGTGCGCAGGTCGGCCAGTTCCTCGACGGTCGGGTCAAGCTGCGCAGCGAACGCGCATACCATTGTCCGAGCAAAGCTCTCATTTTCCGAGCGGGCGGGAAAGGAGCATTTCAGCTCATTGAGCGTATTCATGTTCGGGCTCCTTTCCGCAGGGTGTGCAGCGGATGACCGCGAGCCTGTCCGCGCCGGAAAGCCGCAGCACCTTCCGGATCTGCCATGAGGGATTGTGGATTTCAAGGCGTCCGCCGGTTTCTTCGAGCAGTCTTGCCCGCCCGATGATGAGGCCGATGCCGGAGCTGTCCATAAAAGTGACATGGAGAAAATCAAGAACGAGCGTCTGCGGGAGCTGTTCGCGGACGGCGAAGTCGATAGCTTCGCGGATTTCCTTTGCGTGGTGATGATCGAGCTCACCGCTGAGCAGAGCGATGAGCTTTTTGGGTTCCTGTTTGAGTTCAACCATAGCGCTTTGCGACCTTTCTTTTTGTTGTGCTTTTATTGTAGCGCATTTTTACTGCGAAATCGGTCGGATGCGGGGAGCGGGAACAGGAAATTCGCAGGCTGAATTTCACACGGCTTTCACAAAGCTGTTGTATCATATTTTTATCAATTACCGGGTCAGTACCGGATCCGGAACGAGAGGGGAATGAATATGAAAAAAGCGGCATTGATTCTGCTGTGCGGACTGTTCCTGAGTGCGCTTTACGGCTGCGGAGGGAGCAGCAGCGCACCGGACACAGCGCCGGCAGGCGAATCCTCTGCGGCGGCCGGGAAGCCGGCTGAATCGTCCGGCGAGGACAGCATCGCATCCGGGCCGAAGTATGAAGCCTGCGTGAAAAAGGGCAATGTCTATGAATCAGAGATGCTCAATCTCAAATTTACACTGCCGGAGGGCTGGGTATTTCTGACTGATGAAGAGATACTGGAGCTGAATCAGAAATTCGGCTATCAAACGATCGAAGAAATGGTCAGCACGGACAAAATGATTATGGACATGGCCGCATGGAAGGACGGCAGTTATCCGAGAATGACGGTACAGTTCAGCAACAATTCGTCGAACGGGCTGGATAAGGAATACACGACGCAGGAAATTGCGGAGAAGAGCCGGGAGTCGCAGGCAGAGCGGCACACGACCGGCCCGGTGAAATCGTTTACGCTTGATGACGGCACAGAGTACTATTATTTTACCGCGCAGGAGGACATGAATGACGACAGCGGAAGGACGTTTTATAATACGAACGTTATGCGTTCGCTGGGCAGATATACGCTGCTGATTCAGTATTCCGGCTTTGAGAATGATTTTGAGACTGCGATCCTCCCGCAGTTTGCAAGCATCACAGAAACGCCGCAGAATAATTCGTAATAATCTGAGATTCCCCGCCGGTTCAAGCGAACACAGCGGGGAATCGGCGTTATCTCGAAGCGATACGCTTGCCGGCCTGCCGGACGGTTGTTTCGCGGGCAGCGGGACGCGCGGTCAGCGCGGCGGCGAGCGGCACAGCCAGAGCAAAGCCGAGCGCAGTCAGCAGCACGGCCGGCGCGAGGGAAACCGTCGAGAACACTGTCTGCATTGCAGGAATCCGCAGGGCGGCGAGCGTGACGGCGGCAGATGAGAGTACCGCAAGAATCAGCTTGCCGTTTGAAAAATAGGGTACCGAGAACAGCGTGCCGTCCTCGCGTTTGCATTCAAATACATGCAGAAGCTGCGAGCAGATCAGCGTGACCAGCGCGGCAGTGCGTGCATGGGTGAGGTCGCCGGTCATGCGCAGGACAGTCGTAAACGAGCCAAGCGTTGAGAGCGCGATAAAAATGCCGCGGAATACGATGCGTGAGAGAAGCCCGCCGGCGAAGAAGCTGTCGTCCGCGCGGCGCGGAGGGCGGTGCATGACATCCGGCGCGGGCGGCTCCAGACCGAGCGCGACCGCCGGCAAACCGTCCGTCATCAGATTGACGAGCAGAATTTGCGTCGGCAGCAGCACGACCGGCAGTCCCATGAGAATGCCGGCGAGCATCGTCAGCACTTCGCCGATGTTGCAGGCGAGCAGATAGCGCACGAATTTCCTAATATTAGCATAGACGGTTCTGCCCTGCTCGACTGCGGCGGTCAGGGTGTCAAAGCGGTCGTCGAGCAGAATGATATCAGCGGCCTGCCGGGTGACGTCTGTGCCGTTTTTGCCCATCGCCACGCCGATATCGGCCTCCTTGACGGCCGGTGCATCATTGACGCCGTCGCCGGTCATCGCAGCGATATGGCCTTTTCTTCGGAATGCGCGGACGAGGCGCAGCTTGTGTGCCGGCGTCACGCGGGCAAACACCGCACAGCGCTCGACGCAGGCATCGAGTTCGCGGTCGCTCATGCGGTCGAGCTCCGCACCGGTCACGGCATTTGCGGCATGGGGAATCCCGGCTTTTTGTGCGATTGCAGCAGCGGTTTTGACATGGTCGCCGGTCAGCATCACAACACGGATGCCGGCGCGGGTGCAGTCGGCGATTGCACGTCTAGCCTGTTCCCGCGGCGGGTCGAGCATGCCGCTCATGCCGAGATAAACCATAGCGGTCGGCTGCGAGGTGCCGCTGACATGCTCCTGTTCGGCAAAGGCCAGCACGCGCAGCGCATCCTCCGCGAGCGCGTCTGCCTGACAGCTCAGCTCGGCGCGCTTTTGCGGGGTCAGCGGCAGGACGCGGCCGTTTTCGCGATAATGCGTGCAATTTCGGAGAATGACGTCAAGCGCACCTTTTGAGAGCGCAAGCCGGCCGCGCTCAGACTGACAGAAAACGGTCATGGAGCGGGTATCGCTGTCAAAGGGGATTTCGCCGGTGACGCGGATGCGTGAGAAAGCATCGGCCGTGACGCGGCATTTTGCCGCCGCGACGAGCAGTGCCGCCTCAGTTGGGTCGCCTGTAACAATCCATTCGCTGCCGCCGTCCGAGAGCGCCGCATGATTGCACAGCACAGCGCAGCGCAGCAGCGGCATGAGGTCGGGGAGCCCGGCCGCAGAGCAGGCGATGCCGTTTTTGAGCAATGCGCCTGATTTTGACCAGCCGGTGCCGCTCAGCTCATAGGCGCCGGCGGCGGTGCAGAGCCGCTGCACGGTCATTTTATTCTCGGTGACTGTGCCGGTTTTGTCGGTGCAGATGACGGAGGCGCAGCCGAGCGTCTCGACGGCATGCAGACGGTTGACGAGCGCATTTTTCGCAAGCATCCGCCGGACGGCAAGTGCCAGTGCGATCGTAACGGTTGCGGGCAGACCCTCCGGGATTGCGGCGATTGCGATTGTGATGCCGGTCATGAGCATATCAAAGACGGGTTCGCCGCGCAGCACGCCCGCCAGAAAAACCAGCACACAGACCGCCAGACAGATGACCGCGAGCACCTTTCCGAGCTCACCGAGGCGTTTTTGCAGCGGGGTTTCGCTGTCTGAGATATCGGTGAGAAGCTGTGAAATCTGCCCCATTTGCGTTGATTTTCCGATATGCGTGACCTCTGCCGTACCGGTTCCGCGGGTGACGGCCGTACCGGCATAGAGCATGTCGCTGCGGCCGATCTCATTCGAGGGAGCGCCGTCAGAGGGATTGTGCGCCCGCTTGCTGACAGGCAGCGATTCGCCGGTCAGGACGGATTCTTCAGCGGAGAGCTGTGCGCAGGAGCGGATGACCGCATCAGCCGGAACACGGTCACCGGCTTCTATTAAAATAGTATCGCCGGGGACAAGCTGATCTGCCGGCACAACCGTCTGCTGTCCGTCGCGGAAGACCTTTGCGGTCGGGGCGGTCATGCTTTTCAGCGCGAGAAGCGTCTGCTCCGTGCGGAATTCCTGTACAAAGCCGAGCACGGCGTTCAGAACAACGATCACGCCGATTGTAACGGCATCGGCGTATTCGCGCACGAGCCATGAAATCAGCGCGGCAGCCAGCAGAATCAATACCGTAATATCGCGAAACTGCGAGAAAAAGATGCGGAATGGGTGTACGTGCTGCGGTTCTGCGAGGGTATTGGGGCCGTATTGCCCCTGCCGCTCCTGCACCTGCTTCGCGGTCAGTCCCAGCATATCAGGACACTCCTTTCTGGATTCCGGGGTTCAGTGCAGGATATGAGCGGATGCCTGTCCGGTATGCATGTTGTGAATATGCACAAAATGGAAGCGAAACTCTTAGTCAAGTTCTACGGGACAAAATGGACTGAGCGCAGAAAAAAGACTTGCATTTCTGCGCTGTTTATGCTATAATAGTGAGGCTGATGCACAAGATATGCGAGGAAGCACGAGGTTGCGGCTGTGGCCGGGAATTCGTGCGGAGCATGTCCCGCTGGACGGGCGAATTGAGATACGGCACTGTGTGTGCGAAAAGCAGCGAAACCGCCGGATTCCGGTTGAAGGCGGCAGCCGCGTCATCTTACGGACGGGACTGTCAGGAAAACCGATTTCGGAGGGTCGCCGGACTTTTTGCGTACAAAAACAGGAAAACCTGTGAGATCTCATGAAGCTGCCCGATGCAAGGAACCTTGCAGTCGGGGTTTTTTATGGAGTAATCCGTGAGAAACACGCGGGGGAGTTGTAAGAGCCTCCCGCGGAACAGACGTCATGAAGCACACGGATCCGCTCACTTCATCCCCCCAAGGCAACAAAACTAAATCTTATAGGAGGGTAATCAAGTGGCAGGCAGCGAAAAACTGAGAATCAGAATCAAGGGCTATGAGCATGCGACCGTCGATGCGGCGGCAGCAAAGATCGTGGAGACTGCAAAGCGCGGCGGCGCGCAGAAGGTCTCGGGTCCGATCCCGCTCCCGACTGACAAGGAGGTCATCACGATCCTCCGTGCGGTACACAAGTACAAGGACAGCCGTGAGCAGTTCGAGATGCGTACCCACAAGCGCTTGATCGACGTCATCCGTCCCACCAAGGCGACGATGGACGCTCTCACAAGACTCGAAATTCCCGCAGGCGTTGACATCAACATGGAGATGAAATAAGCTCCGCAAGCGGGAAGAGTAAGGCGGGGATTCTTCATCCCGCCGGTCAAGTTGGCGGAAACGTCAACCAATAACCACAAGGAGGAAACCAAACATGAAGAAAGCCATTCTTGGCAAGAAGATCGGCATGACGCAGATCTTCGACGAGTCCGGCAAGGTCGTGCCGGTCACGGTCGTGGAAGCAGGCCCCTGCTTCGTCGTTCAGAAGAAGACCGTGGAAAATGACGGCTACAACGCAATTCAGGTTGGCTTCGGCACTGCGAAAGCAAACAAGGTCAACAAGCCTCTGAAGGGTCACTTCGACAAGGCAAACACCGGTGCGCTCCGCACACTGCGTGAGTTCCGCCTTGAGGACTGCGAGTCCTACAATGTCGGCGACGCCATCCAGCCGGATATCTTCGCGGCAGGCGATATCGTCGATGTGCAGGGCACCAGCAAGGGCAAGGGCTATGCCGGCCCGATCAAGCGCTTCAATCAGCACAGACTGAAGGAAACGCACGGTACCGGCCCGGTTCACCGCCAGGCAGGTTCCATGGGCGCTTGCTCGTCCCCGTCCCGTATCTACAAGGGCAAGGGTCTGGCAGGTCACATGGGCGCAGAGACTGTGACCGTTCAGAATCTCCGCATCGTTTCTGTGGACGCTGAGAATCATCTCATCGCAGTCCGCGGC
This sequence comes from Oscillospiraceae bacterium, assembly GCA_017541275.1. GTDB lineage: Bacteria > Bacillota > Clostridia > Oscillospirales > Ruminococcaceae > Firm-04. The sequence goes on along the minus strand of JAFXZM010000015.1, from coordinate 2,982 downwards.
GCGATTCCGGGTCCGAAGGGCAGCCTCGTTACCATCAGCAACAGCGTGAAAAAGGGTTAAGGAAGGAGGAAATCGAAAATGGCAAATGTTCCTGTTTATGATATGAACGGCGAGAAGGTTTCCGAAACCGAGCTCAATGACGCAGTGTTCGGCATCAAGCCGAATGAGGCGGTCATGCACGCAGTTGTCGTCAATTATCTGGCAAATCAGCGTCAGGGCACACAGTCCACGCTGACCCGTACAGAGGTTTCCGGCGGCGGCAGAAAGCCGTACCGTCAGAAGGGTACCGGTCATGCGCGTCAGGGCTCGATCCGTGCTCCGCAGTGGTATCACGGCGGCGTCGCACTGGGCCCGAAGCCCAGAAGCTACCGCTACAGCCTGAACAAAAAGGTCCGCCGTCTGGCAATGCTCTCCGCATTCTCCCAGAAGGTTCTGGACGAAAACCTGCTTGTGATCGACAACCTCGCAGTTGAGGGCTTCAAGACCAAGACCATTGTCAAGATGCTCGATGCACTGAAGGTTGAGGGCAAGGCTCTGATCGTCACACAGGAAGCTGATAAGCACGTTTACAAGAGCGCTGCAAACATTCCGGGCGTCAAGACCGCAGCGGTCAATACCCTGAATGTCTATGACATCCTGAACTACGATAAGTTCATCGTCAGCAAGGGCGCTGTCGCAAAAATCGAGGAGGTGTATGCAAAATGAAGGCACCGCAGGATATCATTCTGAAGCCGGTCATCACCGAGCGCACCACCGATGTGCTGCCGACCGGAAAGTACACCTTCAAGGTCGCAAACGATGCGAACAAAATCGAAATTGCCTATGCAGTTGAGAAGCTCTTTAATGTTGAGGTTCTGAAGGTCAACACGATCAGCGTGCGCGGCCGTTCCAAGAGAGTCGGCAGATACACCGGCAAGACCTCTGCATGGAAGAAGGCAATCGTGACCGTCAATCCGGAGCCGTCCGCTGATGCAAACGGCAAGAAGCGCAACGGCACCATCGAGTTCTTCGACGGCATGTTCTGATCGGCCTGACGGCCTGATCTGCTGCTGAGAAATCAGCGGAAATGTATGGGAGTCATGCTCCCGATAATAAAGCATTGAATTTAAGGAGTGAATAACTGAAATGGCAATCAAGGCTTATAAGCCGACAACACCGGGCCGCCGCGGCATGACCGTGACCGACTATTCAGGACTGTCCAAGAACGGTCCTGAGAAGTCGCTCTGCGTCACCCTCAAGAAGAAGTCCGGTCGTAATAACTACGGCAGAATCACAGTCCGCCACCACGGCGGCGGTACGCGCCCGAAGTACAGAATCATCGACTTCAAGCGCAATAAGGACGGCATGAATGCAACAGTCCTGACACTGGAGTACGACCCGAACCGCAGCGCATTCATCGCGCTGGTTCAGTATGAGGACGGCGAGAAGCGCTACATCCTCGCACCGAACGGCCTTGCAGTGGGCGATACCGTCCGCAGCGGCGAAGACTGCGACATCAAGCCGGGCAACGCACTTCCGCTGACCGCAATTCCGGTCGGTACCTTTATCCACAACATTGAGCTTTATCCGGGCAAGGGCGGCCAGCTCGTGCGCTCCGCCGGCAACCAGGCACAGCTCATGGGCAAGGAGGGCGCCTACGCTCTGATCCGTCTGCCCAGCGGCGAGATGAGAAAGGTACCGGTCATCGGCAAAGCAACGATCGGTCAGGTCTCCAACATTGACCACGAAAATGTCCACATCGGCAAGGCTGGCCGTACCCGTCATATGGGTATCCGCCCGACAGTCCGCGGTTCCGTTATGAACCCGAATGACCACCCGCACGGCGGTGGTGAGGGCAAGTCCCCGATCGGACGTCCGGGTCCTGTTACCCCGTGGGGTAAGCCGGCACTCGGATATAAGACCCGTAAGCATCACAAGCCTTCCGATAAGCTCATCGTGAAGCGCCGCAACGGTAAATAAGAAAGGAGGCTGACTCATGAGCAGAAGTGTTAAGAAGGGTCCGTATGTTCAGGAATCCCTTTACAAGCGCGTTGTCGCTATGAACGAGACCGGCGAGAAGAAGGTCGTAAAGACATGGAGCCGCTCCTCCACGATTTTCCCGGAGTTTGTCGGCCACACCTTCGCAGTCCACGACGGCCGCAAGCACATTCCGGTTTTTGTTACTGAGGAAATGATCGGTCACAAGCTCGGCGAGTTTGCACCGACCAGAACCTTCAAGGGCCATGCCGGTTCCAAGACGTCGAACAACGGTAAGAAGTAATCGGAAGGAGGAAATTTCGCATGGCTAACATTGAAAACATCAACGAGCCGGAGGCAAAAGCAATCCTCCGCGGCGAGCGCATTTCTCCGAGAAAGGTGCAGATCGTTCTTGACCTGATCCGCAATCAGTCGGTCGAAAAGGCAGTCGCTGCACTGGATCTCACACCGAAGGCTGCTGCGCCGATCGTGAAGAAGCTGCTGAATTCCGCAGTTGCGAACGCTGACAACAATCACTCGATGAACAAGGATCTGCTGTATGTCGCCGCCTGCTATGTCGGCCCGGGCCCGATCCTCAAGAGAATCCGTCCGCGTGCACAGGGCAGAGCGTTCCGCATCAATAAGCGCACATCCAATATCACCATCATTCTGAAGGAAAGGGAGGCATAAGATCCTATGGGACAGAAAGTGAATCCGCACGGCCTGAGAGTCGGCGTAATCAAAGACTGGGATTCCCGCTGGTTCGCTGATAAAAAGCATTTCGGCGATACCCTCGTTGAGGATTATAACCTCCGCGAGTTCATCAAGAAGTCTCTGTATGCTGCGGGCATCGCACGCATCGAGATCGAGCGCCTTCCTGAGAAGGTCCGCGTTCATATCCACTGCGCAAAGCCGGGTCTGATTATCGGCCGCGGCGGCACAGAGATCGACAAGCTGCGCGCAACGCTTGAGAAGCGCATCGGCAAGTCCGTTGCCATCAATATCATCGAGATCAAGAACATGGAT
>JAFXZM010000014.1 GCA_017541275.1 Oscillospiraceae bacterium | reverse complement strand
GAGTTCAGCTACAAGAACGACGATCTGCACGATCCGTTCATCAACGATTACTACGCACTGGCACTCGGCCTTGCGACCAAGGAGGAGCTGGACACCATCGCAAAGTATGCGTTCAAGGTCAATGAGTTCATGCTCGGCTTCTTCAAGAAGCTCAACATCGACCTGATCGACTTCAAGATCGAGTTCGGCAGATTCCACGGTCAGATCGTCCTGGCAGACGAGATTTCGCCCGATACCTGCCGCTTCTGGGATTCCACAACGCACGAGAAGCTCGACAAGGACCGCTTCCGCAGAGATATGGGCGGCGTTGAGGAGGCCTATCAGGAGATCATGAAGCGCCTCAAGGAGAACGCATAAGCCGCAGACCCCTGATTCCAAAAAACTAAAAACTCGGAGGTTTCTATGGGCGGTTTCTTCGGCGCAGTGTCCCGTGAGGACGTTACGGCGGACCTGTTCTTCGGAGCAGACTATCATACACATCTCGGCGCACGCAGAGGCGGCATGGCGGTTTATGACACAGAGGCCGGCTTTCAGCGTGCAATCCACAATATCGAAAATGCCCCCTTCCGTACCAAGTTCGGCAGCGACCTGAACGAGATGCACGGCCATATGGGGCTGGGCTGCATCAGCGATACCGACCCGCAGCCGGTTCTGGTGCGTTCGCATCTGGGCAGCTATGCGCTGACGACAGTCGGCAAGATCAACAATGCCGAGGCGCTGGTCGAGGAGCTGATCTCCCGCGGCGGGCATTTCAATGAGCAGAGCGGCAGCGTCATCAACCCGACGGAGCTGGTCGCCGCGCTCATCAATCAGTGCGATACGATTCCGGCGGGCATCCGCCATGCACAGGAGAAGATCAAGGGCTCGATGACGCTTCTGCTGATGACAAAGGACGGCATCTACGCCGCCCGCGACCTCATGGGCAGAACACCGGTCATCCTCGGACATAAGGACGGCGCATACTGTGCGGCGTTTGAGTCGTTCTCCTATATGAATCTCGGCTACCGCTACGAGCGGGATCTGGGCCCCGGTGAGATTGTGTTCATGACGGCCGATTCCTGCGAAACAGTGATGCAGCCGAACAGAAAAATGAAAATCTGTGTGTTCCTGTGGATATACTATGGCTACACGACCTCCTGCTATGAGGGCGTGAATGTCGAGATCATGCGGAACAACTGCGGTGCGCTGCTCGCAAAGCGCGATAAGGGCATCGATGTCGATTATGTCGCCGGCATTCCGGAATCCGGAAACGGCCACGCAATCGGCTATGCAAATGAAAGCGGCCTGCGCTTTGCCAGACCGTTCATCAAATACACCCCGACATGGGTGCGCAGCTTTACGCCGGCCAAGCAGTCGCTCCGCGACCTGACCGCGCATATGAAGCTGATTCCGGTCGAGCAGCTGATCCGGGACAAAAAGCTGCTGTTCCTCGACGACTCCGTCGTCCGCGGTACGCAGATGCGCAATACCGTGGAATTCCTCTACAACAACGGCGCAAAAGAGGTGCATATCCGTTCCGCCAGCCCGCCGAGCATGTTCGGCTGCAAATACCTGAACTTCTCTCCGGGCAAGTCCGATATGGACCTGATCGCACGGCAGGTCGTCCGCGATTTTGACGGCGATGACCGCTATTTGCAGGAATACTGCACCGATAATACCGAGCGCTATCATGCAATGGTCGATGAGATCGCACGGCGGCTGAACTTCACCTCGCTGAAGTATCACCTGCTCGCGGACGTCAAAACGGCAGTCGGCATCGACCCCGATTCCCTCTGCACCTACTGTTTCACCGGCGAAGAATGATGAATAAGGTATCTGCGATGCATTGGGTATGGGGCGCCGCCCCATACCCCGTTTAAGGGACACTGTCCCTTATGAATCCCTTTTTTGCATATTCTGCCTATAATGGGATTCCAAAGGGTCAGTGACCCTTTGGCGGGGTTTGGAGCGGAGCTCCATTCAAAATCATCGCGGAGCGATACATCTGAAGGAGATATTATGGGACACGCAAAAAACAGTTTTTCCGAGAGCTACAAGAAGGCGGGCGTCGATGTGACCGCGGGCTACAGAGCCGTTGACCTGATGAAGCAATACGTCGCCCGCACCGCAACAGCCGGCGTCATGGAAGGCATCGGCGGCTTCGGCGGCCTGTTCCGCCTGAATGTGAAGGGCATGGAGTCTCCGGTGCTGGTTTCCGGTACGGACGGCGTCGGCACAAAGATCAAGCTCGCATTCATCATGGACAAGCATGATACCGTCGGCATCGACTGCGTGGCCATGTGCGTCAACGACATCATCTGCTGCGGTGCAAAGCCGCAGTGCTTCCTCGATTACATCGCCTGCGGCAGAAATATCCCTGAAAAAATCGCCGCGATCGTTTCCGGCGTCGCAGAGGGCTGCGTGCAGGCGGATTGCGCACTGGTCGGCGGCGAAACTGCCGAGCATCCGGGTCTGATGCCGGAGGATGAATATGACCTCGCCGGCTTCTCGGTCGGTCTGGTCGATGAGAAGAAGATCCTCAACCCCGCCGTCCAGAAGGCCGGCGATGTCCTCATCGCGATCAAATCCAGCGGTGTCCATTCCAACGGCTTCTCGCTGGTGCGCAATGTGTTCGATGTGAATGAGGAAAACCTCTCGCGGCATTTCGACGACCTCGGCATGACGCTCGGCGAGTGCCTGCTGACCCCGACCCGCATTTATGTCAAGGCAATCATGAATCTGCTGGATGCGGTGAATGTCAAGGCAATCTCACATATCACCGGCGGCGGCTTCTATGAGAATATTCCGCGCAGCCTCCCCGACGGCCTCTCCGCACGCATCCCGCGCAGCAGCGTGCAGGTGCTTCCGATCTTCGATCTGATCGCAAGAACCGGCAATATCCCGGAGCGTGACATGTTCAATACCTTTAATATGGGCGTCGGCATGATCGTTTCGGTTGCACCGGAGGATGCGGATCAGGCAATCGCTTCACTGACCGCAAGCGGCGAGCAGGCATATGTCCTCGGCGAGCTGGTGCAGAGCGATGTGGGGGTCATCATTGAGTAATGAGTAAGATCTCCGCAACAGGAAGAATCACCGCAGTCTGTGCAGCAGCCGTACTGCTGACAGGCTGCGGCGGCAATCCCGGCAGCAGCCAGAACATAAACGGCGGCGATCTGCACGATCAGATCGAGGTGCAGGAGGTCCGCGAAACCGATATATCAAAGCGCTTCCCTGAGTATTTCAAATACTGCTTCGGGGAGGACGCAACCTATACCTACCTGCGGACGGATGGGGATGATGACAGCGATTATTATGAGCTGACCTATCATGACCATACCGGCGCACTCCGCACGAGAGAGTATTACACCTACCCCTACGGGGAGGAGCAGGCGGAGGTTTATCCGAATGCGGAGGAATACTACGCCGCGGAAATGGAATACCTCGCTTCGGATGAGATGGCACGAATCTTTAAGCGTGAATTTTCGCAGGAGGTTCTGGAAAAATATCTGAACGGACACTGGGAGGAGAAAACAGGCTGGGTCAGCGATACTGAGAGTCTCATCCTACTTCCGGTGGTGGGCGTGTATATCGGTCAGACGATGTTTCTTTCGCCGGATGATCCGGTCGGGCAGCGGCTCGCCCATGCGCATATCGAGCCGGGAACCGGCTGGCAGGTCTGCGCGGCAGACTGGAAGACCCTTGCTTCGGATGAGCAGTGGTATCTGACATTCAGTTTGCGGATACCGGCGGACGGCGATGCGGATGCCTATACCGAGAAGATTCATCAGATCATCGCGGACTATCAGAGCTGCAAGGGCGGGCCGCAGTCCTTTTCGTTTTCACTGCGGCAGGGAGATGGCGATTCCGATATCCACACTGTAAACCTGGTTACTTATATCATGGGCGAGGAAATCGACCTTTCCGAAATGGGCGAGGATTATCACCCGATGAAAGAGCATGCGAAAAAGCTGGTCGAAAAGCATCAGAATGACTGAGGAAAAAAGGAAATCCGGGTTATGAAACATGATGTGCAAATCACAGCAGCACTGCTCGCGTTCGCACTATTGCTGACAGGCTGCGGGGGGAATAAGAGCAGCAGCAAGGAAGAAACCGTAAGCGGCGGCGATCTGCACAATGAGATCGAAGTGCAGGAGGTTCGTGAAACGGACATTTCCAAACGCTTCCCTGAATATTTCAAATACTGCTTCGGAGCGGATGCGACCTATACCTACCTGCGCACGGATTTCGATCGGGATCGTGATGTGTATGAGCTGACCTATCACGATCATACCGGTACACTGCGAACCGCAGAGAGTATCATCTCCCGCTACGATCCCAATGATTCCGAGCTGGCGGAGCGCTGGCCGACGGAGGAGCTCCGTTATCGGGCAGATATGGAAGCTCTTGTTTGGGATGAACTGAATCATATTTTTCGCCGCGAATTTGGCAAAGAGGTGCTGGAGCCGAATCTTGAGGGCCATTATCTGGACGAATCCGACCGATGGGATAGTGATACAGAGTACATCTATTATTCTTGTCTTCCTGTGTTCTTTGATGATGGCTTGTTGGATTATTCGGAAGGCGATCCGGTCGGGCGGCGTTTTGTGGAGGCACATACCGAGCCGGACACAGGCTGGCAGGTCTGTACCGCGGACTGGACGTCGATTGTGTGTATGGAAGATATCTGTGTAACCGTTACCCTCACAGTCTCGGAGGGCGCCGACACAGATACATACAGCGAACGGATGGACAGAATTGCGGATGCATTCAAAAGCTGTTCAGATCAGCCGGAATCCGGCAGATCCGGTCGTTTTCTGGTGAAACAGGAATACGATTATGAGCATTTATATACAAAGATGTTTCTGTTCGGCGAGGAAACCGACACAGAGGTCGATTTGCGCAAGGAGATCACAAGCCGTTTAATCGCGAAATATCAATAAACTGTTTGGAGGTGCTGCATATGGCAGAGGACATGCATCCGCACAAGTATAAGAAGATCGTCGTGCTGGTATCAGGCGGCGGCACCAATTTGCAGGCGCTGATCGACGCACAGAAGCGCGGAGAGCTCGGAAACGGCAGGATCACCTGCGTCATCAGCTCGAAGCCGGACGCCTATGCGCTGGTGCGTGCAAAGAACAACAGCATCCCGACGCGGGTGATCCAGCGGAAGGCCTTTCCGGATACCGCAGCCTACAGCGCTGCGATGCTGGAGGCATTCTATGAGGAATATGCCGATCTGATCGTGCAGGCGGGCTTCATGACGATTCTCGATGAAACGATCTGCCGCGCCTACCCGAACAAGATGATGAACGTACATCCGGCGCTGATTCCGAGCTTCTGCGGCAAGGGCTACTATGGTCTGCATGTGCATGAGGCGGCGCTGGAAAAGGGCGTAAAGGTCACGGGTGCGACGGTGCATTTCGTCACCGAGGTCTGCGACGGCGGCCCGATCATTCTGCAAAAGGCCGTTGCGGTAAAGCAGGACGATACGCCTGAAACGCTGCAAAAGCGCGTCATGGAAGAAGCGGAATGGAAGATTCTGCCGCAGGCGGTCAGACTGTTCTGCGAGGGCAAGCTCAAAGTCCGCGGGAGCAAGGTCTATATCAAAGAATAAACCTGTCAGGCGCGTTATGAAAACGGCGCGGGCACTGCCCGCGGAGGATTCTGCTGCGTCCGCGGAGAACAGGTTTATATCAAAGAATAAATGTCCGGTTTAATCAGAATCATATTTTCAGGAGGGTACTATTATGGCTATGATTTCACTTGCACAGGAACTTCAGGGCAACAGCTATCCCGGCAGAGGCATCATCATCGGTCGGTCGGCGGACGGCACCAAGGCTGTCATCGCTTATTTCATCATGGGACGCAGCGAGAATTCCCGCAACCGCATTTTCGTCCCGGAGGGCGCAAACCTCAGAACCAAGGCCTATGACGAAAGCAAATGCTCCGACCCGTCCCTGATTATCTATTATCCGGTGCGTGTGCTCGGCAACAAGACGATCGTCACGAACGGCGACCAGACTGACACGATCTATGAGGCCATGGATCACCAGTTCACCTTCGAGCAGGGTCTCCGCGCACGCAAGTTTGAGCCGGATGCCCCGAACTATACCCCCAGAATCTCCGGCGTTGTCCGCTGCGAAAAGGGCGCGTTCAATTACGCACTCAGCATCCTGAAAAGTGCGGACGGCGATCCGTCCTCCTGCCAGCGCTTCACGTTCTCCTATGAGAACCCGATCGCGGGTCAGGGACACTTCATCCACACCTATGTCGGCGACGGCAACCCGCTGCCGAGCTTTGTCGGCGAGCCGAAGCTCGTTTCGATTCCGGACAGCATCGACAGCTTCACCGACCTGCTCTGGAACAGCCTGAACGCAGACAACAAGATCTCGCTGTTCGTCCGCTATATCGACCCCGCAACCGGCAACGCGACCAGCAAGATCGTCAACCGCTACGGCGCATTGGCAAAGGAATAAGCGAATCCTCTGCAAATTGATAATAGAAAGTGAGGCGAAGCCGAATGAAGAAAAAGCTGTATGCGGCTGCATGTGCAGCCATGCTCGCAATCCCGGCGATGTCGTTTCCGGCATCTGCCGATACGCCTGAGCTGCCCTTTACGCTGGAAGCACCGCGGAATGTTTCCATGGTCTGGCTGGACGGCAATGATTCCGCGAATACCATTGAGATTCACTATTCGCAGAACAACCCGATGAGCAACTGGTCCACGCGCAAGGCGAACCCGGATGAGTATGACACTGTCGTCGCAGAGCTCAATGACATGGGCTATGACGATCTTTGGATCACCGCGCAGATCGACTGGTCGATCGACACAGCGGATGACTGGCATGTCAATCAGTACTGGGAAACCGGCGGCTATGATGCGGATTACAAGCAGCATCTCGGCGACTGGGCATATACTGAGTGCAGCTATTCCCCCGAAATTGCCAATTCGGAATGGATCTTCCGCGGGATGGGCAACATCGACGACCCGGAGGACTGGGCGTGGCACGGCAGCCACACGGACAGTGAAGATATCCCCGGCTGGAAGGATGTTCTGAAGGAGGGGCAGTACAAGGTCGTCAAGGGCGATGACGAAAGCTATGCGGTGATCGACCTCACAGAGCATACGATTTATGCGCGCGTGCGCTGGCTGGTCACCTGCCGTCCGCTTGAGGGCGACGACCTGTATGTGACCTCGGAATGGTCGGAGCCTGCTGCCATCGGCAAGGATGCCGTGCAGACCGAGGCGCTGAAGCCCGGCGATGTTGCTGCACCCGTCATTTCCGATCTGGTTTATACCGATGAGGAATTCAACGATTATCCCGTGATCGCGTTCAGGCTTGCTGTCGATGATACGCTTGAAAAGCAGCTCGCGCAGGTCAGCGGCACACAGGGAACCCTCTGGATGGAGGTTGAGGCGCGGAAGCAGGGCAGCGATGAATGGGTCGGCCTTCAGGGCGACTGGATGATTAAGGCCGGCGATATGGAAATCGGCCTTCAGAACCTCGCAGAGGCAGAGGGCAGTATCGAAAAGGATACGCCGATCGAGCTGCGCGCACGGTACTGGATTTCGCAGGCGGATCAGGAGGATTTCTATACCGACTATTCCGAGGTGCTGGTTTTCGGCGCAGAGGCAATGGTCGTCGCCACACAGGCTCCCGCAGCAGAGGAATCTGTCCCCGAAACAAGCGTTACGCCGTATCAGGAAGCCCCGCCGACCTCCGGCGCATGGTGGATTATCCTGCTGATTCTGCTCATTCTGCTGATTCTGGCAATCATCATTGTGATAATTCTGAAAAAGAAGAAAAAGGACAAAAAAAGCTGAATCTTTGTAAATATGCAAATGCGGAACACCCGCGGAAAGGACTATGTTATGGAAACCGAACGTCTTTTGAAATACGGCTGCAACCCGAACCAGAAGCCTGCAAGAGTCTTTATGAACGACGGCAGCGCACTGCCGATCACTGTGCTTTCGGGCAATCCGGGCTATATCAATCTGCTGGATGCCTTCAACGGCTGGCAGCTTGTCCGTGAGCTGAAGGCTGCGACCGGCATGCCGGCTGCGACCTCGTTCAAGCATGTTTCTCCGGCGGGTGCCGCAATCGGACGGCCGCTCTCCGATACGCTGAAAAAGATCTATTTCGTCGATGATCTGGGTGAGCTCTCCCCGCTGGCATGTGCCTATGCAAGAGCCAGAGGCGCGGACAGAATGTCCAGTTTCGGCGACTGGATCTCGCTTTCCGACGAGTGCGACGCAATCACCGCGACGATGATCGCACGCGAGGTCTCCGACGGCATCATTGCACCGGGCTACTCCGAGGAGGCGCTTGCAATTCTCAGAACGAAGCGCAAGGGCAATTACAATATCGTGCAGATCGACCCGAACTATGAGCCGCCGAAGGTCGAGCACAAGGAAGTGTTCGGCGTGACCTTCGAGCAGGGCAGAAACGATCTCGCAATCAACGAGGAGACCATGCTCTCGAATATCGTGACGCAGAACAAGGACATTCCGGAGGACAAGAAGTTTGACCTCATCGTTTCGCTGATTACCCTGAAATATACGCAGTCGAACTCCGTCTGCTATGTCAAGGACGGTCAGGCAATCGGCATCGGCGCAGGTCAGCAGTCGAGAATCCACTGCACCCGCCTTGCCGGCACCAAGGCCGACAACTGGTGGCTCCGTCAGGCACCGCAGGTTCTGAATCTGCCGTTCCGCGATGACATCAAGCGCCCCGACCGCGACAACGCAATCGACCTCTATATCGGTGAGGATTACATGGATATCCTCGCAGAAGGCGAGTGGGAGCGCGTGTTCACCGAGAAGCCGCCGGTCTTTACGAAGGAGGAGCGTCAGGCATGGATTGCGCAGAACACCGATGTCTGCCTCGGCTCCGATGCCTTCTTCCCGTTCCCCGATAACATCGACCGCGCATATAAGAGCGGCGTCAAGTATATTGTCGAGCCGGGCGGCTCGATCCGCGATGATATTGTCATTGAGCAGTGCGACAAGTACGGCATCGCAATGGCATTCTGCGGCCTGAGACTTTTCCACCATTGAGGTTTATATGAAAAAAATTTCTGCATTATCCCTGATGCTGCTCTGCTGCTGTGTGCTGCCGCTGAACGGCTGCGGCAGTGAGAAAGCAGAGAGCAGCACCGAATCCTCGGTGCCGGCGGTGACTTCCGCAGCACCGGAAACAACCGAGCCGCCGATGACCACAACCCTTTCACTGACCGAATCAGGTGCGGGCAAGGCTGCGGCCTATCTGCTGAATGCGGGTGAGATGAAGCTGCCCGCCTCGGAAAACGATGAGAAAAACGGCATGCTGTTCCGGTTTACGGGCGTTTCGGCGCAGACCTGCACCGTGACATGGGATGCATACCGCGTGACGGATTTCGCAAACGGCGTCGGCAAGGCCATTACGGTGAACGGCTCGCTCTGCGGCAATGTCACATGCAGCTATGTTCCGGTGACGGATGACAGCGGCAGGGTCACGGCTGTTTCGCTGGAGGGCGTGACGGTCACGCGCAATGAGGCGAACGGCGGACGAGAGTACGGCATGGCTGTCGATCTCTCTGCCGATGCACCGGCGCTGATGCTCCGGAATGCGGACGGCGAAACGCTCCCGCTGACGAAGTTTGCGCCCGAAATGAACGAATATGAGTGGGTTTCCTTTGCCTCTGCGCAGGAGACCGGCGATGATGCCATGGGCGGCGAGAGCGACCTGTTCTCGGTCAGCGGCAATCTGCTGCTTGTGGACGGCTCTCTGTTCGGCTCACCGCAGCAGGAGGTCGAAACGCGCATCGGCTATTCGGTCGGTACGCCGCAGCCGTTCAATGAGTGGTCTGTGCCGCTTCAGCGGACAGAATTCCTGTACGGCGGCCTTGACCTGTTCCTTGTGTTCCGCGACGGCTCCCTGACAAGCGTGTATGTCGATTCTCCGATCATGGAGGAGGATTACAGTATCTTCGATTACGCCGCAAACGATGCGAATGCAAGATTCGGCGGCGCACCGGACAGCGTTTTTCAGGATGAAAACGACAATTATGTCGAATCGTGGTATCTCCCGGAGGAAAACACCACGCTCTATATGTATCTGGTGTATGACGAGGCAACAGAGGGCTATGTGTTCCGTCAGCAGTATACCGTCGGAAAAACCGACCGGTTCTGCGGCTTCTGAGCCCTGCGTGAAGCCCGTTCCCAATCACCGCAAAGTGATATCTTTTTAGGAGGTGCCGGGATATGACCGTTTATCTCATGCGGCACGGCGAGCCGACCTATGCGGATACCGCTGCACTCGGCCTGAAGGGGCAGGGCGCGGAGCTCGGTCAGCTCACCCGGCTCGGCATCGGGCAGGCAGAGGCGGCCGCAAAGGATCCGCGGATTCAGGACTGTGACCTCATTGTGTCCTCTCCCTACCCCCGTGCCCTGCATACCGCTGCGATCGTTTCCAGAGCGATCGACTGCCCGATCGAAGTCGCACCGGGTATTTTCGAGTGGATCCCCGATCTGGACTGGGCAGATGTGACGCAGCAGGATATCCACGATGCATGGCAGGAGTATAAGGCGAACGGCGGGGTGCATCTGCCCGGCGACCGCTATCACAACTGGGAGACCCATGCGCAGCTCCGCGCAAGAGTGCTGCCGTGGCTCCTGCCTTACCTGAACAGGGCGGATATCCGCAAGCTCCTGATCGTGTCGCACGGCGGGGTCATGCGTGCACTGCTGAATCAGCCCTCTCTGAAAAAAATTCACTACTGCGAGATCATTGAACTGACGCCGGACTGCCTGAACGTCACGGAATCATAACAGGCACGAACGTGAAACAGACAATTCCGGCAGGCTGCCTCCCGGCATCGGGAACCGCAGCAGCGCTCTTTAGATGAGATCATTCAAACCGAAAGGAAACGAAAACCATGAAAGTATTAGTAGTCGGCGGCGGCGGCAGAGAGCACGCCATTGTCATGAAGCTCAGCGAGTCTCCCCGTGTGTCGGAGCTGTACTGTGCCCCGGGCAACGGCGGCATCTCGAAATATGCAAAATGCTTCCCTGTAAAGGCGACCGATCTGGACGGCATGCTCAGGCTCGCACAGGAGCTTGCCGTGGATTGGGTCTTTGTTGCGCCGGATGACCCGCTTGTGATGGGCATGGCCGATCTGCTCCGTGAAAACGGATTCAAGGTCTTCGGCCCGTCGAAGGCTGCCGCAATCATCGAAGGCAGCAAAGCCTTCTCCAAGAATCTGATGAAGAAATACGGCATTCCGACTGCAAAATATCAGGTGTTCGACGATGCAGAACAGGCAATCGCCTATGTACAGCAGCAGAATACCTATCCGACTGTCGTCAAGGCGGACGGCCTTGCACTGGGCAAGGGCGTCATTATCGCGCAGTCTGAGGAGGATGCGGTCGCGGCGATCCGCTCGATCATGGAGGACAAAATCTTCGGTGAGAGCGGCTCCAAGCTGGTCATTGAGGAGTTCCTCACCGGCCCGGAGGTCTCCGTGCTGAGCTTTACCGACGGCGAAACGGTCATTCCGATGATCTCCTCGATGGACCACAAGCGTGCGCTCGACGGCGACCGCGGCAAGAATACCGGCGGCATGGGCACCGTTTCTCCGAATCCGTATTATACCAAGGAAATCGCAGAGCAGTGCATGCGGGAGATCTTTCTGCCGACCATGCATGCGATGAGCGGCGAAAACCGCACCTTCCGCGGCTGCCTGTACTTCGGCCTGATGCTGACGCAGGACGGCCCGAAGGTCATTGAATACAACTGCCGCTTCGGCGACCCGGAAACACAGGTCGTGCTGCCGATGCTGAAAACCGATCTGCTCGATATCATGGAGGCGATCGAGGAGCAGCGGCTCTCCGATCTGGATATTCACTGGAAGCGCGGCGCCTGTGCATGCGTTATTCTCGCAAGCGGCGGCTATCCGGAAAAATATGAGACCGGCAAGGAGATTACCGGCCTGAACGAAAAGGGTCAGCTCGAACATGCGGCGGTCTATCACGCCGGAACAAAGCTCGACGGCGAACGCCTCCTCACGGCAGGCGGCAGAGTGCTCGGCATCACGGCCTCCGGCGATACGCTGAAGGCCGCGCTTGATGCGGCCTATGCGGCTGCATCGCAGGTGCAGTTTGAGAAAATGCACTATCGCAGGGATATCGGGCAGCGCGCACTGGCCGCCGGAAAATAAGCATTCCGCAGAACCGGGAGACAACGCAAATGGCAAAGAAAAAACAGAAGCCTGCCGCAGCAAAGCGGCAGCCTGTGCCGGAGCAGAATCAGAACGCGGCAGCATCCGGAACGGAAAAGCAGACTGCCGGCAAAAAATCCGGCAAAAACGCCGTCAGCACCGCCGCAGAGCAGCGTGAGCATAAACGCAGCCGGTCCGGCGAAAAAAACAGCGGCGAGAAAAAACGCCCCTATACGCTGGTTGACTGCATGAAGCTCGGCAGAATCGGCAATATCCTGTTTATCGTGTTCATCATCGTCTGCCTGATCTATTACTATTCGCTCGCGAGAAAAGGAAACTATGTGATTCCGTTCGAGGTCATTGCATACGGCATCGAGGCGGCTGGCTTTGCGATGTTTACAACAAGCATCATCTGGATTGACCGGCTGGTGCGGGCGCGCGTTCTGATGAAGGTGCTGCTGATCGTGTATATCGTCGTCGAGGTCGTACTGATGCTGCTGGAATTCCAGTTTTTGCCGTGGCGCTTTTTCGGGCTGTTTACCTATAACGGCCTTTCCCGCTGGACGGTCATTCTCCATGCGATCTTCTCCGGCGGCACTGCATTTTCACTGCTCATGCTGGAGCCGCACAACAAGCGGCTTGAGATCATTGTCGGCATCACCTCCGGCCTCATGCTTGCGGGCATGTTCTTTGTCGTGCCGGGCTACCGCGTTTATGCGAGCATTCTGCTGAATGCCGCCGCATATATCTTCTTCTTTACGGCACTGAAGCGTCAGCTCGTGACGGAGGAGGTGCTGGTGGACTGCTACGGCGATCAGGCGAAGGAAGTGAGCTTCAGCTCGACGCTCTTTGAAAATACCCCGACGCTCATTGAGCGCGAAAAGCCCAAAACGGTCAGGGAGCGCGTCCGGCGCGTCCGCAACAAGCTGAACCTCGAAAATGAGGAAAAGCTCGTTCTCACGGATAAGGACGAGAAGTTTGAGTATGAATTCGGCGTGATCGAGGATGACGACGACGATGACGAATATGAGGACGAGGATGACGCATGAATCCGAGACTCCCCTATTTGCAGCGGAAAACCGCCGTTCTGACAACTTCGCCGGGCGTGTATATCATGAAGAACGCGCAGGAGAAGATCATCTATATCGGCAAGGCGAAAAACCTGCGGAACCGCGTCACAAGCTATTTCCGCGATCACCCTGACCATACGCCGAAAACGGCGAAGATGGTTTCGCAGGTCTATGATTACGATTTTATCGTCACCGCATCGGAATATGAAGCGCTTGTGCTGGAATGCTCGCTCATCAAGCAGCATAAGCCGCCGTATAATATTCTGCTGAAGGATGACAAGGGCTATCACTATATCCGGATCTCCCCGCCGCCGTATTCCCGCATCACCGCGGAGCTGCATACGGATGCGGAGGGAACCTATCTGGGGCCGTATATGAGCGGCTTCACCGTCCGGCAGACCGTCAGCACCGTAAACCGGATGTTCCGGCTGCCGACCTGTAACCGGCAGTTCCCGGAGAGCTTCCGCAAGCAGCGTCCCTGCCTGAATTATCATATCGGGCAGTGCATGGGCGTCTGCAAGGGGCAGATTCCGGAGGCGCAGTATGCCGAGGCCGTCGCCGATGCCGTGCGGTTCATCAAAAGCGGCGGAGACCATACCGTCACGGCGCTGGAGCAGCGCATGACCGCCGCCGCCGACCGGCTGGACTTTGAAGAAGCAGCCCGCCTGCGCGACCGCATTGCCGCGATCCGGGCGGCGGGCGAAAAGCAGGATATCATGGATGCCGTGACCGCCGATACCGACGTGATCGGGCTGGCGGAATCGAATGACATGACCGTGATTTCCGTGCTGATCTACCGCGGCGGCAGACTGTATGACCAGAATTCGTTTTTCCTGACCGGAGAGGCGCTTTCGGGACAGCCGCTCGATGAATTCCTCCCGCAGTATTACAGTGCAAAATCGGGGCGTGACCTCCCCAAAACGATTCTGCTGGAACGGATGCCGGAGGAGGCGGAGCTGCTGCGCGGCCTGCTCTCTGAGCGCGCCGGACACAGCGTTTCGCTGGAGCAGCCCGTGCGCGGCGCAAGGCATCGGCTGGTGCTGAAGGCGAAGCAGAATGCCGGTGAGAAGCTCTCGCTGAAGGCAGGCCGCACAAGCCGGGAGCTGCTCGCGCTGGAAGAACTCGCACATGCGCTGGGTCTTGAAAAGCCGCCCCTGCGCATCGAATCCTATGACATCTCAAACCTGTCCTCTGCATCCATGGTCGCGGGCATGGTCGTCTTTGAGAACGGCCGCCCGCTGAAAAATGCTTACCGGCGCTTCGCAATCAGGGAGCTGGATCAGCAGAATGACTACGCCTCCATGCAGGAGGTCATCCGGCGGCGCTTTCAGGAGTATCTCAAGGCGCAGCAGGAGCCGGAGAGCACCGCAAAGGCGCTCAATGAATTCGGCGTTCTGCCCGATCTGATTCTGCTCGACGGCGGACAGACACATGTTGCGGCGATTGCGCCGGTGCTTGCGGAATTCGGGCTGGAGATCCCGCTGTTCGGTATGGTCAAGGATCAGAAGCACCGCACCCGCGCCATTGCAGCAAGCGGCGGCGAAATCGCCGTGCGGGAGAAGCAGGCAGCCTTTGCTTTGCTGACCCGCATTCAGGACGAGGTTCACCGCTTTGCAATCACCTATATGAAAACCAAGCACAGGCAATCAAGCTATGCGCTGACGCTGACACAGATTCCGGGCATCGGAGAGAAAAAGGCGCAGAAGCTCCTGCTGACCTATAAGACCCGCGCACAGCTCAGAGCCGCAACACCGGAGCAGCTTGCAAAGACAGCAGGCGTCAATGCGGAAACGGCGGAAAAGCTGTACGCACTTATACAGGAGCTGCCGGAGCAGTAATACGGGAATATTTCTATGAAACTGATATAGAAAGGGGTTATCAATCAATGGAGCCGCTGAAGCTGAAGCCCGCCTTTCAGGATTATATCTGGGGCGGTACAAGACTGCGCGATGAATTCGGAAAGGATTGCGATTTTGACCGCGTGGCGGAAAGCTGGGAGCTTTCCTGTCATCCGGCAGGGCAGACAACGATCATCAACAGTGTCAACAAGGGGCAGACCCTGAAGGCATATCTCGAGCAGGACTGGGAAACCAGAGTCGGAGAGGGCGCAGCGCGCTTCTCGGCTTTCCCCGTCCTCATCAAGCTCATTGACGCCTGTCAGGACCTCAGCGTGCAGGTTCATCCGGATGACCGCTATGCGCAGCAGCATGAGAACGGCGAAAACGGCAAAACCGAATGCTGGTATGTGATAGACTGCGAGGAGGGCGCCGCACTGGCCTACGGCTTCAACCGTGAGCTGACCAAGGAGGAGTTCCGCCGCGCAATCAAGGAGGGAACGCTGCTCGACTATGTCCGGCTGGTGCCGGTACACAAGGGCGATGTGTTCTTCATCGAGGCCGGCACGATCCATGCGATCGGCGCAGGCATTCTCGTTGCGGAGATTCAGCAGAACTCAAACCTCACCTACCGTGTCTATGATTACGACCGCGTCGGCGCAGACGGCAAGCCCAGAGCACTGAATGTCGAAAAGGCGGTCGATGTCACAAAGACATGGACAGCCCCGCCGCGCGTCAAGCGGCCGCCGGTGCAGCACGAGGGCTATCAGAGCACGGTGATCGCGGACTGCGCCTACTTTACCGCGACGGAGCTGCAAATCAACGGGCATGCGGATTTCCCCGCATTGAGCGGCGTGTCCTATACGCATCTGCTCTGTACTGAGGGCGATGCCGCGCTGGTCTATGAGGACGGCGTGGTGATGCCGATTGCAAAGGGCGAATCTATATTCCTGCCTGCGAACTTCGGTGCGTATTCTCTGCGCAGTCAGGGCTGTACGATCATTGCTACGCAGACGCTCCCGCGGAAATAAGGAGGCCTCTGTATGGACTGGAACGAGGAACTCGGCGGCCTGATGGAAAGCCTCGGCCTGAACAGCGATGCCGTCAATGCAATCATGCAGCAGTACCCGGAGATCGACTTCAATGCACTGGCCGCAGAGGCAGCGGCACAGGGGGCATTCGGCGGCATGGCGAATATGTTTGCGGGAATGGAAGGTATGTTCGGCGAGACCGAATATGACGAGATCGACCTTGACGAGGAGGTCGCGCGCTATGCGCCCGCCGCAGAGGATGCCGCAGACCGGGCATTTCTCGCGGCGCTGAAGGACTGGCTGAAGACCGCGATCGGAGAAATTCCGGACAGCGACGTCTGCGCACTGGAGATCGGATATCATGCTGTCTTCGGGGATGAAGCGCTGGAAAAGCCGGTCTATCTGATCTGGATTTCCTATAATACCGAACGGACAAAGGCCAAAAATATCGAACGCTTCGGCGAAAATGTTTGGAACTGGATCAACTGGACGAAGGATGAATTCCGCACGCTGCCGGATGCGCCCTTTGCCGCATGGCGGAATGCGCAGGGCTATGACGAGGAAAATGACGGCGATGAAATGATCGAGCGCATCTATGATCTCGCGGTCGCTGCGGTCATGGAGCTGCACGCGGAGCAGTTTACGGAGCAGCGCTTCGGCAGAAAGATTCCGTTCATCATCGAGGACTATGAATATTATCAGAAAACGGCGATCCGTGCGGTCAAAGCCAACGGCGGCACGGAGCTGTTTGACAGCGCCTTCTTCGCGGAATGCGGCTTTACGGATGACGATGAAGAAGATGCGGAGAATGAAAGCGAATCGCAGCAATAATGCACTCTCTGAAGTGTGAAAATAATGGAGGAACCACATGAAATATTACATCGGAATTGATCTCGGCGGCACGAATATTGTCGCTGGACTGGTAGACGAGAATTATCAGATTCTCAAAAAGGTCTCCCGCAAGACGAACCGTCCGCGTCCCGCAGAGGAAATTGCGGCGGATATGGCCGCATGCGCACTGGATGCGATCAAAGAGGGCGGCCTGACACCGGAGCAGGTCGAGTGGATCGGCATCGGCACGCCGGGCATCGCGAATTCCGCGACCGGCATCATCGAATATTCCAACAACCTCGATTTCCACAATGTCCCGATGGTGAAGTGGATTTCTGAGGCAACAGGCCGCCCGGCTTTTGTGGAGAATGACGCAAATGCGGCTGCCTACGGCGAATATGTCGCGGGCGCGGCAAAGGGTGCAACGAATGCAGTCTGCATCACGCTCGGTACGGGCGTCGGCGGCGGCATCGTCATTGACGGCAAAATCTATGCCGGCTCGAACTTTGCCGGCGCGGAGATCGGCCATACGACGCTGAATATGGACGGCCCGCAGTGTACCTGCGGCAGACGCGGCTGCTTTGAGGTGTATTCCTCCGCAACCGGTCTCATCCGCATGACACAGGAGGCCATGGAGGCGCACCCGGAAAGTGCAATGTGCAAAATGGCTGCGGAGCACGGCAAGGTCTCTGCCCGCACCGCCTTTGAGTGCATGCGCAAGGGCGACAAGGCCGCGAAGGACGTTGTCGATTTCTATATCAAAGCGCTCGCAGCGGGCATTACCAACACGATCAACATTTTCCAGCCGGATGTGCTGTGCATCGGCGGCGGCGTCTGCAATGAGGGCGATGCGCTGCTGCTGCCGGTCAGAGAGCTGGTTGCAAAAGAGGTTTATACGAGAAATTCCGAGCACAATACGCAGATTGTGATTGCCAAGCTCGGCAACGATGCGGGCATTATCGGTGCAGCCTTCCTCGGCAAGGCGCTGTGAGCTCCGGAAAGCAAGGAAGGGTCTATATTGGAAACGGAAACAACTCTGCGCAGGCTTTCTGAAAGTCAGCGCATCGTCATCAAGGTCGGCACCTCGACGCTGACGCACCGCACAGGCCGCATGAATCTGCGGCGGTTTCACAATCTGGTGCGCGTGCTCGCCGACCTCAGCAATGCGGGCAGGCAGCTCATTCTGGTCTCATCGGGCGCAGTCGGGCTCGGCGTGGGACAGCTCGGCCTGCGGGAGCGCCCGACCGACACCCCCTCGAAGCAGGCATGCGCGGCGGTCGGACAGTGCGAGCTGATGTACCTTTATGACAGGCAGTTCGGCAATTACAGCGTCAATGTTGCGCAGATTTTGCTGACAAAGGCCGTTCTGACAACCAACGGCGGCGAAAATGCAGGCAACTGCATGGAGCGTCTGCTGGAAATGGGCGTCATCCCGATTGTCAATGAAAATGATACGGTCGCGATCGACGAGCTGGAGCTGGAGATCGGCGAGAACGATTCTCTCGCGGCGATTGTCGCGGGGCTGGTGCATGCCGATACGCTGGTGCTGATGAGCGATATCGACGGGCTGTATTCGGCTGACCCGCACAAGGATGATCGTGCCGAGCTGATCCCGGTCGTGTATGAGATCGACAGCTTTATTGAGAGCATCGCCGGCGGCGCGGGAACCCCGAATGCCCGCGGCGGCATGGCAACAAAGATTTCTGCGGCGAAAATGGCAGTGACAGCCGGCATCGACATGGTCATCATGAACGGCGAAAAGCCGGAGCGGCTGTATGAGCTGCTGCTTGAGGATAAGCCGGTCGGCACACGATTTGTTGCGCGGAGATGAACGACACCGAACATTTTGAATTCCGCGTCGGGAGCAGCCCGCTGTACGGCAAGGGCATGGTCTTCACGAAGAAGCGCGTGTACATCATGCTTGTGATCTGTGCGGCGCTCGCGGCGGCACTGTATGCGGCGGCGAAGCTGGAGGACAGCCCGATCGAACCGTGGGTGCTCTGTCTGATTTTGCTGCTGCCGGTTCTGATGTACATTTCGCGGCGTGCGGTTCTGAAGACGGCGCAGGTGGACGGTCAGCGTCTGACCTACCGGAACTGTGTATACGATTTCACGGAGCTGGAACGCATCGAAACGGATGCGTCGGGCGATATCACGCTTTACACAGGCGGGCGGGTACTGCTGCGGCTTTCGGTGACAGATACCAACGCGGAGAAGCTGCTGGATTGGGCAGCGAAAAACAAGATACCGGTTCTCGATCGGCGAAGCTGACCGGGCGCCGGCAGAGGAGGAACGAATCATGGAACAGTTGACGGTCAGGGAACTGGGCGCGAGAGCAAAAGCGGTCTCAGGCATTCTCGCGGCAGCCTCACCGAAGCAGAAAAATGACGCATTGGCTGCGATTGCCGATGCACTGGTCAGCCGCACGGACGAGATCATTGCGGCGAATCAGACCGACCTTGAAAATGCGGTCAAAAATAATATGTCGCAGGCAATGCAGGACAGACTGCTGCTGACGCCTGCACGCATCGAAGGCATTGCAGAGGGCGTGCGCAAGCTGATTCAGCTTGAGGAGGTCATCGGCAAGGTCGATTACGGCGTCGTGCGCCCGAACGGTCTGCGCATTCAGAAAACGCGCGTGCCGCTCGGCGTCATCGGCATCATCTTCGAGAGCCGCCCGAATGTCACGGTCGATGCGGCAACGCTCTGCATGAAGGCGGGCAACTGCGTCATTCTGCGCGGCGGCAAGGAGGCTTTTTCCTCGAACACCTGCCTCACGAATATCATGCGCGATGCCGCTGCATCGGCGGGACTGCCCGCTGATATCATTCAGCTTGTGCCGGATACGACCAGAGAATCCTCGAATCAGCTCATGAAGCTCTCGGAGTATCTCGATGTGCTGATTCCCCGCGGCGGCGCAGGGCTCATCAATGCGGTTGCGGAAAATGCAACAGTGCCGGTCATCAAGACCGGTGTCGGAAACTGCCATGTGTTTGTCGATGAATCGGCAGACCTTGACATGGCCGTGAATATCATCGACAACGGCAAGACGCAGCGTCCGTCCGTGTGCAATGCGGTCGAGACTGTGCTGATTCACCGCAGCATTGCGGAAAAATTCCTGCCGATGATGAAAGCGAAGCTCGACGCGCACAACGTCAAGCTGCACGGCGATGAAGCCGCAATGCAGGTGCTCGGTGAATGTGTCCTGCCGGCAAATGAGGATGACTATGCGCTCGAATACCTCGACTATCAGCTTGCGGTGAAGATCGTTGCGGATGTCGATGAGGCAATGGCGCATATCGCGAAATACGGCACAAATCACAGTGAGTGCATCGTGACGAAATCGCTTGAAAATGCGGAGAAATTTCAGCGCGGTGTCGATGCGGCGGCAGTTTATGTCAATGCCTCGACGCGCTTTACCGACGGCGGCGAGTTCGGCTTCGGCGCGGAGATCGGCATTTCGACACAGAAGCTCCACGCACGCGGCCCCATGGGGCTCGATGAGCTGACAACCGTGAAATATCTCATCAACGGCGAGGGTCAGATCCGGTAACGGAGCCGCCCCTGACGGAATGCCGCTCAGAGGATGCTGCATGATATCGGACTGCTTTGCGTACCTTTTGCGTTGTATCCTGAATCCGGATGCGCTGGTCGTGCGGGCGCGGAATGTCCCGCACGACAGCTTTTTTTCGGAAATCCGCCGGAACCGGTTGCAAAAGTGAACGGTTTGTGGTATAATAGGAAGGATTTGACAGCCTTGCCGCCGTGCGGCAGAGAAAAACATCGAATGAGGCTGCGGAATGCCTCTGCTTTTTGACGTTTCATTCCGCCAGAAACAGGCTCTGTGTCCGTGACAGAAACAGAAATCACCGGAGCAGGAGCCGGAATCCGGAAAGGAAGTTCAAATGAAGCGAATGTATTTACTGTCCGCGGCAGCCGCAGTTCTGTTCTATACGGCTTTTGCGCAGGCCTCCAGTCCGGTCGAATCGCTGGCCGGCAGCGAAGCGCATCCTGCTGCGGCAATTACTGCGGCAGAGGAGCCGGATGCGGATGCCGGCGGACTGCTGATGACCCGTGCAGGTGTTCTGTATTCTTCACTTGTTCCGGCTGAGATTCCGGATCCGGACGCTGTACAGCCGGAGCCGGAACCTGAGCCAGAACCTGAGCCTGAACCCGAACCGCAGGAACTCGATCTGACGGCGCTGGATGAAACCGTCCGGAAATATAAGCGCCCCTGTGCGGTGCTGCTCGAAAGCCTTGACGGCACCGAGCTGTATTCCTACAATGCGGATTTGCTGATCTCCGGCGCGAGCCTGACAAAGCTGCCGTATGTGTATTACTGCTGCACGCAGATCGCGGCGGGCAAATTCAGCCTGACGGATACGATGACCTATACCGGCAATTACCGGCAGGGCGGCAGCGGCGAGGTTTTCAAGAGTGCCTACGGGACAAAATTCACGCTGGCACAGCTCATGGAATACACGCTGCGGTATTCCGATAATACCGCATACTGCATGCTTGTCTCGAAATTCGGTGCAGACGGCTTCAACCGCATGACTAAGGAATGGGGTTATCAGCAGATACGGATTTCTGTCGCTGACCGGTTCCCGTGCGTCACGGCCTCGTTTATGCGGACGGCAATGCGGAAAATGTATTGGCTGCGGAACAGCGGTGAATGCTGGGAGAATGCGTGGAATGCGCTGGTGAACTCCGAGCGCAGCTATGCACGGGAGGTCATCGGCGGCAGCGATGACATTGCGGTGAAATACGGCAGCCTGCCCGATCAGTACCATGAGACCATTCTGGTGAACGGCGACAAGCCGTATATTCTGGTGATTCTCAGCGGTGCGTCAAATTTCAATCCGGATGCGGATTATGTGAAGAATGTGACTGCCGAGGCGAAAAAGGTTGCAGAGCAGTACAATTCTTTTTCGTAAATACATACCTGATACTGCTTCGGCGCCCGGAAAAAACGATTGCAATTATGCTCCTGAGTGTTGTCAAACACTTGGGAGCATTCGCTTTATTTTGGCAGCGCTCGAAAGCATCCGAAAAAGTCCCCGGTCAGCCGCTCCGTTTTCTTAAATCCAATAAATTATTTTCCTTCGCCCATTGCACTTTTTGCAATAATATGTTATAATATAGTGATAAATTGTTTCATTCGGCGATTTGTGACGGAAACCGGATGCGGAAAGGAGGATGCTGCTTGATCTATTTGCTGGAGGATGACCAGAATATCCGCGACTTTACGGTCTATGCCGTGCGCAATTCCGGATATGAGATCGAGGGCTTTGCGCTGCCCTCTGCATTCCGTGCTGCGGTAGCCGAGCGGCTGCCGGAGCTGGTGCTGCTGGATATCATGCTGCCGGAGGAGGACGGCCTTTCCGTTCTGCGGCGGCTGCGCAGCGACCCGCAGACCGCCAGGCTCCCGATCATCATGCTCTCCGCCCGCAGTACGGAATATGACAAGGTGCTTGGGCTGGACAGCGGCGCAGACGATTATCTCGCAAAGCCGTTCGGCGTTATGGAGCTGCTTTCCCGCATCCGGGCGCTGCTGCGCAGAACCGAAAAGCTGACAGTACAGGCTGTGCTTTCCGGCGGCGGCATCCAGCTCGACGAGGCGCGGCATCTTGTTACCGCAGAGGGCGCCGATATCGGCCTGACAGGCAAGGAATTTGACCTGCTCGCCATTTTGATGCGCAATCAGGGCATCGTCCTCAGCCGCGACCGCATTCTGGAATCGGTCTGGGGCTATGACTACACCGGTGAAAGCAGAACCGTCGATGTCCATATCCGGACGCTCCGTGCGAAGCTCGGCGTTTCCGGCAACGCGATCGAAACCGTGCGCGGGGTCGGATATCGGTTCCATATAGATCACAATGAATCGGGGGAGGCCACAGAATGAGAAAGATTTTTTTCCGGAAGCTGCTGACTGCAATGGGCATCACGCTCGGCGCGTGTCTGCTGTTTTATCCGCTGCTGCTCCCGACGGAAAACTATTTCCGGCTTGTGCTTCAGCTTTTCCCGGTGGCACTGTTTACGGGTCTGCTGCTGCTCATCCCGCTGTATATCATCAGCGAGCGCTTTTCGCGCGGCGTTACCTCAGAGCTCAAAACGCTGAAGCTCGATTCCAAGCAGGCAATCGCCGATTATCCGGAGCTGCGGCCCGTTGCAAGGCAGATCATGAGCTTCCGCATGCAGATGGAGGCGCAGCGGAATGAGCTGGAAGGACAGCAGGAGCAGCTCAAGGTACTGACGGACAACATGCAGGAGGGTCTGCTGCTGGTCAGCGCGACCGGCCGTGTGCTTTCCTATAATCACGCCGCGCTTCAGCTTCTTGACAAGGAATCTGTCAGCGGCGATTTCGATGTGTTCGAGCTCAATGACGGCGCGGTATTCCGCGGGCTTGTGAACAATGCGCTGAACGGCGTGCGCGGCTCTGCCGTCATCACCGTCAGCGATACCGCCTGCCAGCTTTTTGCCAATCCCGTTACGCGCGGCAGCATGATGACCGGTGCGGTGCTGGTGCTGCTCGATGTCACCGAGCGCGAAAAGCGCGATGCGCTCCGCAGAGAGTTCACCTCCAATGTTTCGCATGAACTGAAAACTCCGCTGACCTCGATCTACGGGATTGCTGACATGATGGAATCCGGTATGGTCAAGGCAGAGGATATCAGCGGCTTTGCAAAGCGCATCCGCGATGAATCCGCCCGGATGATCGCGCTGATCGAAGATATCATCCGGCTCTCGCGTCTGGATGACGACAGCTTTACAGAGGAGGTTCTGCCGATCGACCTCTGTGAAATTGCGGAAAATGTCCGCAGTCAGCTCATTCCGCAGGCGGAGAAAAAGGGCATTGAAATGACGCTGGAGGGCGATTCTGCTCCGATGCAGGGCGTTCCGGTGATTGTTGAGGAAATGCTCTATAATCTCTGCGACAATGCGATTAAATACAACAAGGAAAAGGGCGCTGTTCACATGAAGGTCACCTGCACGGAGCAGTCCGCGATTTTTACCGTGACCGATACCGGCATCGGTGTGCCGCAGGCAGACCGCGAGCGCATTTTCGAGCGCTTTTACCGCGTGGACAAGAGCCACTCCAAGCAGATCGGCGGCACCGGTCTGGGCCTTTCGATTGTCAAGCACGGCGCACAGTTCCACAATGCGAAAATCGAGTTGGAAAGTCAGCTCGGCTCCGGCACGACAATCACGCTGTTCTTCCCGCGCAGTGCGGAGGCTGCCGCGCTGGCCGAGCGCGATGCACGGCTGAATCCGCTGGATGTTGAGGTCCCCGGCGCAAAGCAGCGGCCTGAGACCGTCAGCGTTCATAAAACTGAGGATGCAGTGCAGCCCGCCGCGGAGAATGATGCGGAGGAGGCAGAGTTCATTTTCGTAACGGAGGATGCAGAGCCGGAGGCTGAAGCAGCCGCAAAGCCGGAACAGGACTCCGCAAAGACGCCGGCAGAACAACCGGAGGAGAATCTGAAGGAGCAGCCCGGACAGATGCCGGATGCCGAAAAGCAGGCAGATGCACCGGAGCAGCCGGAAGCGCCCGCAGAGGTGCCGGCAGAACAACCGGAGCAGCCCGCGAAAAAGCCCGCAAAACGGACGAAGAAGCAGAAAAAACAGCCGGAGGATCAGAAGCAGCCTGCGGCAGCAGAGCAGACGGCCGAAATGCAGCTTGAGCTGCCGACAGAGCCGCAGCCCGAACCCCTGACCGAAACTGCGTCCGAAGCAGCGGAGAAAGCGGCAGCCGAGACACCGGCAGAGGCATCAGCCGAAGCAACGGAGAAAGCGGCAGCCGAGATTCCGGCAGAGGCATCAGCCGAAGCAACGGAGGAAGCGGCAGCCGAAGCACCGGCAGAGACAGCGGAAAAAGCAGCACCGGAAAAGCCCGCTGCCAAGCGCCGCACGGAACGGAAATCTGCGGCAGCACAGAAAAATGCCGCCGCCGATACGGAAAAGACGGCAGAAAAGGCTGCTCCGGAGCAGGCAGCCGGCGGGGAGCCGGACAGGAAGCCCGCCCGCCGCAGGAATATTCTCGATGAGAATACAGAGGAGCTGACCGCCGAGCTGGAGATGGAGCTTGCGGGCTTTGCGCCGCCCCTTCGTGAGCAGCCGGTGCGGGAGTCAAAAGAGATTGAAATTCCGATCGGGATTCCGGTTCACCTTCCCGCAGACGGCAAAGCCGTTCCGCCGCGTACCGGCAGGCTGCCGTTTGACCCTGATATCGTACCGATCGACGAAACGACAATGGACATTAAAATCTGACAACAGCCGCATGCTTTCTGAAATCTGATAGGAAAGCATGCGGCTTTTTTTCATTTGAATTTGCCGGCAGCATTTTCCTCCGGCCGTTTTATGAGAGAAAGACTAAAATTATCAGCAGCGATACTCCGTTTGACCGAGAAAACACTGTTCGTAAGCAGATTTTTCTTAAAATATAAATTTAACATGAATTTAACAATCATTTACGTGAACTTAACATTCACAAAACCGGAATTTGATTATTTTGCGTTATTATGAACAGCGGATAGATAACGGAAGGAAATATTATAATGGGTATTGCGAATGTGATTGCTTTATTCGGAGGCATCGCGCTGTTTCTGTTCGGAATGCAGCTTATGGGCGACGGCCTCAAAAAAGTAGCCGGAAACAAAATGGAGCTCGTGCTCTGGAAGCTCTCCGGTACACCCGTCAAGGGAATTCTGCTCGGCACGGTCGTCACCGCGGCGGTGCAGTCCTCGTCGGCAACCTCCGCCATGGTCGTCGGCTTTGTCAATACCGGCATGATGACAGTTACGCAGTCGATCTCGATCGTCATGGGCGCGAATATCGGTACCAGCATCACCGGCTGGCTGCTGTGTCTTTCGATGCTCGGCGGACAGGGCGGCTGGCTCACGCTGCTTTCGACCGACACGATCTCCGCTGCGGTCGCGTTTGCCGGCATTCTCATGCTGATGCTTTCCAAAAAGGAATCCCGCAAGCAGCTCGGCGGCATCATGCTCGGCTTTGCCGTCCTGATGTACGGCATGCACGCAATGAGCGACGCGGTCGCGCCGCTGAAGGAAAGTGCGCGCTTCCGCAGCATGCTCACCATGTTCGATAATCCGGTGCTCGGCATTCTCGTCGGCATCGCGATCACTGCACTGCTGCAAAGCAACTCCGCCTCTGTCGGTATTCTTCAGGCAATCTCGGTCACGGGTGCAGTCTCGTGGGCAGCGGCCTTCCCCATGATTATGGGTATGGGCATCGGTGCTTCGATTCCGGTGCTGCTCTCGGCGGTCGGCGCGAACCGGAACGGCAAGCGAACCGCTGTTGTCTATCTGCTCATCAATGTGTTCGGTACGCTGGCCTGTACGCTGCTGTTCTACGGCATCAATGCCTTTGCGCATTTCCCGTTTATGCAGAACGATACGCCGGTCGGAATGGTCGGCATCGCCGTTATGAATACGCTGTACAGAGTTGCCGCGATTATTCTGCTGCTCCCGTTCATCAAATCGCTCGAACGGCTGACCGGTGTGATCTGCCGCGGAAAGGATACGCCCGAAAAGGAAAAGAAAACCGATGCGCCGAAAATTATGCAGCTTGAGGAGCGCTTCCTCGAAAACCCGGTGCTCGCACTGAAGCAGAGCCGCGAGGCACTGCTGCATATGGCCGCCGTCACCGAACAAAGCCTGTTTCAGTCCTTTGATATTGTCAGAGAATACGATGCCGATACTGCGCAGGAAGTTATCGCTGCGGAGGAAATGGCCGATCACTACGAGGATGCGCTCGGCACTTACCTCATCAAGCTGACCGCTAAGCCCCTGAACCATGAGGAAACACTCGAAATCTCTCTTTATCTGCATACGGTCGGAGACTTCGAGCGCATCAGCGATCACTCTGTCAATTTGCAGGAGGCCGCGCTCGAAATCTATGAAAAACAGGTGCATTTTTCGCCGGATGCGCTTGAGGAGCTGAAGGTGCTCGATGCTGCACTCCGGAAAATCGTCGGCATGACCTTTGAAGCGTTCCGCGAACAGGATCTGAACCTCGCATATCAGGTTGAACCGCTGGAGGAGCGCATTGATTCGCTCTGCCAGACTGCAAAGCTCAACCACGTTGCACGCCTCCAATCGAAAATCTGCACACTGGAGCAGGGCTTCGTGTTCAATGACATCATCGGTAATTTCGAGCGCGTTGCTGACCACTGCTCCAATATCGCGGTCGCACTGGTCGAGCTGCATGCCGATTCTTTTGATACGCATGAGTACCTCAACGGCATCAAGAGCCGGCAGGACAAGCATTTCCGCGAGCTCTATGAGCAGTACAGCAATGAATTTGATTTTCTGTCATAAATAAGCAGAGGCTCCGCCGCAAGACGGAGCCTCTGTCTGTTGTAAATGGTATCGCTGCGCGATGATTCGGAATGGGGACTCCGCCGGAGATACCTCACTCAAACATCGGGGTCGAGAGATAACGCTCGCCGGTATCCGGAAGCAGTGCAACGATCGTTTTGCCCTTGTTCTCCGGACGCTTTGCGAGTTCGATCGCTGCCCAGACAGCCGCGCCGGACGAAATACCGACCAGCACGCCCTCGTTCCGGACGATCGCCTTGCCGGTTGCGAAAGCATCCTCATTCGCGACGGTGATGATCTCATCGTAAATGTCAGTGTTCAGGGTCTCCGGCACAAAGCCTGCGCCGATGCCCTGAATTTTATGCGGGCCGGAAACGCCCTCGGACAGCACCGGCGAGCTTTTCGGCTCAACAGCCACGACCTTGACGTCCGGATTCTGCGACTTCAGATATGCGCCCACGCCGCTGACGGTGCCGCCGGTGCCGACACCTGCGACAAAGATATCGACCTTGCCCTCCGTGTCGTTCCAGATTTCAACGCCGGTTGTTGCCTGATGGATTGCCGGGTTTGCGGGGTTTGTGAACTGCGACGGAATGAAGCTGTCCGGTATTTCTGCGGCAAGCTCCTGTGCTTTTGCGATTGCGCCCTTCATGCCCTTCGAGCCCTCGGTCAGAACCAGCTCTGCGCCGTAAGCCTTCATCAGATTGCGGCGCTCAATGCTCATCGTTTCCGGCATGGTGATGATGAGCCGGTAGCCGCGTGCCGCTGCGACCGACGCAAGACCGATGCCGGTATTGCCGGAGGTCGGCTCGATGATGACGCTGTTCGGCTTCAGAATGCCCTTTTCCTCAGCGTCGTCG
This sequence comes from Oscillospiraceae bacterium, assembly GCA_017541275.1. Lineage (GTDB taxonomy): Bacteria > Bacillota > Clostridia > Oscillospirales > Ruminococcaceae > Firm-04. The sequence continues at coordinate 45,211 of JAFXZM010000014.1, read as the reverse complement.
ATCATTGCCTTTGCGACTCTGTCCTTGACAGAGCCGGCGGGGTTGAAATATTCGAGCTTTGCAAGCAGGGTTGCTTCCAGTCCGTTCGCCTTTTCAATGCGGGTGAGCTCCAGCAGCGGGGTATTGCCGATCAGATCGGTTACATTTTTGTAGACAGCCATGGTAAGAATCTCCTTTTCAAATAATAATCTAAGATTTCCGTAAAAACGGGTTGCAGATGCTGCGCGGTTGATGTTTCAGCGGCAACATCGTTTTTGCACTGCCTGATGCATGGCATCATCTCCTTAATCCCTTATTTCCTATCTGAATGATATGCTTTATGCTGCTATTATAGCAGACGAATCCGGATTTGTCAAGGGGTTTTTGAAATTTTACCGGATTTTTTTATTCGACAGGCATGTTGCACAAACGACAGGGGGATTCTTTGTGCAGCATGATTAGACAAAATCGGCAATTTGCCCAAAAAGAAAACGCGCAGAATGCTTGACAATCCCAGGAAACTATGATATAATGAGCACACACTGTGCTGGCACACACTGTGCTGGCACACACTGTGCCGGCACACACTGTGCCGAAGCACACTGTGCCGCACGCAATGCGCCGGCATAACACGGAAAGGAGCTGGATACGGCATGAACGCGGAGCATACAGAGCGGATTCATGACGAGATATCGGAAAAGATCATCGGAATCGTCGCCCGTATCGCAGCAGAGGAGGGTGCGCACAAAGTCACCGTCCGGAAGATCATCACAGAGTTAGGCGTGACAAACCGCGTGTTTTACAACCGCTTTGCAAACTGCGATGAGGTGCTCAGGATTGTCTATAAGAATGCGGTCGTGCAGATGCGGGAGCATATCAAGCCTGAATTTCACGACAAGGACAGCTTCCTGCAATTCTGCATTCAGACAGCGGTCGAAATTCTTATGCAGACCTATGACGTCAAGATGCAGTTCCGGTACTATGTCTTTGAGCATGATTCTCTCACGGAGGACAACCGGCTCTGGTGGGAGAAGAAGATCAAAAAATACTATCAGTATGCGCGGGAGCAGGGCTTTGCAAGAGCGGTCGATCCCGATGCACTCTGCTATGCGATCTGGTGCTTCTGCCGCGGCTATTATGCCGATGCGGTCTCGCGGCAGCTCGCGAAGGAGGATGCCGTGCGCTACTTCACCTTCGGGTTTACCTGCTTTCTCGGCGGACTGGTCCTCTGACCGCGCCGCCCTTCCATCACAGTTAGGAGTTCTTGGCAAATGAGTATTCAGATTCTCGGAACCGGCGCGTATCTGCCGGAAAAAACCGTCACGAATGACGATCTCGCCCAAATGGTCGAGACCTCGGACGAATGGATCATGCAGCGGGTCGGCATCCGTGAGCGGCGCGTTTCCGTGAACGAAACGACCGCCGAAATGGCCGAAAAGGCGGCAAGAAATGCGCTCGATGCCGCCGGGCTCGAACCGGAGGCGCTCGACCTTATCATTGCGGCGACCGTTTCCTCAGACAGCATTTGTCCGTCGCTCTCGGCGCGTGTGCAGATGATGCTCGGCGCACACTGCCCCGCCTTCGACCTGAATTCGGCATGCAGTGGCTTCCTGTTTGCGCTGGATACGGCTGCTGCGTTCATCGCCCGCGGCGGATATCAGCATGTGCTGGTCATCGGTGCGGAGCGCCTCAGCAGAGTGCTCGACTGGACAGACCGCTCGACCTGCGTCATCTTCGGCGACGGCTCCGGCGCATTTGTCGTTGCACCCGGTGAGCAGCTTCTCGCCTCCCGCATCTATACGCAGGGCAATGACAGCGCACTCTCGATTTCCGCAGGACAGAACAATTCCCCGTTCTTTGCGCGGGAGCTGGCACCCTATAAGGTCGTCATGAACGGGCAGGAGACCTTCAAATTTGCCGTCCGCAGACTGGAGGAGGACATCAAGCTGCTCTGCGCACAGGCCGGCATCACGCCCGAACAGCTCGACTGGATCGTTCCGCATCAGGCGAACACCCGCATCATTGACCTCTGTGCGCGCAGACTGAAGCTGCCGATCGAAAAATTCTATATGAATATCGAGCGCTGCGGCAATACGTCCTCTGCGAGCGTGCCGATTTCCTTCGATGAGCTCGCAAGAAGCGGAAAGCTGAAAAAAGGCGACCTCATTGCGATGAGCGCATTCGGCGGCGGCCTTTCCAGCGCAGGCTGCATCATCAAGTGGTAATACGGCCGATCAAACGGCTTGTATACATAATTTTAATCCGAAACGATTATTCAGGAGGAACAAATCATGAACAGCGAAAAGATCATTCAGGTACTTGCAGACCACCTCGAAATGGATCCGTCTGAGATCACCGAGGAGACCACCTTTGCAGATCTCGGCGTCGATTCCCTCGAAGCAGCAGAGATCATGATGGAGCTTGAGGACGAGCTCGGCATCGAGATCGACGCGCAGGAGGCCGGCAAGTCCGTCAAAGAGCTGATCGCTTACGTTGACAGCAAGCAGGGCTGAGCATGATGCAGCGCACAGGAAAGCTCTGTGAGCTGCTGGGGACCCGTTATCCGCTGATGCAGGGCGGCATGGCGCATATTTCCGATGCGCGCCTTGCAGCAGCGGTCTCAAACGGAGGCGGCCTCGGTATCATCTCCGCAGCCGCCGGTGACCCCGATCGGCTTGCATCTGAAATTGACCTCGCACGGAGCCTGACAGATAAGCCCTTTGGCGTCAATATCATGCTCCGCAGCAATAATATTGCGGCACTCGCTGCCGTCATCGCAGAAAAGAAGGTCGCTGTCGTGACCACAGGCGCGGGCAGTCCCGCAGAATTCATCCCGATGTGGAAGGCAGCCGGCGTGAAGGTGATTCCGGTCATCTCGACGGCGGCAATGGCACAGCTTATGGAAAAATCCGGTGCGGACGCGGTCGTCGCGGAGGGCACCGAATCCGGCGGACATGTCGGCGAAATGACAACTATGGCACTCGTTCCGCAGGTCTGTGACGCTGTGAAGATTCCGGTCGTCGCAGCAGGCGGCATCGCAGACGGCAGAGGCTTTGCAGCCTCGGTCATGCTCGGCGCATGCGGCGTGCAGATCGGCACGCGCTTCCTCGCCGCGGAGGAATGCAGCGTTCACCCCGAATACAAAGCGCGGCTTCTGAAAGCGAAGGATACGTCTACCGTTGTGACAGGCAGACGGCTGGGGCATCCGGTGCGGAGCCTCAAGACACCGTTCTCCCGCGCATACGCGAAGGCAGAATATACAGATATCTCCGATGAGGAGCTGGAGGCAATGGCGGTCGGCTCGCTGCGTGCGGCGGTCGCTGACGGCGACGGCAAGAAGGGCTGCTTCCTTGCCGGCCAGATCTCCGGTCTCGTCACCAGAGAGCAGCCCGCTGCCGAGATCATCAGAGAGATCATGGAGCAGGCAGAGGCTTTGCTGAGCGGCAAGGCCTGATTATCAGAACACGGAGGTTCCCGACATGGGGAAAATCGCATTTTTATTCGCCGGACAGGGCGCACAGTACAGCGGCATGGGAAAATCGCTCTGCGAGCACAGCGCCGCTGCAAAAGCTCTCTATGACGCAGCCGAGGCGATCCGCCCCGGTACGATGGCGCAGTCCTTTTCCGGCTCCGATGCGGAGCTGAAAAAGACCGAAAACACACAGCCCTGCCTGTATCTGGTCGATCTTGCGGCGGCACTCGCACTCGAAGAAGCCGGCATTCATGCCGATGCGGCTGCGGGCTTTTCGCTCGGTGAGATCGCGGCACTCGCATTTGCCGGGGCATATTCCGCTGAGGACGGCTTCAGAATCGTTACGGAGCGTGGCAGACGGATGCAGGAGGCCGCAGAGCAGGCCGATACCGCCATGTGTGCGGTCGTGAAGCTCGATGCGGAAACAATCGCAAACGCTGCTGCGAAATTCGAGCAGCTCTATGCCGTCAACTACAACTGCCCCGGTCAGACCGTTGTATCCGGCCTGAAAAGCAGCATGCCTGCCTTTACCGCAAAAGTCAAGGAGCTCGGCGGCAGAGCCATTCCGCTCGCAGTCAGTGCGGCGTTCCATTCGCCGTTCATGAACGGTGCGGCGGAGCAGTTCGGCAAGGCGCTCTCGGCATTTACTTTCTCGGCACCGCGCATTCCGGTCTATGCGAATCTCAATGCGCAGCCCTATGATGCGGCACAGATTCCGCAGACAATGCAGCAGCAGGTCTGCAATCCCGTCCGCTGGCAGACAACGATTGAAAACATGATCGCGGAGGGCTTCACCGATTTCATCGAGGTCGGCGCAGGAAAGACCCTCAGCGGTCTTGTCAAAAAAATCTCCGCAGATGTGCGCATTTACAATGTGCAGGATGCGGATTCCCTCGCAGAAACGGTAAAGGCGGTGAATGAAGCATGCTGAACGGAAAGGTCGCAGTCGTCACGGGCGGTGCAAGAGGCATCGGCGCGGCGATTTGCAGAAAGCTCGCCTCCCTCGGCGCGGATATCGCGATCGTGGATCTGAAGGTCACGGAGCAGGCAGAGGCGCTTCAGAATGAAATTGCCGGCAGCTTCGGCGTGAAGGCACAGGCTTTTGCCTGCGATGTCTCTGACGCAGAGGCCTGCAAGGCACTGATCAAGTCAGTCACGGAAACGCTCGGCGCGGTCACGATCCTCGTGAACAATGCCGGCATCACGAGAGATACGCTCATCCTCTCAATGAAGGAGGCGGATTTCGATGCGGTCATCAATACCAATCTCAAGGGCACGTTCAATATGACGCAGGCCTGCTACCGCACGTTCATGAAGCAGAAGTACGGCAAGATCGTCAATCTCGGCTCGGTCTCCGCACTGCTCGGCACGGCGGGTCAGGCGAACTATGCCGCCTCGAAGGCCGGTGTCATCGCGCTGACGAAGGTCACGGCCAGAGAGCTCGCGTCCAGAAATGTCACCTGCAATGCCATTGCGCCGGGCTTCATCGCGACCGATATGACCAAGGGGCTCGAAGACCAGTATATTGACCAGATTCCGATGAAGCGCGCCGGTCAGCCGGAGGACGTCGCCAATCTCGCGGCATTCCTTGCCTCGCCGGAGTCCGATTATCTCACCGGCACCGTCATTCGCATTGACGGCGGCCTTGCGATTTCGTGAGGGAATCGCTGCATTGAATCACTGTACCCTTGAACGGAGGATATTTTACATGAACAGAAGAGTCGTCGTTACCGGCCTCGGCGCAATCACGCCGCTGGGCAATGATGTAGAAAGCTACTGGGACGGTCTGAAAAACGGCAGAAACGGCATCGGCCCGATTACCCGATTCGATGCCTCCGGCCTGAAGGCGCAGCTTGCGGCCGAGGTCAAAGACTTCAACGCAAAGGACTATATGGATGCCAAGGAAGTGCGCCAGACAGACCGCTTTCAGCAGTATGCGATTGCTGCGGCATCGCAGGCCATCGCGGATTCCGGCATCACCGGACAGATCGAACCTGAGCGCCTCGGTGTTTATTTCGGCTCCGGTATCGGCGGCTTCGAGACCTTTGTCAATGAGCACAACAATCTGCTGAACCGCGGTGCAAACCGTGTTTCGCCGTTCTTCATTACGAAGATGATCTCCAATATGGCGGCGGGTATGATCGCGATTCATGCCCATGCAAACGGCCCCTGCCTCGATGTGACAACCGCCTGCGCGACCGGCACCAACACGATCGGTGAGGCAATGCGCGCAATTCGCCACGGCTATGCGGATGCAATCATCGCGGGCGGCGTCGATGCCGTGATTCATGAGCTTGCAATTTCCGGCTTTATTAACTGCATGGCGCTGACCGACAGCACCGACCCCGATGCCGCCTCCATTCCCTTTGACAAGCGCAGAAACGGCTTTGTAATGGGTGAGGGCGCGGGCGCGCTGATTCTTGAGGAATATGAGCACGCCAAGGCTCGCGGCGCGAAAATTTATGCCGAGGTTGCCGGCTACGGCAGTACCTGCGATGCATTCCATGTCACTGCGCCGGACAGCGAGGCGAAGGCCTCCGCAAAGGCAATCTCCGATGCGCTCGCAGAGGCCGCTGCCGACTGCCCTGCTTCTGAAATCTATATCAATGCACACGGAACCAGCACCCCGCTGAACGATAAAACCGAAACCGCCGCGATTAAGCGCGCATTCGGCGAGGAGCAGGCAAGGGCGCTGCATGTCAGCTCGACCAAATCCATGACCGGACATCTGCTCGGTGCGGCCGGTGCGATTGAAGCAATCGCTGCGGTCAAGGCGCTCGAAAATAACCTGATTCCGCCGACGATCAACTATAAGGAGGCCGACCCGGAATGTGATCTCGACATCACACCGAACAAGGCCGCTGCGGCACCGCTGACGCTCGCGCTTTCCACTTCGCTCGGCTTCGGCGGCCACAATGCCTGCATCGCATTCAAAAAAATCTGAAAACCTGACTGGGAGGTAATCCGATGAACCGGACAGAGATCATGGAGCTGCTGCCGCACCGTGACAGCATGCTGCTGCTCGACGAAGCAGAGCTGATCGACGGCGCCGCACACGGAAAGAAGAAAATCACAGGGGAGGAATGGTTCCTCGACGGGCATTTTCCGGGGCATCCGGTCGTGCCGGGCGTGATCCTCTGCGAGATCATGGCACAGTCCGTGTGCGTCTGTCTGGAGCGTCAGCCTGACGGCACACAGCCGCTGACGCTGTTTGCCGGACTCGACAAGGTGCGCTTTAAGCATCCGGTCGTGCCGGGCGACGTCTTTGAGACCAAATGTGAGATCACCAGAGTGAAGGCGCCCTTCTATTTTGCAAAGGGTGAGGGCTATGTGGACGGAAAGCTCTGCGTCAAGGCGGAATTTTCGTTCGTTGTCCAGCCGAAGGAGGATGCATCCGTATGAGCGGCCTGAAGGAGTTTTTCACCTCATTCACAAAGAGTGCCCCTGAGCAGCAGCCCCCGCGCGTCTGCAAAAGCTGCGGCGCGGAGATTGCATATCAGGAATATCTTGAAAATCACTGCATCTGCCCGGAATGCGGCACCTATTTCCGCATGCGCGCCGTTGAGCGCCTTGAGGATACGGTCGATGCGGGAACCTTTCAGGAGATCGACAGAAAGCTGAAATCGAAGGACCCGATTCAGTTTCCGGACTATGCCCAGAAGCTCGACAAGGCTGAGAAGGCGAGCGGCCTGAATGAAGGCGTGGTCTGCGGCACTGCGAAGATCGACGGAATCGAAACGGCACTGTTTGTCATGGATTCCGCATTCATGATGGGCAGCATGGGCACGGTTGTCGGCGAGAAGATCACGCGCCTTTTTGAAAAGGCAACCGCACAGAATCTTCCGGTCATCGGGTTTATCACATCCGGCGGCGCGAGAATGCAGGAGGGTATTTTTTCCCTGATGCAGATGGCAAAGGTCTCCGGCGCTGTGAAGCGCCATTCGGAGGCGGGGCTGCTGTATATCGCCGTGCTCACTGACCCGACCACGGGCGGCATCACCGCGAGCTTTGCGATGCAGGGCGATATCATCATCGCCGAGCCAAAGGCACTGATCGGCTTTGCAGGGCAGCGCGTCATCGAGCAGACAACCGGCGAAAAGCTCCCCGCTGGCTTCCAGCGTGCGGAATTTCAGCTTGAGCACGGCTTTGTCGATCTCATTGAGGAGCGGCCGCGCATGACCTATACACTCGCAAAGCTGCTCGCAATTCACAGCGCAAATACCGCTGCACAGTAATATGGGGCTGATTCAGGCATACCGAAGGCATGTTGCGCGCAAAAATGCGCGGTTCAGCGAGCGGCATCTCGGTGCAGTGCAGCATATGGGCTCTGCCGGTACAATCAGCTATCCGTATATCGGTTACCGGGAATCCGGCTGGGGCGCATTTCTGGAGATTTTTTCGATCATTGCGTTCATCGTCGGCTGCGGCATCGCATTTGTCCTGCTGGGTCATGCAAAAAGCGTTGTTTATGTGTTCATTGCGCTCGGTGTGCTGATTGCAGGAAAGATGCTGCTCTCGGAGCTGGCCAGACTGGTCAACAATGCGCATGTGCGGCATAAGATCAGGCAGAACAGCGATTATGCAGAGTATTTTGCAGTGACATACCCGGAACAGGTGCATCTCTGCCGGAAGCTGAATGAAATTTATGCAGCAAGCTCGGACGCCGCCCCCGCAGAGCGCGTGCAGCTTCAGATGAAGCTGGAGGAACGGGATGATACCCGCATCAAAAAGGTCATCCTCGTGCTGGGGCTCGGCTTTCTGTTCGCAGCGCTGATTGCACTGATTGCCGGCTGCATCTGGGTGAAGAATTATCTGGGAGAATAGTTGCCCCGAAACGGGCTTTGATACAGAAAGGATGGGATTCCTCCAATGGCAAAGGCAGACAGCATCACCGCCTATGAGCGTGTGCAGGCGGCGCGCAACGGCAAACGTCCGATGGGTTCGTACTATATTGAGCACATGATCGACGATTTCGTCGAGCTGCACGGAGACAGACGCTTCGGCGATGACGCAGCGATCGTCGCCGGTATCGGCTACCTCAACCGCATTCCCGTCACGGTCATCGCAATGGAGCGCGGCGAGACGATCGAGGAGCGCATGAAGCGCAATTTCGGCTGCCCGGAACCGGAGGGCTACCGCAAGGCACTCCGTCTGATGAAGGAGGCCGAAAAATTCCGCAGACCCGTGATCTGCTTCATCGGCAGCTCCGGTGCCTACTGCGGCATCGAAGCGGAAAAGCGCGGGCAGGGTCTTGCAATCGCTGAGAATCTGTATGAGATGATGGGTCTGAAAACACCGATCATTTCAGTTGTCGTCGGTGAGGGCGGCAGCGGCGGCGCACTCGCGCTCGGTGTCTGCGATACCGCCGTGATGCTCGAAAATGCCGTGTATTCGGTTATTTCGCCGGAGGGCTGCGCGAGCATTCTCTGGAAGGATGCCGCCAAGGCACCTGAGGCCGCGGCGCATCTGAAGCTGACCTCCTATGATCTGCTGAATTTTGAGGTCGTTGAAAAGGTCATCCGCGAGGAGGGCAAGACTGAGCGTGAAATCTGCTCGGCACTGAAGAAATATCTGCTTGATGAGATTCTCCGGCTGCGCGTTCTGCCTGCTGAGGAGCTGCTCGATGCCCGCTACGAAAAATTCCGCAAGATCGGCGCGTTCCGGTAAGCGGATACAGTAATTTTCAAGAGGCTCCGGTTTTTCCGGAGCCTCTTAGTCTGTCGAAAAGCCGTGTTCTCATTCAGTTGTGACAGCAAAGCGAAGATTCAATGTTTCACCGTGTATCATAACCCCAAAATAAAAAAGTGCGAGGCAGCATCGTCCCCCCGCCTGCGCCCCTCTCAATACGCAGGTTTTTTCGATGCTGCCTCTGCCCTGATATTGTATACGTACCGGCGGGCGAAATCCTCACACATTTTTTGAAAAAAATTTTTGGCAGGCAAAAAACGGGAGTGGCTGATCGGGAATTTTATTGTTCAAATATCAGTCTGTACAAGAGCGGTACATATTATTTTGTAATGGGGGAAAGAAAACTCTTGTTTTCTCTCCCCCAAAAGCGCCTGCCCAAGCCGCAAACACTGTCGGCATCATTCTGTACCGGCAGGCTGAGGGAGAGAAAACCGGCGCTTTCTCTCCCTCATGCTCTCAATATTTGTTTTTCTTTGCGCTGTCTGTCCGTTACAGGAAGGCTGCGGGCTCTGCATTGGAGAGCAGCATTCCGGCATTATTCTTGACCCGGCGATAAATCTGAGCAGGCAGGCTGCGCTGAATCACGCGCATAGCCTCGGTAAAATGCAATGGCTGCGCGATATCACGCGAGCCGGTCGCGACAAAATGCGCATACTGATTCGCAAGCAGATAAAGCGAGAGCTTGCGGAAATCGGTATTCAGCAGGCCGTTGACAGATATTTGCAGCAGCATGCCGGTGCGGCGCAGGGCAATCCAGTCCTCCGGCGACCAGCAGCCGTAAAAACGGTCGATGTCTGCGGCGATCGGGCAGAGGCCGCTCACAATCCGGAGCCGGGAGATATCCTCGCAGAATTCCTCCGTCACCTTTTCCTGCGGCAGGTCGATCAGCAGATATTCCGAATCGCCGAGTGCAAAGGGCTTCAGCTCGCGCGGAAACTCCACGCAGAAGCCGAACGGGAGCACCGCGCCCGGCACAAGCCGCATCGGCGGTGCGGCATCGGCCATTCGTGCAAGTGCTTCATCGCGGACATGCAGAAACTGCTCCGGCGCATATCGGGCAGGGTCAAAGGCCGGCGCGGCCACAGCAATCTTGATATTGCTTTCGCGGAATACGGCAGCGCGCTGGACGGCTTCGGCCTCTGTCAGAGCGCCGGCCGCAGCCGCAGGCAGGCCCGGCAGCAGATTTGCATGAATATCGACATAATAATTCATCGCACAGAGCACCCCCTTTTTCACGAAGCGGTACCGTTTCCGGCATAAGTTACAATTTTATTGTATCATAAATTTCCGGCCTTGTCAATGATATATGGATATTTTATGAACAGGCGTGTACAAATTATGAACGGCATATTCCGGCTTATTGTCGTGCAAAATGACGGAAAAAAGCCGCCGGGCATTGCAGGCGAAATGCTGCTGCCGGGAAAAACATCCGTAAATTACTTGACACTTCAGATTTGTTCAGTTATAATAAAAACAGCGGGATGACCCCGCAGGAAAACAAAGGAGGTTTTTCAATGAAACATTCGCAAAAGCAAATTCTGAGCGTTCTTGCTGCGGCTGCGCTGACGGTCTGTTCGCTCCCGCAGAACACCCCCCTGCATCTGCTGCGTCCTGCCCTGACGGCAAGTGCTGAGGACAGCGAGCTCACTGAGGGCGACTTTACATATATGGTCAATGCGGAGCAGGGAACCGCGACCGTCACGAAATACGGCGGCGAGGGCGGCGATGTGGTGATTCCGGATACACTCGGCGGCATGCCCGTGACCGAGATCGGAAGCTGGTCATTCTTTGGCTGCGAGAAACTGACCGGTATTTCCATTCCGGATACCGTCACTGTCATCGGCAGCAGTGCATTCAATAACTGCACGGGGCTGACTTCTGTTTCTCTGCCGGCCGGTCTGACAACCATCAGCAATACTGCTTTTGCGGGTTGTTCAGCGCTGACGGCGGTCAGTATTCCGGCGAGTGTCCGCTCCGTCGGGTCGCAGGCATTCTCAGGCTGCTCTTCGCTGGGACAGGTTGAGATTCCGGAGGGACTGACCGAGATCGGCGGAGGCGTATTCCGCGATACGCTGTGGATGAAAGCACAGCAGGCAGAAAATCCTGTTGTCGTTGTGAACGGGATTCTGATTGACGGTACGGCCTGCACCGGAGATACAGTGATTCCGGACGGCGTGACGCGCATCGGCGATATGGCGTTTTCCGGCTGCCGCGAAATGACCTCCGTTTCGATTCCGGGCAGCGTGACCGACATCGGTGAAAGCGCATTCTACAGCTGCACCGCATTGACCGGGATCACCATTCCGGACAGTGTGACAAGTATCGGATATCAGGCATTCGGAAACTGCACCGCCCTGACGGCACTTGCGATTCCGGACAGTGTGACCAGCATCGGCGGCAGTTTGTGCTTTGGTTGCAGTGCGCTGACAGACGTTACCCTGTCTGCCGGCCTGACGGTGATTCCGAATTCCGCGTTTCTGATGTGCGGAAATCTGACCGATATTGAGATTCCGGCCGGCGTGACGCTGATTGATACACGTGCATTTGCCGCATGCTCCTCCCTGACGGAGATTGTCATTCCCGAAGGCACGGAGCGCATCGGCTTCGGTGCATTTGCGGCCTGCTCCGCGCTGAGCAGCGTGACGATTCCGGACAGCGTCACAAGCATTGAATATCAGGTGTTCAGCGGGTGCAGCAATCTGACGATCTGGGGCAGCGCAGGCTCCTATGCAGAGACCTATGCACAGCAGAACGGTTATCCGTTCCAGGAGACCGGCAGCCCCGCACAGCCGGTCTTCACCGTGACGGTGCCCGCAGCAGCCGAGGGCAGCAAGCTGACGACCGCAGACGGTCAGGAGTGGTTCAAGGTCTCGGAATTTGAGCCGGGTCAGGATTATCTGATTACCGTCAGAAACAGCGACGGAACACAGGTCATGCTGACCCTGACTGCCGGCGCGCAGAGCAGCTTTGCATGGCATTTCTTCAACCGCATGGGCAAAAGCGACGGCGCACCGTATAAAGGTCTTGCATCGGGCGATTATGCGCTTGTTTCATGCGACGGACAGCTCGTGAGCGATGAATCGCTGAAGGCATCCGGCTCTGTGGTGTGGCTGCATCAGGATTCCCGCCTGATGAACGAGGTCAACGGTCAGCAGTTCTTCCTGAAATATGACGAAAATGCAGAGCAGCCCTTCTCGATGACTGAGAACGCGGGTGAAGCCGCGGCGGTTGATATCTACACAAACGGCAAAACACTCGCACGCTGCATCACCGCGCAGCCCTTTGCAGAGAGCTATGTGCTGGAAAACAGCGGCTATGCAGCACCGGAATTCCGCCTGGAGCTGGCAGAGGCCGTGACCGTTGACAATATTACATGGTATACGGACGGCGAAGCGAAGCAGTCCGGCGAGACCGTATTTACCGCTGAAGACCTGAAGGGACAGTCTGCGGGCGTTCACCGGGTTTCCTGTCTTGTCGAGGGACATGACGAAAACGGCATCTGCTACCGCGAGGAATCTGCGCCTGTGAGCTTTGTGATCGCAAAGGGCGTATTGCCGGATTCTGTCATGACATTCTCGGATGTCCATGAGGAATATACGCTGATCGGCGATGCGCTCGCGCGCGTGATCGAAACAACAGACGGCTATATCCCCTCCCTGATTCTCTGCACCGGCGACTTCTGCAACGGCAGTCAGGCGGATTATGACACCATGCTCAGCAGGAATTATCCGCAGATCAAAGCGGCACTCGGCGGACTGGATACCGTTTTTGTTGCCGGCAACCACGATTCCGCAGCGGCTGCATCCGAGCTGTCTGCATCGGCCGGGCTCGGCGCAGCTTCCGATCTTTCTGCAAACGGCGGCATGATCTTCCGCGGCGGCTCGGAGGCCGTCAGGGCAAACGGCAAAAACAGCGCCTATGCAGATCAGATCACGGTCTATGGCCTGAATTTCGACGCAGTGCTGACGAAGACAGAAGACGGCACCGGCTATTCCTATGAAAATGTGCTTGCGGATATCGAGCAGTTCCTTCAGGAGACTGCCGAAAACTATCAGGGTGAGCTGGTCATCATCTCCGCGCATTCGGGTCTGCATATTCTGGGCAAGCAGCCTGAATCGGTCAATCCGGACGATCAGCGGCTTACGGAATGGATCGGCGAGAACATGTATAATGTGGACTGCTCCTATGAGCTGGCCGCCCTGCTGAACCGCTATGCCGAGGATTACGGCATGGATATCATGTATCTGTTCGGGCACGATCATTCCCGTCAGGAAACAGAGCTTCTGTTGAAGGAGGGCGATACGCTGCTGAGCACCAGACGCTATGCCGATCAGAGCTTTGATTCGCAAACCCTGCACTTTACCTATGCGCATGCGGGTTATCTTTCGTCCCAAATCGGCAGCGCGGACAGCAAATTCAGCCTGATTTACCGTGACGGCAGCAAAAATGTTTTCGATCTCATCCGCACGACCGATTCTGCGGAGAGCCGCACGGAGCTTCCGGTGAAGGAAAAGCCGGATTATGCGACAGCAGAGCAGTTTGAGGACATGGCACAGCGCGATTACAGACAAAAAACCGGCGTGAAGACCCATGCGGAGGCCGTCAGAAATGCGGACGGCACCGTGACCGTGACGCTGCGTGACCGGAACGGCAAAACTGTCGATACCTATACGCTTGATGCCAAAACAGGCATCGGTACCGATGCAGAGGGCGGAGAGGTCAATCTCCCGCAGACAGGCGTGAACGACCCGACCGCCGGAATGACGGTCTGCGGCGCGTTTATGCTGGGCATATTTGGTGCGCTTCTGATGCGCCGCTCTGTCCGGAGAAAAAAGGAAAACTGATCTGAAATACCAAATTCCCGGCTCCGGCGGTTTGTACCAGGCCGCCGGAGCCGGTTTCGGGAGGATTACCGTGAAAACAATCAATATTGCAAACGGCCCGCAGAATGTCTCCGCGATCATTCAGGGCTGCATGAGAATGCCTGCTCTCTCAAAGGAGGAGGCTGCAAAGGTCATCCGCACCGCATATGACTGCGGTATCAATTTCTTTGACCATGCGACCTGCTACGGCGAAAACGGAGCCGCGGAAACACGCTTTTCTGAGGCGTTTCCGCTGACCGGCCTCCGGCGCGGGGATATCTGCATTCAGAGCAAGTGCGGCATCTGCAAAACCCGGCAGGAGTTTGACTGGACAAAGGAGAATATTCTTTCCAGCGTCGATGAGAGTCTCCGCCGGCTGCATACGGATTATCTTGATACGCTGCTGCTGCACCGTCCTGACCTGCTCTTTGATCCGGCAGAGGTTGCGGAGGCTTTTGATATGCTTGAAAAGGCCGGAAAGGTGCGCTTTTTCGGCGTCAGCAATCTCATGCCGATGCAGACCGAGCTGCTGAAAAAATATGTCAGGCAGCCGCTTGTCATCAATCAGCTTCAGCTTTCGCTTGAACAGTCTCAGCTCGTCGATCAGGTGCTTTATATGAACAACACCACAACGGATTTTTCCGTCAGCCGCGACGGCAGCGCTCTGGATTACTGCCGTCTGCACGATATTACGGTGCAGGCATGGTCGCCGCTGCAAATCGGAATGTTCGGCGGTACGTTTATTGACAATCCGGATTATCCGGAGCTGAACCGCGTGCTCGGCGAGGTCGCCTCACGGACGCAGATTTCCAAGGCTGCAGCGGCGATTGCATGGATTCTGCGCCATCCGGCAAATATGCAGGCGATTATCGGCACGATGAATCCTGCGCATATCATTGATATCTGCGCGGCGGGCGATGTCACGCTTTCGCATCATGACTGGTATGCACTGTATCTGGCATCCGGCGGTTTTCTGCCGTAAGTGTCCCCAGATTCCGATATGATATAAACATCATAGTTGTACATATATCAACAGACTGAGGCAGCCCTCCGAATGCGGAGAGCTGCCTTGCTGTTTATTCGGTCATATCGGAGAAAACATGATGAATGAGCGGCTGCGGAGCGGGCTTTTCTTCGGAAATCACGACGGCGTTCCGGAGCTTTTGCTCTGCTTCATCAAGCTGCTGTTCGCGGTCGGCGTACATTGTCAGCAGCGCATCGCCGGCCCGGACGGCATCGCCGCGTTCCGCACAGAGCACGATGCCCGCGCCGGGGTCAATGGTGTCGTTCTTTGTCATGCGGCCCGCACCGAGCAGCACGCCGGCACGCCCGATCTCCTCGCTGTTCATGGCGGAAATGTAGCCGTCGGCCTCTGCACGGAGCACTCTGCTGCATCCGGACTGCGGCAGCAGGGAGAGGTCCTCCGTAACGCGCGGATCGCCGTGCTGCCCCTCGATCATCTGCGCGAACCGCTGCAAGGCGGCACCGGAGCTGACCGCCTGTTCCGCCATGTGCCTGCATGTCTCCGCATCGCCCTTTCCGGACATGCGCAGGATCTCCGCGGCGAGGGTGATGCAGAGCTGACCGAGCGCATTGTCCGTATCGCCGCGCAGCACACCGATCGCCTCACGCACCTCCAGTGCATTGCCGATGCAGCGGCCGAGCGGTCTGTCCATATCCGTGAGAATCGCAGTACACTGCCGGCCGTCGGCCTTTGCGGCCTCACGCATGAGCCTTGCGAGCTCTGCGGCATCCGTGTCATTCTTCATGAATGCGCCGCTGCCGACCTTGACATCAAGCAGAATATGATCGGCGCCGGTTGCGAGCTTTTTGCTCATGATGCTTGCACAGATGAGCGGAATGCTGTTGACGGTCTCGGTGACATCGCGGAGGGCATAGAGCTTTTTGTCGGCGGGCGCGAGGTTTCCGGTCTGCATTGCGACCGCGCAGCCCGTGCGTTTTACGAGTGCGAGAAATTCATCCGGGGCAAGTGCGGTCGTGAGGCCGGGGATGCTTTCGAGCTTGTCGATTGTGCCGCCGGTGTGGCCGAGCCCTCTGCCGGACATTTTCGGCATGTATATGCCGCAGGCGGCCGCGATCGGTGCCAGGATGAGCGTTGTTTTGTCGCCGACACCGCCGGTGCTGTGCTTATCGGCGACGGGGCCGGACAGCATATCCCAGTGCATAACCTGTCCGGAATCGCGCATGGACATGGTGAGCTGTGCGGTCTCAGCGTCCGTGAGCCCGTTGAAGCAGACGGCCATGAGCCATGCAGCAGTCTGATAGTCGGGCACGGTGCCGTCGGTGACGCCCCGCACGAGCGCAGCAATTTCATCAGGCGTAAGCGGCATCTGCTCCTTCGTTTTGCGGATGCATTCGGTCATATGGAATTCAGACATAGGGATACACCTCCGTTTTTCTTTCAGTATAGCACATCTCCGCTGAAAATGCAAGGCGGGTATCTTTCAGATTGTTCCGTAAAAAATGAAACCTGCTCCTCGGTATGAAGAACAGGCTTCGGATTATAGCGTGATTATGGAATGAGCTTTTATTTGTATTTTTCCAGTGCAGCGCCCGCATCACCGTACAGAACACGGGATGCGGGCGCTGTTTATTCTGACTGCCTCCGGGCATTTTTCTCATTCCGTAATCATCTGGCAGGCCTGCATTGCGGCGAGCGCAGTGTCATGGCGCTCCGGCGTCACACCGGCGCAGCAGCCTGCAATGACCTTCAGCGGAATCTCCGGAAATGCTGCCTTGAGAATCATTGCATTCGAGATCACGCAGATATCGGTGCAGACGCCGATGATCTGTATTTCGTCAATTTTCCGTCCGGTGCCGATGATCTCCGGCAGACGGATTGCACCGAACGTCCCCTTTTCGGTAATGACCGCATCGCTGCCGAGCGCCTCTGCAACCTCCGGCACAAGCTGCCAGCCGTCCGTTTCGCGGATGCAGTGCGGCACGGGCAGGAATTTGCCCTCCTGCGTATTCATATAATCCGGCGTGTGGGTATCGAGCGTCGCAACGATCAGTCCGTCCGGCTCATGCTCGCGGAAATCGCGGATCTTCTGCACAACCGGCATGATGACCGCCGCACACTCGGCATTTCCGAGCACGCCGGTCGTAAAATCCTTCTGCATGTCGATGACAACAAGTACCTTCATTTGAATAACCGCCTTTCTGTTCATTTGGATTGTTTATTTTTATGGAACCGCTGAAATTCGATTTCGGTTCCGGTAATCATGCCGACAATATTTTCGCGGTGCTTGATGAGCATCACGATTCCGGTGACCGCGAGCATCACGGTTTCCGGGACACTGTGCGTCACAAAGCCGTGCCAGACCGGCAGCAGCACCGCGCAGGTTATGGACGCGAGCGCGATATAATGCAGCGTCAGGAGATACAGCCCGACAAACGCGAGGCAGATCAGAAAGAACCGCCAGTCCAGCGCGAGGGAAAGTCCCAGCAGCGAGGCGAAGCCCTTTCCGCCCCGGAACTGCATCCAGAACGGGAACATATGGCCGATGATGACCATGCAGCCGGTCAGCACATGCACATGCCGCACCGGCGGGCTGAGGACATGCATCAGCAGAAACACCGGCAGAAATGCCTTCAGGATATCGGTGAGGGCGGTCACGGCAGCAGCGCCCTTGCCGACGCTGACATACATATTGGATGCACCGGCATTGCCGGAGCCTTTTTTGCGGATATCGAAGCCCTTTGCGCGGGAGATGACCGCCGCGGTATTGAAGCAGCCGAGCAGATAGCCGCAGAGCGCACCTCCCGCATACCAGACCGGGCCGCTCATTGGTTGATCGCGACCGAGAGGCGGCCGCCGCTGACGATAAAGCGGTTCGGGTTTGCCGCAAAGTGCAGCGCCCTTGCGCTCTGAATCATGATATTCATATCGCAGTCCACAACAGTCAGTGCAGCATCGGCCTCAAAGCTGCCGAAGTCGAGTGCGCGGGTACCCTCTGCACGGATATTGACGGCAGTTTTCCGGACATTGACCTCCGGTGCGGAATCGCCGGAGCCGACGATCATGATGCTCTGGCCGGTCAGCACGGTTTCGAGTGCGGAATCCTTGAGCTTGATGCTGCCGCCGCCGGTCGCGGAGCCGATGCCCCCGACAAAGGTGCCGGAGCTGCGGATGGTGATGCTTGCGGTCGTGCAGAGCACCTTCGGTGCGCCCTCGCAGGCGCCGACCGCCATGCTCTGTGCCATTCTCAGGCTGAAATCGGCCTCGCAGCCCGAAAGCTCCAGATCGGCACAGCCGTCGAGCACGCCGATGCCGACGCCGTCCTTTCCGCTCATTTCGAGGAACAGCTTGGTGCCGCAGACCTTGATCTGCTGGCCCTTGCCGATGCCGCCGCCGATGCCGACGCACTGATTTCCGTTTGAAATGATATTGAGGCAGCCTGCCAGGTCGATATTGATGTCGCCGCAGGCATAGTCCGGGTCATTGCCGATTGCGAAGGCTCTGTTGTCGTCCGCTCGGATGCTGAGATTTCCGCGGCCGGTGAGATACAGCGTACTGTTTTCCGGCACGAGAATGCCGCCGACGTCCATGCGGTTATCGCCCTCGAATTCAAGCGTGACATTGCAGTTCCGGCCGAGAATCACCGCAGGCCCCTGCTGTGCGGCATTGAAGTGGACATTGCGCATTACAATATGGACATTGCTGTCATCCTTGATGCGGATGCGCACTGCGCTTGCCTCATTGAAGTCGCCGATAATCTCGGCCTCCGGGGAGGAGATGAACAGGTCTGTATAATGCTCGGCATCGAGCACGGGAAGCCGGAAGCTGATCTCGCCGACCTCCGGAATATAGGTTTTCTGCATGATCTGCTTGGCGGCATTTGAGCTGAATTTGCAGATCTGAGCGGCAATATGGGCCGGGACGGCGGAGATCGGCAGTGCTTCGGGCGGTGCGGTATAGTTGCCCTGAATGAGGTCTGCGCCGAAACGGATCACGGCACGCAGCTCATCGTCGGTTTCAACGCCCTCTGCGAGCGCCATGAACCCGTTTGCATGTGCGAAGTCGATGATATTGGTGACGAAGTGCTGCTTTTTGGGCTCCTCATGGATATCGGAGATCAGGCTGCGGTCGATCTTGACGTAATTGGGAGAATACCGCAGCAGATTGGAAATATTGGAATAGCCTGTGCCGTAATCATCGACGGCGATGTCCATGTGGCTTGCGGCGCAGCGCTCCTGAATCTGGCGGAGCTCCTCGCCCTCGGTCTCTGCCTGCTCGGTGAACTCGACAACGAGCTGCGGCAGGATATCGCCGTACTGCTCGCGGAGCTTGCCAAAATCGGTATCGGAGAGGAAGTGGCCGGGGATGCTGTTGACAAAGATTTTCTTGCCGCGGAATTCGTCGATGCGGCCGCGGACGTTTTTCAGCACATTGTTATAGGTGAGCCATTCGATCTCATAGAGCCTGCCGGCAGAGGCCGCATAGCTGAGCAGCGTCAGCGGCGGAATCTGGATGCCGCCTGTCACGCGCATCAGCGCCTCATAGGCATAGATCGTGCCGTTTTTGGCATTGACGATCGGCTGGAAGTGATAGGTCAGCAGATTTTCGTTGATGACGCGCTCCATCAGTGCCTTTTCGGCCTCAGAAACGGCGGCCGTATGGGATTCGCCGCTGTCGTGGCTGCTGGCAAGGGCGGCATCCTTGATGGTGATCGCCTCATTGAGCATGCTTTCGGGCGAGAGTTCTGCCATGACCTTGGAGGTCACCCTGCCGATCGAAATTTCAATCGTATAGCTTTTTCCGGAGACCTGATTATAGCTTTGCAGACGCTTTTTCAGGACGCTGATAAGCGCATCTGCGGTACTGACATGCTGTTCTGCGCTGAAGAATGCGATCAGGAATTCATCGCCGCCGATGCGTGCAGAGAATGCATCGCTGTCGGTCGTGTCAGCGATCGCGTCCGAAAGCACAAGCAAAGCCTGATCGCCCTCTCCGCGGCCGAAGATGCTGTTGATCTGCCGCAGCCGGTTCAGGCCGATGACGATCATGGTAAGTGTTTCATCACCGCTCCGGACGGAACGGAGCCGTTCGGTCAGCGATTTCATCACGCCCTGCAAATTGAGCATGCCGGTCAGCGAATCCCGGACGCGCGCGGTCACCAGCCGCTCGTTCATGAGCTGAAGCCGTGCGGTTGCAAGGCTGGAGCCGATGACATTGCCGGCGGTATGGATAAATTTCGGGAGCTTAAAGCTCTCCTCATCCACATTATAGCCGCAGTAGGCGTAATAGCCGTAGACCTCATTCTGGAAGAAAACCGCGTTGAAATAGAGCGCTCTGCCCTCCTTCAGCAGATCCTCAAAGCCGGGGAGCAGCTTGCCGCGGGGAATAATTGAGAACTGTTTTTCGCGGTGCCTGTGCGTGACGGTGCTCATGAGCTCACTCTCCTCACCGAAGTGGCGGAGCTCCTGCTCCATGAGGTCGGGCGAGAGACAGTCGCGGAGGCTGAGAAAGGCGTCCTCCGGAATATGCCCGGAGAGAATATCAAGGTAGTCGATGATGGTCGGCTGTTTGCGGTCGAGCATATCGCCGAGCATCCAGTGCTCCTCCGATTCCTGATGCACACAGAGCTGGAGCCGGCGGCAGAGCATCCGCACGGCGTCATTCTGATCGCGCTGCTCGGTAATGCAGCAGCCGCAGGATTCGGAAATGCGCAGCTCCGGCTCAATGGCAATTTCAAGGTTGACGTCCTCGCCGTCAAGAATCAGCTCGGCGGTATCGAGTGCGGCAGCGCTGAGCTTGGCGTAATCCTTGAAGCAGGTGGTAAGGCGCGGGGTATGGAACTGCTCCTTGACAATGCCGTCCGAGCCGGTAACGATAACATCCTCCGGAATGCGGAGCCCGTGCCTGCGCAGCACGGCACACACGGCGAGCGCCATTTCATCATTCACGCAGACGATGGCATCGGGCGTGTCGATCGTGAGGAAGCGCTCGGCCTCCTGCACGGCGGGGTCTTCCCAGTAGTCGCCGTAGCCGACGCGCGCCTCCTCGAAGGGCAGGCCGTGTCTGCGCAGCGCCTCGCGGTAGGCCATGACCATGCATTCCGAGCCGTAGTGGCCGCGGATGCCGGTGAGAAAATCTACGCGTCTGCACTGATGCACGCCGAACACATGCTCCAGCAGGCTGTCGAAGGCGCGGTCGGAATAGGAGTACACAGAAGGGATGCCTTCCATTTTTCCGTCATAGGAAAGCAGCGGAATACGGTGCTCCTTTGCGATCTGTGCGATGGTGTCCGTCACGATGCGGTTATTGATGGTGTCACTCATAATCACGATCATATCAGCGATCCGGAGCGGAATCAGATCAAAAACGCTGTAGCAGCTCGCATTGCTTTTTCCGTCGGTGGCCTGCTCAAGGCTGGCGTTGAAGATGAGCACAGCATAGCCGCGGCGGTGCGCCTCCTGCACAAAAGCAACGACGCTTTCGCGCACCTCCGGATTATGGATGCGGGAGGTACAGAGTGCAAAGACAGGCATTCCCTGAAGCATGCGGATTCACCCCTTTCTGCGGTGTTGCCGAAAAAGAATATTCATAATCATTTTACCATGATTCCCCGTTTTTGTCAATGGGAAGAGCGACTTTTCCGCGGCGGCAGCATACGGAAAATTCAATTTCTCTGCAACCAAACCGCGGATTCTGCTGTATTATTATCGGACAGGAATCTACACAAAGCAGAAACGGAGGATTATGATGAAAAATTACGAACAGATCGCCGAACAGGGGCCGCTGATTACAAAGGGTGCTCTGACGGATGCTTTGCAGAGCCTTTACGGCACTCTGAAGGGGAGCGGCAAGCAGGCGCTCAGCAGCGAAACGAGGCAGTATATCAATGCGCTGTACGTGCTGCAAAATGAAACAGACAACCAGAAAAACACCGAGGAAGCACTCCGGACGCTGCGCGGACTGAACAAATTTCTGCATACGGTCATAGACGAAGAAAAAGGCACAACGATCTGTGAATGGTGCGAAAAACAGCTTTCGTTCGGAAAATCCAATCTCAGCAGCGACCTGAACAAGCTGAATCAGTATTTGGATCTCGGCCTTTCCGAGGATGTGCTGGAGCCGCCGAAGAATATCAGGCAGGGGCGCAGGCCTGCCGACCCGAATTCAATCAAGATCGCCCCGAACGGTATTTCGCTGGAGCAGTACAGCGATCTGGTCAGGGCGCATCATGACAAAAGGCATCTCGCCCGCCCCTCCGACGATCAGATTGCGGGCGAATACAACCGGATGAAGGACGACCAGCTCAAAGCGAAGTATGATGAATACCTTTCGCAGAACCGGCTCTACTGGGAAAAAAGTCTGCTGAAGGGCATGCCGCGCTGGGTGCTCAACACCGGCAAGCCCGATGAACTGAATACCTATCTGGAGCAGAACAGGGAGCAGCTTTCCTATGAGCAGCAGTTTTTGCTGCGTGACCGTGCCCGCGTGACAAATCTCTACCGCGAGGCCGCCGGCAAGGCGCAGGAAAAGCAGCAGCAGGGCTTGCAGCTCAACCAAACGCAGCCGCCTGAGTACAACGGTACTGCCGTCGAGCTGAAAAGTGCGCATCAGAAAAGCTTTCAGACGAGCGGCAACGGCTGCTGGTCGTGCTTTATGCAGATTGCCGCATCCAGCCGCGGCGTCGATATCACGCAGGAGGATCTGCGGAGCTACCGCCCGGAGCTGGACAAAGAGGATGCGAAAAAGCTCAGCGGTCAGACCTATATTGCGTACAACACCGATTACCGGAACAATTTTATGGACAGAGCAGATACACTGCTCAATCTCGTCCCGAATACAAAGGTGCATGAGCTGCAAATCACCGGCTACAATCAGCAGGCTATCAACCGCGGCATTTCCAAGGAGCAGTATCTTGAGGGCGCGATGAATCAGATCAAGAAGACGGTGCATCATGCGCTTGAGGTCGAGCATTCGCCGGTCGGCGTGCTGCGGGGCGCCCATTACATCACGATTGTCGGCATCGACGGCGACAAGATCAAATACAAGAATTCCATAGACCAGAAAGGAACCGGAAATCCGGACGAAACGCATGAAGCGACCGTGCAGGAGCTCTTTTCGGAATTGCTGACCGGAAAAAAGGAGAACGAAAACACGCTGCAATTCAGCTATCTGTCCGAAATCCGGCTCTCGAAGGACGGCAAGACCCTGTTCGGACTGCCGAGCAGCTATACCGAGATGTTTGCGGACGGCACGGTCAGCAGACAGCCGGATGCGATCGTCAGCGTCAATTCCTCCGGCGATGAAGAGGAGCTGAACAGAGACGGCTTCCGCGTAGACCGGAAGTACGGCAGGGAATACACTTTTTCAGAGCAGGAGCAGGCAGAGGATCTCACGGTGGACAATGTGTTCATCATGGAAAAGACCTATCTGCCCAAGCAGCTCAATGCGGATTATCTGCGCAAACAGGCCGAAAGCCGCAGTCTTGAGGAGGAAAACAGGCTCCGGCAGATTGACAGCCGGATTTACCGGATGGAGCGTCCGCCGATGACACAGCAGGAGGCGGAGCGCTTTGCCGAGGCGCAGAAGCAGCCCGTTTCACCGGAGGTGCTTGCAGCATACAAGCAGCAGAAGGAGCAGGAAAATACGCAGGACGCAGAACGCCGCGAGCAGGAGGCCCAAGAGCTTCAGCTGAACATCGTTCTCAAAAACAGAACCGACCTCCTGAAAAAAGGCTTTGATGAGATTGCAGCGGGCAAGTATCCGGAGCTGTTCTCGCTCGGCTTCATGAACGAGAAAAACCACGATGTCAACAGCATTTCCGCGCAGGACCTTGAGGACTGCGGCAGCTACCTGAACCGGATCATCGGCACGGATATCGAGCAGAAGGAGATCATCGGGCTGGAAAGCGTGCTGGAATGTTTTTATTATCAGAAGACCGTGCAGACGCCGGAAGGGCCGCAGAAGATCACCGTCAACCTGCGGGATGATGTGCAGGAACGCATACAGGCGGCAAACGGCGGTGCACCGGCAAAGAGCAGCGAGATCAACAAACGCACCTGTGCAGAGATCGTCTATCTGATGACACAGCCGGAGGCAGACCTCTGCTACCGGAACGGAAAATTCAAGGTTGAGCACATTTATGCGCAGAAGCCGGAGCTCAAAACGGCTGCCGAAAAAGTGCAGGCGCTTCATACACCGGAGACCAAAACCGAAAAATACGCCGTGCAGAAGCTGCGTGACACCAATCTGCCGGAGTTCAAAAGCGCGGAGCATTTTGAACAAATGATTCAGATGCCGCCGCGGATGCTTCAGGATTTTGCCGCGCTGTATAACAAGATCTTCGGCAAGGGCGATCTGATTGATCTGGGCAAGTTTTCGATGACCGTCGAGCTGCCGCCGAAGCAGCCGCAGCCCGCACCGGAGGGAATACAGCAGGAGCCTGTCCCTGCGGGCGAACAGCCGGCAGCGAATGCGCAGAAGCCGGAGACTGCCGAGATCGGTATACTGGACTATACCCGCATTAAAATCCACGAGACACCGGCAGATCAGTTCGATGACGAGGCATGGCAAAAGGCTGAAAACGGGAAGATGATTCCGACTGCGGAAACAGAGGAAAACTTCCTCAAGGCCAGCGTCATTACGGCGCTCGGAAACGGGTATCATGTCAAATACGACGGAGAGGCGCTGCCGGATATCACCGGACTGGTCAACATGCAGCAGAAGAAGGCGGAGCAGATCAGGGCGAACATGTCTGCGCCGGATATCACCTTCTCTCCGACTGCGGACAAGCAGCCGCCTGAGGCAGGCTTCTCGGTCAGCGAGATTCAGCAGAGCGTTGCGGAGATGCTTGCAGAGACAAATCGCGTCGATCAGTCCAACTGGATTTCGTCCTCCTCCCAGTTCAAGGCCATGAAAGCAGAGCTGACGGAGCTGAATCAGATGGTCAATGTGCAGTGGGCGGACAAAATCAGGAACGGCGAGCCGATCACCTTTGACATGATGAGTGATTTTCTGCAAAAATCCGAGTCCGCCAAAGACAAGGTTTCCGGCTATCTCATGCACAAGGAAAAGCAGATGATGAAGGATCCGTCCAGAAAAACGGATCCGGGCAAGCAGAAATATGAGCAGCCGCGCATTCAGGCGTCGGTCGGCATTCTGGACAAGCTCCAGAAGCTGAACAGCAAGGTCGAACACGGCGTACTGAACGCTGTTTCCGGCGAGGCTAAGGAATTCTTCCGCGAGGATATGAAGCACTGCGAGGCCTATCTCAGCGATTCGTTCATCTCCAAAAGAAATTATCAGGTCGCGGCCTCCCGTGTACTCGACCGAAGCCGGCAGACCGCGGACAGCTTCTACGAACGGCAGGAGCTTGCCGGCGGCGGAAAGGAATCGCTGAAGCAGGCGCGGGAACGCATCATGAATGCGCTCAGCACGCAGTATACTGAATTCAAGATGGATTCGCTCAAGCGCGACCGCGTGTTCTGCGAGTGCCTGAATCAGTTGACCGGTGATTTCGAGGACAGAAAGCCCCGGCCGGATGCAGCGCAGCTTGACACGCTGATGCACAAAAAGACGGCGGAAAACCGCAGCCGGCAGCTTGTGCAGAACCCCGCAGCGGCGGCAGTCGATCATTTTACCAGAAATCTGGTCGCCCGCACGCCGGAGCAGCTTCAGCAGGCGGCAGCGGTCAATGCCACAGAGCTTGCAGATACCATGCTCCCCGCCGTCAGCCGGCTGGATGCGCTGTTCGGGCCGTACAGCATCCGGACAGAGGAATTCAAGCAGAACGGCATCTTTGATGACGCGCAGATCGGGAAGCTCAATCAGTATATCGAGCCGATCAAGGGCATCGGCGAAGCGGCGGACAAGCTCTCCTACAAGGATTTTGCGGCGATTTCCTTTGCCGGTGCGATGAAGCACTGCGCCGCACAGAACGGCGATATCCGCGAACAGGTCACGGGCTTCGGCACAAAGGAGCCGCCGGCTGCCGATGCACTGACGAACAGCACCGAGACAATCAATGCAGGCCGCGACAGCGCGAAGGCAGCGCTTGACGCCTATCATAAGGGCAATAAACAGCCGCTTGCGGAATTGCTTGCAGACGGCATCAAGGCAGCGGTCGCACAGCAGAAGAATTATCCGGACAGCAAGACCGCCGCTGCGGACGCCGAAATGGCGCAGCGTATGTATCAGATGCTCGGCCGCGATCCGGAGCTGATGCAGCAGGCAAAGCAGCACGGCCTGAAGGACAGGCATGTCAATTATATCCGGAGTCTGGCGGTGCTCGGTCATGCCGAGGCTGCCGCCGACCATGCCCACGAGGAGCTGAAAAATAATCCCGCGCTGAAGGAGGAACGGAAGCAAGCCCTGCTGACGGATGTGATCGTGCAGCGCATTCTTGACGAAAGCTGCCGCAATGCCTGCGCGGTCAGAGACAAGAATGCGGACTATCATCGGCTGGCATCGCAGGCGGGCAAGGCAGCGGAGGCGCGCGAAAAGTATCCGCCGAAGAATAAGGTCACGGAGAATCTGCACACACCGGGCGCTCTGGAAAGCCTGCGCAAATCCGTCAGGCAGATGGTTCTCAGCAGTACGCTTTCCCGCGGCAGAGGCGATATTGACATGCGTCTGAATGACATTGCAAAAAACGGCGGCTTTTCCAATCTTCTGATGAATTATAAGAAAGCGCCGGCAAGCGGCGGGCTCTATCAGATCGAGACCGTACTCAAAAACGAGGCGGCCAAGCAGAAAAGGGAACAGGAAAAGGCTGTGAAGGCGCAAAAGAAGCTCGCGGAACAGAAAGCGAAAAAAGACACTTCAGGCCCGGCCATCGGGTAGAAGCAAAAGCAGCCGCCGAGCACATCACCCGACAAAAAAGGTGCCCGTCCTGCGCCGGAATGAACCGGTGCGGGGCGGGCAAATCTTTGAAAAGGGTATGATGAATTCAGAAAGGATCAATCAGGATCAGTCGTCGATTGAGGGCTTCTTCTCCTGAAGCGTCAGGGTAAAGTCAATATCCCTGCCTGCGCGTGTCACGGTCAGCGTAATCTGATCGCCGGCCTTGTACTGATCCTTGATCTCGTTCAGTTCCTCATAGGTCGTGATCGTCTTGCCGTTTACCGCGATGATAACGTCGCCTGCCTGAATGCCTGCGAGGTCTGCTGCACTGCCTGCGCTGACATCCTTGACATATACGCCGACCGGCAGGCCGCGCGCTGCGGAGATTTCCTCGGTGATGTTCTTGCCGGTAATGCCGATCATCGGTCTGCCGGTGACATAGCCGCGGTTGATGAGGTCATTGATGACGCCCTTCGCGTGGGAAATCGGGATTGCAAAGCACAGACCCTCCACGCTGGCGGAGCCGTCATAATAATTGCTGCTGATCTTCGAGGAGTTGATGCCGATGACCTGACCGTAGCTGTTAATCAGCGGGCCGCCGGAGTTTCCGGCATTGATCGCCGTATCGGTCTGAATCAGCTTCATGGTGTTGTCGTTGATCGTGATTTCGCGGTTCAGCGCAGACACGATACCGGTCGTGACCGAGCCGAACAGGTCAAAGCCCAGCGGGTTGCCGATTGCGATGACGAGCTCGCCCACGCGGAGATCGTCGCTGTCGCCGAATTCCGCAACGGTCAGCTTCTGGTTCGGCGTAATTTTCAGCACCGCGAGATCCTCCGGGATATCGTAGCCCACGATCGTCGCATTGAACTGTGTTTCGCCGTCATAGTAATCCTCGTTCAGAACGATCTGCACTTCCTTGGCAAGACCCATCTGATAGCGGGAATCATTGTCATAAATGACATGTGCATTGGTGATGATATAGTAGGAGCCGTCCGCGTTTTCCGACATGATAATGCCGGTGCCGGAGGCGGAAACATCCTGATCGTAATTCTGAGACTGTCCGAAGCCCCACATGGAGAAGGTCTGGCCGTGATAGGTAAAGGTCGAGCTGACGCCGACCGTCGCCGGTGTGACCTTATCCACGATATCCGGAATGCTCATCGCATCCGTCCGCGCTGCAAGGTTAATCCAGTTCGCATGCATTGCATTCGGGTCTGCATCGCTGCCGGCGCTCTGCGCAGAGGATTCCTGCACGGACTGAGCGGAATCCTCCTGTATGCTCCGGCTGCTCTCGGAAGCCGACGAGCTGTCGAGGAAGCTGCGGATATCGTCATCCTTGGTTGCGTACTTATAGCATGCGATCGAGCCGTAAGAGAGCAGTGCGATACCGGCAAATACTGCGATTGCCTTCAGCACCTTATGGGAGGGCTTTTTTTTGCTGTGCGGCAGATCCTGCTCCGGCCGCACGGTTTCCTGTGTGCTGTAGCTGACCGGTGCGGGTGCGCCGTAGCTGCCCGCTGCCGGATAACCGCTTCTCGGTGAATAATAGCTGCCGCCCGCAGGCTGCTGCGGCTGCTGCGGCTGCTGCATCGGCTGCTCCTGCCGGTAGTCCTGCGGATATTCCTGCGGATACTCAGGACGGTAGCCCTGCGGGTCGTAACGGTTGTCCTGCGGGCCGAATCTCATGTTGTTATCCTGTAACATACTGTACACCTCTTTCGTATATTTCAGGCAGAGCAGCCGCCCCCTTTGCGGTATCTGCCGGTTTTCCTTTGCGGTATGCTTTTATTATACCCTGCAATGTGAAAATCTAATGATAAGTGCAAAAAAACATCGTTAAATCCGCATGGCATTTCCGGCGGGGAATGTGGAAAGCCGGAGCGGCTGTGTGATGCTTTGCCCGCACCTGATCTATCCTAACCTTACCTAATCTAATCTATCCTATCCTATACTATTCTATGCTGACATTTGCCTGATATTTGACTGACAGGCGGCTGTATTCTGCAAAGCGAGCGGTACCTTTATCGGCAGACGACAGCCGGCGATTTTATTTTTCTGTTCCCATTGCACTTTTCCGCATTATATGGTATACTAAATACAGACCCGCTTGCGGCGGGGCATATTTCAGATTACAATGGCAGGGAGGCTGTTTATGGTACAGACAATGAGAAAAACCAAAATCGTCTGCACGCTCGGGCCCGCTACGGATACCGATGAGGTGCTGCGGCAGATGATGCAGGCGGGCATGAATGTTGCCCGGTTCAATTTCTCTCATGCGGATTACGAAAAGGACAAGGTGCGCTTTGAACGGGTTGTCCGGCTGCGCGAGGAGCTGGGTCTGCCGATCGCGACCATGCTCGACACCAAAGGCCCGGAGGTGCGTCTGCGGACATTCCCGGAGGGCAGCGTCGAAATCTATGACGGCGATACCTATACCCTCACAACCCGCGATGTCCCCTGTGACAGCAAGGTCGGCAGTGTCAATTACGCAAGGCTTGCGAAGGATGTCAAGCCCGGCGATACCGTCATGATTAACGACGGGCTTGTCGAGCTGCGCATCGAGCATGTCTCCCCGACCGATATCGAGTGCCGCGTCATCCACGGCGGCACCCTCTCCAATCACAAATCCTGCAATTTCCCTGACGTTCACCTCTCCATGCCCTATCTCAGCGATGCCGATATGGAGGATCTGGAATTCGGCGCGAAGCTCGGCTTTGACTTCATCGCCGCCAGCTTCGCCCGCACCGGCGCCGATATCCGCTATCTGCGGAAGTTCACGCAGAGCCTGGGCTGGTACGGCGTCCGCATCATCGCGAAGATTGAAAACCGGGAGGGCGTCAGCAATATCGACGAGATCCTCGAAGCCGCTGACGGCATCATGGTCGCACGCGGCGATATGGGCGTTGAAATTCCGTTCGAGCAGATTCCCGATATTCAGAAAAAGCTCATCCGCAAGGGCTATGAGGCCGGCAAGCAGGTCATCACCGCAACGCAGATGCTTGAATCCATGATGACAAACCCGCGCCCGACCCGTGCCGAGATCACCGATGTCGCAAACGCGATCTACGACGGCACAAGCGCGATCATGCTCTCCGGCGAGACCGCTGCGGGTCAGCATCCGGTCGAGGCGGTCGAAACCATGGCGCGCATCGCCGCGACGACGGAGGGGAATATCGACTATAAGGCATCCTTCCTTGCGCGTACAAACGGCAAGGCGACCATTGCCGATGCAATCGCACACGCGACCGTCACGACCTCGCATGACCTCGATGCCAGTGCGATCATCACGGTCACAAAGGGCGGCGAGACTGCCCGCCTCATCTCCAAATACCGCCCGATGTTTCCGATTATCTCCTGCACGACCGATGAGATGATTCAGCGGCAGATGAATATGTCGTGGGGTGTGTATCCGCTGGTGATTTCGGAGGAGCAGAGCACCGATGCACTGTTTCGGCATGCGGTTGAGGCGGCCTGTGCCGCCGGCTATACCGAGCCCGGCGACCTTGTTGTGATTACCGCCGGCGTTCCGCTCGGCATCTCCGGCACAACCAATCTGCTGAAGGTCGAAACAATCGAATAAAAATCGGGAGCGGCCAATCGGCGATTCAGCTGCTCCCGATCAATCCGGTATCGCTCCGCGATGACTGATAAAGGCATACAGCGCTATTATCAGTTCACTGCGGAGCGATACCGTTTCTGCTTATTTGTTCAATACCCAGATGCCCAGATTCAGGTACAGCGCAAAGCAGCACCAGATCAGATACGGCACCTGAAGCCATGCGGCAGCGGGCGAGATCTTCCGGTAAAAATTGA
This sequence comes from Oscillospiraceae bacterium, assembly GCA_017541275.1. Lineage (GTDB taxonomy): Bacteria > Bacillota > Clostridia > Oscillospirales > Ruminococcaceae > Firm-04. The sequence continues at coordinate 14,574 of JAFXZM010000014.1, read as the reverse complement.
CCATTACGCCGATCGAAATAATCATGCCGACCAGCCAGACCGCCGCAAAGCCATACCAGCCAAGACCGAAAAACCAGATCATCCAGCAGAAGAAAAAGACCATCTGCACGGCAAAAACCGTCGTCGCGGTATCGCGTGCGGCCGTTCCCGCAGTCCGTTCCCGGATGATCGCATAGCCCAGACCGATCATGAACAGCAGCACCGTCCACGCAATCGGGAATACAATGCGCGGCGGTGTCAGCGGCGGCTTGCGCACCGTTTCAAACCGCACAAGGCCGTCCCGTGTCAGCCATGCGGAAAGACCGCCCGCCGCAAGACTGAATACGATCCAGAAAAACGCCTTTTTCCAGAATGCCGGCACCCGTTCGCCGGGCATCCGCAGCGCCTGTGTTTTCATCATTCGGCTTCACCTCCCTGACGTAGTATACGGTACCGGAAGGCGGAATATGTGCCGGAACGGCGCTTTTTTTCAGATTCATTTCAATTTCGGGTGCTATGATAAGGATACAGACAAGCCTCACCCGCCCTGAATGAACAGAAAGAAAGTGTGATCTCATGGAAATACTGATGATCGTACCGAATGACAGCCTCCGCAATTTGCTTGCGGAACGGCTGCGCGCCGACGGCTTTATTCCGGTCGGTGCACGCACCGGCACCGATGCGCTGAAGCTGCTGGATTCTCCGCGCTTTGAGACCATTCTGCTGGACTGGATGCTGCCGGATATGGACGGCGTTTCCGTGCTGCGGGAGCTCCGCACGCGCGCACTGGATACGCCTGTCATGGTGCTGAGCAGCCGCGGCTGCGTGACCGACCGTGTTCTTGCGCTCGACAGCGGCGCCGATGACTACCTGCTCAAGCCCTTTGATATGGATGAATGCATGGCGCGGGTGCGGCGCATGGTGCGCACCTACCGCCGGCAGCCGCCCCGGAGCGGCAGCTCCGGCCTGCACTGCATCGCGGACCTGACCGTTGATCCCGCAAGACATATCGCGACAAGAGGCGGCAAGCGCCTGCCGCTCTCTGCCAAGGAATGTGCAATCCTTGAGGTATTCGCCGCGCATGCCGGCACCCCGCTCTCTCAGCGCGAGCTGGAGCAGGCCGTCATGGATACCGTGACCGAATCGGGGATTATCCCCGTATATGTACACTATCTGCGCAAAAAAATCGACGACGGCTTTCATCTGAAGCTGCTGCGCACCGTCCGCAACAAGGGCTATATGCTCAGCGGCGCATAAACCGCCCTGCACGGTGTCCTTTTCCGGACAATATGCTGATTACCCTGCAAAGCAAGCCCCCGCTGTCTTTCTCTCAGACAGCGGGGGCATTTTGTTCAGTAATATTCATATGCATCGCGCTCCGGGTCAGTCCGGCGGATGACAGCGCAAAAGGCGATAATGAGAATGAGCAGCACACCCAGCATGATCAGTGCCGACGGCATCGGGTAATACATGAAAAAGCCGGGCCGCATGCCGTAAACCGAACAGTACCGGTCAACCGGATCCATTGTACCAATCATTTCTGCGGCGATACACAGCATGGCGAGCAGCTTGGTCACAAACATCCCGATGCAGACACCGCGCAGCTTTTTCCAGATGCGGCGATAGTCGCGTCGGCGGCTGTCTTCAAATGCGAACACGATGAAAAACAGCACCAGCAGCAGCGTGACCGCGGCCGATATCAGCGATGCGCCGTAGAGAATCACACCGCCGAACACACAGGCATAGTCAAAATCGCTCAGCCTGCCCCATTCTGCTGCGGAATCCAGCTCCATGACCGACAGGATAAACGACGGGATGCACGGATTCGGGAACGGCGGCCTGCGATAGTCACCCAGCTCCTCTGCCTCGTGCTCCATATCCTGCCGCAGAAGCACGCCCATTGCCGGAGTCAGCAGGCTGTAGGTCTCAAATTCCGGCTGCCGGCGCACCTCAGACTGCTGCGAGCTGTCTGAATCCCCGTAAAAACGCTCCTTCAGCACCGCGCCCTCAAAGAGCGGCCCCAGCAGCATTTCTGCACACAGCACCAGCACGATTCCCCAAAAGAAGATCATGAGCATCCGCACCGGAAGCGATGCCCGCTCCCGCGGCTGCGCCGGCTGTGCATACGGATAGGGCGGCGGATACGGCGAAGGATACGCATATCCCTGCGGCATCAGCTCCGGCGGAACTGGGTAAACCGAAGGCGGCGGAACCGGCAGCGGCTCCTCGTCAGGAACGGCCGGAACGGGATGCACCGGCGCGGCACTGCCCTGCTTCCGGACAGACGCACCGCATGCAGCGCAGACGGTCTCGCCGTCATTCAGCTCATTTCCGCATTTCCGGCAAAACATACGCAACTCCTCCCCCGTACCGGCTGTTATGATTCAGATTTCTGAGAATTGCCCTCACCCCTGCCGCCGCGGTGATTCTGCGGACGGCGGTTCCGGTTATCGCGGTGGAAGCGGCGGCTGCCGTCATGCGGGCGCTGATTCTGCTGCCGCTGCTGTGCCTGTTCTGCGGCAAGCTCGGGGTGCTCTACGACCGCACGGTGCTCCGTGAAGTCCATATCATCGAATGACTGCGTGCTCCGGCGGGGCTGTACGGCGGGTGCAGGCGGCTGATTCCGCTGCTGCTTCTCCCCGAATTCCGGATGCAGTACGTTGCTCTGTGCTGCTGCCGGCACGGGCTGTTCAGGTGCAGCAAGCTGCACCGGCGCAGCAAGCTGCATTGGCGCAGCAGGCTGCATTGGCGCAGCAAGCTGCACCGGCGCTGCCTCTGCACTGTCCGCTGCGGGATTCTGCTGCTGCTTTTGCGCGAACGGCTTTTGGCGGCGCTGCTGCCGCTGCTGACGGCTGCCGCCCTGCTCCTGCGCGGACTGCTGCTTTTCGGCATCACTTTCCTGCGCGGGCTTTGCGGGCTGTGCATTCCGCGGATTCTGTCCGCCGGCATTGCCGGAGCGCTTATCGCGCAGATCGTCCTTTGTCATGCGGCGGCTCACATCCTGAAGCCGCTCGACCTGATCGCGGCTGACCGTGACAGGCATGTCGGAATTTTCCGGCTTTACGCGCAGATTGCCCGTGACCAGATTGGCCTCCATGACATAGGCTCTCACCGGCGGCTCGCCCGGCAGAATCACCGTTGAGCCGACCTTCGGGGTGAGCTTGATAAGCTCCTCGTAGACCGGGCTTTCATAGCGCAGGCAGCACATCAGTCTGCCGCAGGCGCCGGAAATCTTTGTCGGGTTGAGCGCAAGCCCCTGCTCCTTTGCCATTTTAATGGAGATCGGCTGAAAATTGTTGAGATAGCCCTTGCAGCAGAATTCTCTGCCGCAGATGCCCAGACCGCCGAGCAGCTTTGCCTCATCCCGGTCGCCGATCTGCCGCAGCTCGATGCGGACATGAAATGCCGTTGCGAGATCCTTCACCAGCTCGCGGAAATCGACGCGCGCTTCTGCCGTAAAATAAAAAATGAGCTTATTGCTGTCAAAGCCGCATTCGACATCGACCAGATGCATCGGCAGCGAACGGGCCTCGATGCGCTCCTGACAGATGCGGAAGGCATCGGCCATATAAGCGCGGTTTTTTTCGAGGATCTGCATGTCCTCGTCAGTTGCGAGGCGCAGAATCGGCTTGAGCGGTGCGGTAATGCTGTCCTCCTGCACGGCATGCCGCCGCGCCGCGACCTCTCCGCATTCGGCGCCCCGTGCCGTTTCGACCACGACATAGCTTCCCTCTGCGGGATTCAGGTCTCCCGGCGCAAAATAGTACATTTTTCCGCCGCTTTTGAATTTGACTCCGATTACTTCAATCATAGTTCTCCAACCATCCAAACACTTGTGAAAAATTCATGCATCCAGCAGCGCCGCACAGAGCGCCGTCACGGCCAGCACAGCACCCACATTGCCGTCAAGATCGGCAAAGGTCTCGGCGATTGCGCCGTGCAGACGCGATGTGCGCCGGGGCGTGAGGCGAGCGGAAAGCCGCTCCGCAGAGCTGCGGTCGCAGCCCATGAACGGAAAATCGCCGTTCAGTGTCAGCAGCGCCGCATCGCGGATCTGGATATCAAGCAGCTCCAGTGTTTTCCGGAGCTGTTCTTTGTCTGCCGCAGCCGCCGTCAGCAGCCGCAGCAGCTCATATTCATTCTGATCTGCGAGGGCTTCGGTCACTGCCGCGGTGCGGTCGGTCGCCGTCCGCACGGCTTCGTCCTCCAGATAGGTGATGCAGCGGCCGATATTGCCGCCGAACCGGGATGCCGCAGCCTGGATGTCGTCCGATGCATAGCCGCGCTGCGTCAGTGCCTCGATGCATTCGCTGCGCGTGACCGGAAACACCGCCTTTGCCGTCATCCGTGAGAGCAGCGTCGGCAGCAGCACACCGGGCGTCAGCGCCGTAAACACAAAGCAGGCATGTGCAGGCGGCTCCTCGACCGATTTCAGCAGTGCATTCTGCGCCTGAACGCTCATGCCGTCGGCATCGCAGAACATAAATATGCGCATATCGCCGTTGTTTGGCAAAATCGCCGCATCTGCGCGGATCCGGCGGACGGTCTCGACAGAATAGCCGCCGCGCTTGCCGGAATGCTCCGCAAGGGTCACATCGGGGTGTGCGCGGCTGCGGATCAGGCGGCAGCTCCTGCATCGGCCGCAAGGCGCAGGGCCTGTCTCCTCACAAAGCACCAGCATCGCGAACCATTCCGCGATCAGCTTTCTGCCGCAGCCCTCCGGGCCGTGCAGCAGCAGCGCGTGGGGCAGATGCGCCTTCTGCTTCATCTGTCCGAGCTCGTCAAGCAGGACAGCATTTCCGGCGATCTGCGGGACAGGCGTAATCTGCCCGCTCACAGCTTCTCAAACCGTTCGATGTTCGTGACGAACACCGTAGCGCCGCCGACGGGTACCTCCAGCGGCATGGACGGCATCTGGCCGGTCGCAGGTGAGCCGTAGGTCGGTGTTGAGGGGACAAACTGCTTTCTGTGGTGGCATTTCTGCTGCACGACGCTGATGACGGCATCGACCTGCTCCTCCTCGACACAGATCAGAAAGGTCGTATTGCCGGAGCTCAGGAAGCTGCCGGAGGATGCCAGCTTTGTCGCACGGAATCCGTTTTTTGCAAGCGCTTTGGAGACAGCGGCGCTGTCATCGCCGTTGACCACTGCAAAGATCAGTTTCATAGATAAGATCGACCTCATTTCCCTGTTAAGTAGCATTCGGGCAGGGCTTCAGTGCCGGAACAGCAGTCTATGCCTGCCCATAATCAGTATACCATAAAATCACGATTTGCGCAAGAGGGCATCGCAAATTCATCACGGCAACAGCATTTCCTTTTTATGTGGTATCTGCGGTGCATTGATAATGAGGCTCTCGCTCGCTTCGCTATGAGTTTGCATCGCAAACTCACTCAAACTCCGCCCAAGGGACAGTGTCCACACTATCAATCCGCCGGAGGCACAAAATAGAAGTAAATGCTGTTGCCGTGCTTTCTTGAAAATACCGGTTGCATTTTTCTGCGGAATGTGCTATAATAACTGTGTCTGCAATACAGAAAAAAGCAGCGGTTCAGAACAGTTCAGAGGGATGATGCAAATGAAATTTATAGATCAGCTTCGCGCCGAGGTCAGACTGCACGGCGATATGGAAACCGATTTCAAAAGCCGCAGATATCATCAGGCGCGGAATCTCGCCGGAAAATATGTTGACCTGATCGAGGAACAGGCGCGCATCGCAGCACGCAGCGGCGATTATGAACGGATCGAGGGCAAGGCTGTCATCAGCGGCTTTATCTCGCTCAGTGAAAAGGATTTTGAGCTTCCGTTCGTTATCACCGAAAAGAAAAAGAGATTCATGCATAAAAAAATGCACGAAATCTCTCTGAATCCCGAAAATGAGCTCTTTGAGGTCTTCCTTTCGGCCTTCCGGCAGCTTTGCAGGGAGGAGCATATCACCTGTCATCCCTTTCAGGCGCAGATCGTTGATAAAGAGGGCAATCTCTATTACCATACGCTGCCCATGACGCTCAAAAAACCCAAAAAGGAGAAAATTCAGGCGTACGGTTTTCCCTATCAGATCGACTTCTGATTGAAGGCGGCGAAATGCTCCATGCGCAGTCAGCCTGCTGATACGCGCTGTCATGACGCACCCATAACGCCAATCAGATACGTTATTTGCGGAGGTAAAATATGCCAGCACGGTTTACACCGGAAATGAAGAAAACCCATACCATTCTTGTGCCGGACATGCTGCCGGTTCATTTTCAGCTTCTCATCAATGTGCTGAAGTATTACGGCTATCACTGTGAGCTGCTGCGCACGGCAAGCCGCGCTGTCGTGGACGAGGGTCTGAAAAATGTCCACAACGACACATGCTACCCTGCGCTGCTCGTCATCGGACAGTTCATGGAGGCGCTGAAATCCGGCCGCTATGACCCGGACAAAACCGCGCTGCTCATCACGCAGACCGGCGGCGGCTGCCGTGCCTCAAATTATATTCACCTGCTCCGCAAGGCGCTCGCTGAGCCGTTCCCGCAGGTCCCTGTCATTTCGCTGAATTTCTCCGGCCTCGAAAAAGACCCGAAATCCGGCTTTCAGCTCACTGCACCGATCTTTCTCAAGTTCCTCTATGCCGTCCTCTACGGCGATCTGCTTATGATGATCTCCAATCAGTGCAGACCCTATGAAAAGAAAAAAGGCATGACAGACCGCGTGCTGCAAAAATGGCAGAAGCGGCTTGAAAAAATGTTCTCAACCAGAGAATTCCTGCATACCAAGCGCAATTATAAGCGCATTCTCGATGACTTTGCCGCGATCCCGCGTACCAAGCGCAATAAAATCCGCGTCGGCATCGTCGGAGAAATCTATGTCAAATATTCGCCGCTTGCCAATAATCATCTGGAGGATTACCTCCTCTCGGAGGGCTGTGAGCCGGTCATCCCCTCGCTGCTCGAATTTGTGATGTACTGCGCGGTCAGTGCCGGCGTCGAAGGAAAACTGTACCATAATTTCAGGAAAAATGCAGTGGTGAACATGATCGGCTATAAGGCAATCTATGCAATGCAGAAGCAGCAGATCAAAGCCGTCAGAAAACACGGCGTATTCGACCCGCCGCATGACTTCGAGCATCTGCGCCGCTGCGCCGACAAGTATATGAATCAGGGCGTGAATATGGGCGAGGGCTGGCTCATTACCGCTGAGATGGCTGCACTCGCCGAAACCGGAACCGAAAATATTATCTGCACGCAGCCCTTCGGCTGCCTGCCGAATCATATCGTCGCGAAAGGTATGATGCGCGTCATCAAAAATGCCTACCCCCATGCCAATATCACTGCGATCGACTATGACCCCGGCGCAACGCGCGTCAATCAGGAAAACCGCGTCAAGCTCATGCTTGCCAATGCAAGACGGCCGAAATAAGTATTGCCCCGGCCTTTGAATCTCAATAATCAAAAGCGATGCGCTCCGCAAAAACGGAGTGCATCGCTTTTTGCCGGGCTTCTGAATGCTGCCTCACGACTCCATCTGCCGTCCCAGAAACTGCGCCGCCGCGGAAATCAGTGAACGCTGAAGATCACTCGGAACCGTCACCTGTGCCGGCTCCGCAGGGTCCAGAAATGCCACTGCTCCCGTTACGTCCCCTGCCGTCAGAATCGGCAGACATGCAAAGGCACTCCGCCCCATGCCCTCGACCGGCCGCAGATGCTTCCCGCGCTCCGGCTCCGCTGCGTAATACTGGTGCCGGCTCTCCATCAGCTCCTCCAGCATCTGCGATACGCGCCGCTCGTGATATTCCCGCTTCGGTACGCCCGCCGCCGCTACAACATGATCGCGGTCGAATACCAGTACCCCGCAGCCAGCCAGCCGCTGCATGATCTCTGCTACCTGTACCGCGTTCTCTCCCATTTCTCCCAGTACAGAGTACTTCCGGAATATTACTTCCCCCTCCGGGCTCGTGTATATTTCAAGAGGGTCGCCGTCACTGAAAACATTGACACTGAGAATTTTGCCGGTGCTTGTCGTAACAACGGCAAATTGTGACGATTCTTCTGTAATCCCAGTGTCATCGAGAAAATTTGCGGCTGTCTCTTCGTAATTGCGCTCCGGCATCGTGCCGGTTTTCAGCAGCATATCAATATCAGGCCGGAGTTTGATGTCGATGTGATCTTCATAGACCGTGATGCGCTCAATAATGAAATCGACATCGGCTTTCGTCAGGCTGTCCTTGCTGAGAATCGTGTCAAACACTTCCATGACCGTTTTCGCAGTGCGGTTGACATTGACGATCATATTGTGCTTATCGGCAGCAAGCTGCATCTGATTGCGCAGTCCCTCGATCCGGAGCGTCAGCTCGTCGATCTGCTCCGTGTAGATTTCTTCTAGCATATCCTCGCGCTCCGGATGCTTTGCAATGTCGCGAACGTGCTGCCGTGCAAGCATCTTGATCTCGGCGCGGGTGTCCTCGATCTGCTGATTCAGTACCTCGACAACCGACTTGCTCGATGAGGTCTCATTGCGTTCGCGGTCAATGGATTCCTGCAACTTTTCAAGCATTGATTCGGAGTTGTCGCGCACTTTCTGGATGAACTGTTTGAGCAGACCGTCGAGCATATCACAGCGGGTATGGTGCGAGCTGCACGCCTTGCTGCCGCGTCTGTGATAGGTTCCGCAGCGGTATGCAGGCGCAAGGTCGGCACGGCTCATGGAGAACATCGGGCTGCCGCAGTCGCCGCAGAACAAATAGCCCGAATACACATTGTCATACTTCTTCACGCCGCGGTAATTGGAGCGCGTGCGCTGTGCGATCTGCTCCTGCACGCCCGCAAACAGCTTGTAATCTACGATCGGCGTGTGATTGTCCTCGAATACAAGATGATCGGTCTCTTGCAGCTTCATGTCGCAGCCGTTGATCTTCTTGCGGCGGTATTTGCCCTGCCGCAGCGTGCCGATATAGAAGTCATTTCGGAGTATCTCGCTGACTGTCACAAGACTCCATTCCTGCTTGCCGCGCAGATTGCATTCCTCGCCCTGCGCTTCACGGCGGGTTTTCTCTGCCATGCGCGGTGTCGGAATATGCTGATCGGTGAGGTGATTGGCAATGCGCTTATAGCCCCAGCCCTCGCTGTAAAGCCGGAAGATTTCGCGTACAACCTCTGCGGCGGGCTCATCCACTTCAAACTGCATCGTCTTGCTGTTCGTCATGATGTAACCGTAGGGAACTGCGCAGATCCAGCGTCCTTCCTCCTGCCGCCGCTTCACAACCGAGCGTACCTTCTTCGAGGTATCCGTGACCGGCATCTCATTGATGAGGAAGCGGAACTGGATCGCTGTCCAATCATCAAAGGTCGGATAGTCGATGCTGTCCCCGATCGAGATGATACGCATTCCGGCATCGCGCAGGTCTTCCAGCTCAACCAGACCTTTGCTGTTGCGGCGCGAAAAGCGCGAGAAATCCTTGATGATGAGGATATCGTACTCGTGCCGCATCATCTTCCGCCGCAATACCTGATAGCCCTCGCGCTGCTCAAAGGTATAGCCGGAGCGGTCGCGGTCCTCGTAGAAATCGAGGTCTGCCGCCGGAAACTTCTTGCTCACATAGTCCGCGATGATCGCTTTCTGGTTCTCGATTGAGGTATTGTCACGGTCAAGCTCGTCATCGACGGAAATGCGGCAGTAACCGGCGATGTGCAGTTGGTCGCCCATGTTGGTCTCCTTTCATACAATGTTATTTTGGTATTCTGATATATGCTAACATCATTGTAACATAAGCAGTGTCAAAATACAATCGGCAAAGTATACAAATCTCATGCCCTCACATTTTTACGCAGCAGACTGCTCATGCACTCGGTCAGATTGGCACTGCCCGAAAGGAAATAGACGACCTTGCACTTCTTCGGATGACCGGCATCTTCCAGGATCTGCGCGGTCAGCTCTTTGCGGTCGATTGTCTCCTGCTCCTCGTTCGTCATCCACACTTCGATGAATCCCTGCGGTTCTCTGTTGTAAATCAGCAAATTCTGCCAGCCCCTTTCTCAGTCTATTATCGGTTTCAGGTCGGTCTGTTATGCAAAATTCGTGCGGATTCATCTTCTTCTCACCCCCGTATTTGCGTTGTAGTATCCGTTCGGAATGATCTCCGAACGCTTGCGGTCAAACACATTGTTCAGCATATCCAGCACATAGGTGCCGTTCATGATCTTCTCCACCATTTCAAGTCTCTCGGCAGCTTCTTTCAGTTCTGCCCGGACTTCTTCCAGATGTTTGCGGGCTGTTGCAATTCTTTCAGTGTAATTCTCACTCATGTACCCCAGATTTTCGACTTCACGCTCTGCCGCTTTCTCCTGCTCGGTCAACTCATGGAATCGGCGTCGGATTGTATCGACCGTTTCACCGCTGTTGATTGCAGCATTCAGCGCGGTCAGCTTGTCAAGCTCTGCATCGTTCATCCATGTGAGCGGTTTATCCGGTCTGCGCTTGCGAATCTGCAGCCGGTACTCGATGGAGCACTCCATATATTGCCGCTCCGTCAGCAGCACCATAACATTCGGCGCTTTCTTGGCTTCGGCTTCCTTGATCTTCTCTGCAAGCTGCTTTTCGTATTCCTTCAATGACAGCAGCCGGTTCCGGAGCGCCTGTTCACTGTAAAACTCTCCAAGCGACTTGAACCGGATATACCGCTCGGCATTCCACGGTTTTGCAGCAATGTATTTGCCAGTCTTGATACTGTATCCTTTATTCGCCAGTTTTTGCAGGAAGTCCCTGAAATCCTTTGCACCGAGCATACAGCGGTCAATGTCTTCCTTCAGCTGTTCGCGGAATGAAACTGGCTGTCCGTGATAATTCTTCTCAATACTGCGAATCGTTTTGATATGGCACTCCTGCGCCTCAAAACCGTTCTCCGTCTCGCGAAACGGGATGCCCATTTGCTCCAGTTGCTGCATCACATATGCCTGCTTGTCGTCCGTCGCATAAAAGAATTTCACATACGGAGACTCTTTCTCCGCTTCCAGTTGGCGGAAGGTTTGCTGCGACGCTTGCAACTCTTCTTTCAGACGGTAGACCTCAGTGCGGGTTGCTTCTTCTTTGGAAACCTTCTGTGTCTGCCGGAGCAACGTTTCCATGCGGCAGGAATCCTGCAATGCTTTATATTCTCCGACACTCATGTGCGCATAGTCGGCGTGCTTGTCCTCGCGCAGGAATCCGCGCCGGTGCAGAAGGTACTCCATTTCTTTGCGCTCCGATTCCTCCCACAAGGTCAGCTGATTCTTGCCGTTATGCTCCGGAACAAAGCCCTGCTCAATCAAAGCCGCCCGCATCGACACACCCTTTTTCAGTCCGCGCTGCCGTTCTTTCGTATAGAACGGAATGAAGTCGATGTGCAAATGCGGCGAGGCTTCATCCAGATGCATGACAGCATTGAAAACGAAAAGATTGGGATTCCGCTTTTCAAAAGCTATCATGTAATCATTGAGCATCGTCTGCGCCGCATACCACCGCTGTGTCCCCGGCTGCACCGTCCTGCAATCTCCGAATTGCACGACCGCTTCATAGAATGGCTCCTCCCGATGCCCGTTTGCGATGTGCGAATAGTAGTCTGTAATCCGGCGGCAAGGGCGTTTTTGCTTCTCGTTATACTCTCTGACTGCTTCTCCGAACAGTTCCTCATAGGCGCTTTCGACCGTTTGCATCTTATAGCTGATGTTTTTTGAAGTCTCCGCCGGATTGATGTTGTCCGCAAGGAACTTCCGGTTGTTGTGATTGACATTTGCACCGTGCGCGGCACTTGCTTTTCCGAGCGTAAAGCTGATACTAAACCTCTCCACTGTCATTTTCCCCTCTCTTCTTCACCTGACCTACCGTTTCGGTACTTTAGCACCTATGTTCACCCAATGTCAGTAGCGGACACTTGCGCATCCACTACTGAATCGGGCTGGATTCAAAATCCAGAGGGCGTTTTTCTGCTCCGCAGCTGGTGATGCCCCAGGCCCCCGCGCTCACCTGTTCTCATTGCCGATCTCGCTGACCAGGTTCGAGATCGCGGAGTTGTCCTGCTCGTCGGCGATTGCCTGCAATCTCTGAATTGCCGCCGTTTTATCCCCCTGACCGGAGAACAAAGTGCCCAGCGCATTGAGTGTTGCATTGATATCGCTCGGCGTCAGATCGCCGTTGAACATCATCGCGGAAAGGGCTTCTCTCTGCTCGTCCTGCATCAGCTGCTTGAACTCTTTTTGCAGTTCGCCGAGTCGCTTCTCCTTCGCTTTCAGATCATCGCGCATCTGTCTTGCCTTGTTCTCATAATCCTCTTTCGCCTTTTTGATTGCAGCGCGCGTATCATTGATCGCAGCTGCCTGCTTTTCCATTTCTGCACGCACCGTTGCGGCAGTTCGCTTCTTGATTCCCTTCGGCATTGCACTCATCCTTTCTGTTTGTGTTCGATGATCGGATAATAATCCCTGACTGCATCCACCTTGACTGACACGATCAACAGCAGGATTTTCAGCAGCGGGAGAATTTCGTTCTGAAAAAGGAGAATCGACACACAATCTTCGCCGTTCGATTGGAACGCCTTACCATACCGCAGAATCTTGTCCTTGAGTTTCTGCGCCGAGATTGCCATTTCGTTTTTCTCATCCGCGTGAATGATGAGATCAAGTGTTGCAAGCAGGCTGTTCACATGGTTCCGCGGCAGATACAGCGGCAGCGCGTTCTTCGGAATCTTCTGTCCCATTTATCTCCCCCTCCTGTTCAACATTGCAAGGATGCAAAATTTCCTTGTCTTTGCATTCTTGCATCCTTGCATTGTTACCATCCGGCAGCGACCAATACCATCCATCCGATTTCTTCTCTGACTGAACGCCGAGTGCTTTTTTCGCAGCAACCATTGTCCGTTTAGAAATGTCGCATTCCTCGGCGCGTGCAAGAATCTCCTTTTGCGATTTTGCGCCCTCTCTCAATTCATGCATCAACAACTGTTCTGCGAGCTTGCCTTTCTTCTTTCCTCCGGAGCCAGACAGCAATTCGTTCGGATCACCGTCATACTCTCCGATATAGCGGAAGCCGTTGCCCTTGTCGAGTTCAAATGCAACCGGTTTTCCCTCCGGCGCGAGGCTGCTCTTGGCGTGGATCATAACGCGCACCTGCGGATTCTCCTTGTCCCGAGCAACAATCAGTACGCTCCGGGCCGCCGCCGCAAAGTCAATGCTGCCAAGTCCGCGATAGGACGCTTTCTGCCCCGATGACTTGTTCATATGTCCGATCAGCACGATGGCACAACCGTATTTCTCCGCGATGTTTCCGAGATGCGCCATGATCGGGCGGACTTCATTCGCCCGGTGCATATCCACCGCCGCGCCGAGATAAGCCTGAATCGGATCAAGAATCACAAGCCGAGCATTGGTCTGCTGAATTGCGGCTTCCAGTCTCCCGTCTGTCATCGAAACACATTGCTCCGTTTCGTCTATCACGAGCACGCGGGAGCAGTCAGCATTTGCGGCGATCAGTCTTGGCTTGATCGTATCTGTCAGACCGTCCTCCGCTGTCTGATAGATCACTGTCACTGACTCCTGATGTTCTTCGGAACCGAGCATCTTTCCGCGTGTCAGCGCTGCCGCCAAGTGCAGCACCAAAGTCGTCTTGCCTTCGCCCGGATCACCCTGGATGATCGTGATCTTGCCGTATGGGATGTATGGATACCAGAGCCACTTTGTGTCGGTCGCTTCGACCTCATCCATGTGAATCAGTTTCAGCGGGAACTCCTGCTGCATTGTCTTTTCGTCTGTCATTGAATCCCTCCTTTCTTTTTTACCTGCCCCGAATCAGTGCTGGAGCGATGCGGTAACAATTCGTTACCCCATATATGTGCGGACTGTCTCTGATCATTGCATCACCATCCTCTCGATTCTCACCATGCTTTTTCTGCTATTCAGTTGTCAAGTTACTGGCGGCTTTGTGCCGTATTATCCAGTGTAGCGTATTTTGCTGCAAAATGCAAACACGTTTCCGTCTTAAACTATAAAATAATTAGTATCACAAAATAAAAACTAGTTTATTATTGGATTTTGGCTTGACAAACGCCCTACTTAATCGTATAATGGAAATAAAAAACGGGGAGGAACACCCACTATGAACCTGAAATTTCGCTTCGATCCGGCAAAGACAACTATTCATTTTCGCGCAGACAATACCGAAGCCGAATGCACCTTCACGCAAGCCGTGCAGCAGATCAATCAGCTTGCGGCGAATCTGCCTGTCATCAATGATCTGGCTGATAAAGCAGAGGACCGCATCCGCAAGGGTACAAAAGAAAAAGGACTGCACGAAGCAGTCCAAAACTATAAAGATGCAGGGTATAACGGCGCGTTCTGCGTATTTTTGCTGGATTCGATCCATGAATACGCCTTATATCATAATGAGGAGATCATGAGAATCAAGCTGAAAACGGTCGGCGGTCATATGAAAGATCAGGTGCAGCCCGGCTTTGAACAGCTCCGCAGATTGCTGACCGCGTTTCCGGCAGGCACTTTGCCGGAGCTCGACGGCTTCGTTCTCTTTCAGTCGGTTCAGGCAGAGATCATTGGCGGGCAAACTTGGTACAGCTCTGTCTTCCCATGCAAT